>JAYVTO010000254.1:0-17242 GCA_043788745.1 Acidobacteriaceae bacterium
CACGCGTCTTCTCTATCGGATTTCCGAAGACAATGGCCTTACATGGTCCGCCGATACGCTCTTCCCGATGGATACTACCGGATGGCTTCCCCGCAATCTGGCAATCAATCTCACCTCGGGTGAATTGGTCCTTCCCTTAAGTGACGAGCGGAATAACATGGACCTCTCTTTTTTTGTGATTACGAAAGACGCGGGCGTGACCTGGGTGCGTTCGAAGAACATCCCCAATTCGCAGTCGCAAGGCGAGCAACCCACCGTCGCGCAACGCAAGGACGGCTCTCTGCTTGCGTTTCTTCGCACCGGTCCCCGCCTGCTGCAGACGGAATCTTTCGATCGCGGAATGACGTGGAGCGCCGCCAAGGCCACCAACTTCAAGAATCCGGACGCTGCGATCTCGCTCTGCTCACTGAAGAACGGGAACCTGATACTTGCCTGGAATAATCAGGAGCGCGGGCGTTCGCAGTTGCACATCGCGCGGTCTACGGATGGCGGCAAGACGTGGTCCGCTCCGGCGCTGCTCGAATCGAATCCGGGTGAATATTCCTACCCGTCGATCTTTCAGTCTTCCGATGGTCTGATCCACGTGATCTACACCTATCGCCGCTACTCCATCAAACACGTAGTATGGAACGAAGACTGGCTGGTCCACTTTGAAAGGAACGATTAGAGCAGGATGCGCGTCATCGCGGTGATCCCAGCGCGGTACAAGTCCTCCCGGCTGGAGGGCAAACCCCTCGCCGACATCCATGGGAAGACCATGGTGCAGCACGTTTACGAGCGCGCCTGGCAGGCTTCGAATCTGGATGACGTTGTGGTGGCGACTGACGATTTACGGATCGTCCGCGCCGTCGAAGCATTCGGCGGCCGCGCCATCATGACTTCCGTTGATCACCGCTCCGGCACCGATCGGGTGGCCGAGGCTGTGGCCTCTGATCCAGCGGATGTCATTGTCAATATCCAGGGCGACGAACCCATGCTCGATCCCGTCATGCTCGAAGAGGTCGTCGCGCCGTTTCGCCGCGGCACCACGGCGGGCATCGTCACGCTGAAGAAGGAAGTCTTCCACGACGCGGAGTTCGAAGACCCCGGCGTCGTGAAGGTAGTCACAGACGGGGGCGGTCTTGCACTCTATTTCTCTCGCTCGTTGATTCCTTACCCCCGGACGCGTGGACCGCATTTCCGCGTGTTCGAACATGTCGGCGTCTACGCATATTCGCGCGAGTGCCTTCTCAGGCTGGCAGCGTTACCGGTCTCGCCGCTCGAAGAGGTTGAAAGCCTGGAGCAACTACGCGCGCTCGAGAACGGTATCTCCATCTTCGTCGTCGAAACTGCCAGCAGAAGCGAAAGCATTTCCGTGGACACCTTCGCCGATCTGGAACGCGTGCGCACGGTCCTGGCGAATTCCACCCAGGGGAGAACCTGATGAACCGGCCCTCTGTCTCCCGTCTTGCTGAATGGGAGGCCTCGCTTCCGGAAACCAGCCGTCATCATCTGCGCGAAGCCGCTGATAAGATCGTCTCCGCGAAAGAGCGCGGGGGCGCCGTCATCGCCGCGACAGGCAGCGGCCCGAATATTCACGAAGGCGTCACCACCCTCATCGCCGAGCTCATGCACAAAGGCATCATCGACGGCGTCCTCACCAGCTCCGCCGTTGTGGCCCACGAAATGGCGGGAACACTGGACCGCGTCCGGCGGGTTCATGCGGCAGGCCATCCGGAGTTGAATTTAGCAGCCGAGTTGCTTCCCCGGGGCGGCGTGTTTGAAATCACCGAAATGACCGCAGCGGAAAGAGAGGAGATTCGCAGTGAGGTCGATAACGGATGGGATCTCTATGACCGTATCGCGGCCCTTCCCGCTGACGTCATTATCAAAGCCGCTGGAAACATGGCTTGGCCGATGGGTGTCCGGACGGAGCGCCTCGCGCGCGAGGTCGAGTATCTCGCGAAGGAGGCTGGTCTGCCCTTCGAACGTGTCGCCGGCTTGGGCGCCGATCGCTATACGATGATCGGAGCAGGGGCCCGCCGCGATCTCCCGGTGCTCGTCTCGATCCCGCAACTCGTCGGGGGAGGCGCAGTCGGCCTCGCCATTGGGGATTCCATCTCGATTACCCGCCGCGCCCGGCTGGTAGCCGAAACGCTCGCGAGCGCGGACGTCATCATCGAATCCGCAATCGCACTTTCGCAGGAAATCCACGACGGTCCGTTCGAGACTTACACGGGCCATGGCATCTGGTCTGGCTGGCAGCGGGACTATTCCTACAGCCTCGCCGGAAAGACGCTTGTCCGTTTCGACCTCGACTCAAATCTCGAAAAAGCGTGGCGCCACGAACGTGAATCGTCTCAGGTCCAGCAGGCCGTCGACCGTGGCCTCCCGAAGACAAAACTCACCGGAATTCCATTTCGCATGGAGATGTCCGGTTTTGCTCGCCTTGAAAGCAGCCTGCCGGTGACCGCCGATATCGGGGTCGCTTGGCCGATTCTGGCGACCAGAGTGGCTGGCATGCTCGGTGTCGAGCTCGACTTCATTTCTGCCCCTCAGGAAACTCCCGAGGGCAAGGAGACGCGGGCGTGGATCACGGATACCGTCCGCCCCGTTGACCGGCGCCTGATGCACGAATCGGTCCGCCTGCTCCGCTCCGGTTTTGCGCCGGTGCACTGTCCAACGAGAGTTTCATAGGAGATCGATGGCCACTACTCCAACGCCTGCTTCGACGATTCCGAAGATCGCACTCAGCCCCAACTATAAGTGGAAGGTTGTGGGCATGCTTTGGTTTTGCGGTTTCTTCAACTACGCGGACCGCGCGGCGATCTTCTCGATCTTTCCTCTTCTCGAAGGCGAAATGAACCTGGACAAGGTGCAGCTTGGTCTCCTTGGATCTTCCTTCGCGCTCGTCTACGGAATCTGCGCGCCGTTCGCCGGTAACATCGTGGACCGCGTCCAGCGCAAGTCGGCCGTGTTGTGGGGCCTCCAGGTGTGGAGCATCATCTGCATGCTCACCGCCGTTTCCCGCAATTTCGGCACGCTGCTGTTCTTCCGCGCCGCCGAAGGTTTGGGCGAAACCTTCTACTTTCCCGCTTCGATGTCGCTTATCAGCGATTATCACGGCAAGAAGACTCGCTCGCGCGCCATGGGCACGCACCAGACGGCCGTCTATTTAGGCACCATTGCCGGCGGGTTCTTCGGTGGTTTGATTGGTCAATACTATGGGTGGCGCTGGTCCTTCCTTGTCTTTGGCGGCATGGGCGTCGTGCTTGGGTTTGTCCTCATGAAGCTGTTGGTCGAGCCCAAGCGCGGCGCCGCCGACCTCGACGACCTCGGGGTTCAAAAGGTTCAACCCAAGGCCATGACCGTGAGCGAATTCTTGAAAGTCATCTGGACCACGCCGACCGTGTTGCTCCTGATGGGCGCGTTTATGCTCGACAACTTTGTTGGCATGGTCCTGCTTTCCTGGATGCCTGCGTTCCTCTTTGAGAAATTCCACTTGAGCCTCGCAATGGCCGGCCTCACCGCGACGATCTTTATTCAATTGGCCAGCATGGTCGGATCGCCCATCGGCGGTTGGCTTGCCGACACCCTTCGTAAGCGGTTCCCTGGTGGCCGGATCACCGTCCAGATGATCGGTCTCCTCGGCAGCGCTCCGTTCGTCGTATGGTGCGGGCAAACGTTGTCGGTCACCTGGCTCATCGTCGCGCTAACGTGCTGGGGACTATTCAAAGGACTCTACGACGCGAATATTTTCGCCGCCGTTCTCGATGTGGTCCGTCCGGAAGCCCGCGGCACCGCCGTCGGCTTCATGAACATGATTGGCTGGCTGGTCGGCGCGGGCAGCGCCCCGGTTGTGATCGGCTACATCGCGCAACGCGCCAGCCTGAGCTATGCGATCTCCATCGCCTCACTGGCCCTCGTCGGAGCCTCGTTGCTTCTGCTGATCGCCATATTCTTTACGGTCGGAAAGGACGTGGAGCGCCTTCGCGTCCAACTCGAATCACAATGACACTTTCCCGGCCGATTTACGGCATCATCCCGCCCGTCCTCACGCCTCTGATCGATCATGATACGCTGGATTCCGCCGCATTTGAGGGGCTCTTGGCGCATCTCATCACTGGCCGCGTCAGCGCTCTCTTCATCCTCGGCAGCACCGGCGAAGCGCCTGGCCTCAGCGACCGGTTGCGCCGCGAAATCATCGATCGTGCGTGCGCTGTTGCCGGCTCGCGCGTGCCTATTCTGGTGGGCATCACGGATACCGCCTTCGCCGAGTCGGTGGCCACAGCGGAATACGCCGCGCGCGCCGGTGCCTCCGGGCTGGTCCTGTCCCCGCCGTTCTACTACACTCTCAGCCAGCCAGCCTTCCTCGGCTACCTGGAGCGGCTAACGCCGCTCTTGCCGCTACCGGTGTATCTGTACAACATGCCGAGCTATACCAAGCTCGTGATCGAGCCGGAGACCGTTCGGGCGGCCGCCAGTCTCCCGAATGTTTTCGGCCTGAAGGACAGTTCTGGGGACCGCGCGTATTTTCAAGCATGCCAAGCTGCCGTCACAGCGTTTCCGGATTTTGCCCTCCTCATTGGTGTCGAGGAAATTCTCGCGGAGATGGTTGTCAAAGGTGCGCATGGCGGCGTTTGCGGCGGGTCCAATCTGTTCCCGGGCTTGTACGTCGATCTCTATGAGGCCGCTGCGCGTGGCGACCGCGCGACGGCCGATCGGCTGCAACAAGTTGTGCTTGCAGTGAGTGAAAACATCTATACCGTCGGCGATCCGGGTTCTTCCTACCTGCGTGGACTGAAGACCGCAGCTTCGATCCTTGGGCATGGGAACGGCCTGATGGCGGAGCCATACCAAGCCCTATCACCTGCCGAGCGCGAGCAAGTCCGCCTTGCACTCACGACAATTGGGCCGCGGACCGCGCGCTAAGAGCGGGTCCGATCGGTTCGAGATATGAACCAGCTTTCGAGGTTGTGTTGTAACTCTGGAAAGCCGCAGATGGTAGCCTGATGAGATTGCGAATAGGGCAACTCGACCGGTGATTTTCAAGTGGCGGCAAAACGCGGTACCGGAACTGATTCTTTGCTCTGTCCGGGGGGCTTTGGTACTCGCTCTCGCTCCGCGATGTTGAGCAGTTACCGATCGAGCGCGGGCTGAAAGCCGACCACACGACGATCTGGCGTTGGGTTCAAACGGTACGGTCCCGAACTGGAGCCGCGGCTGCGCCGTCATCGCAAGCCGGCCAACCGATCCTGGCGTGTCGATGAGACGTACGTCCGCGTCCAGGGCCGCTGGTGTTATCTGTATTGATGTATCGATTCTTGTGAGCACGATTCGATTTTCTGCTTTCGACGTTGCGCGACGGCGACGCGGCCAAGCGGCTCTTTCGCAAGGCACTGAGCGATCCATCCCATCCGCAGCCTCGCGTTATCAACACGAATCAGGCTTCTACAACTCGGCCATCCCGGATGTAATGAAGCAAGGAAGGCACGCTTCGCCGCCGTTGCCTGCACCGACAACAGCATCCTGGAATACGACCACCGAGCCATCCAGCGCCGCGTGAACGCCAAGCAAGGCTTTCGCGATTTCGAGGCGGCGCACCGAACGATTCAGGGCGAGGCGATACACATGATCCGGAAGGCGCAAGCAAGGTGGGTGAGCGGTTTGGATGTACTGCGGCAAATTGAGTTCATCCACAAACTCTTCGAATTGGCCGCCTTAAATGCCCCTGCCGATTCTCCCTCCGCACAATTTCTGTTAGCCCATCGAAGTCGCAACACCACACTTTATCCCGCTCTGAAGTCCATCTGTCCCTCTGTGTTCGCAAACCTAGCGAGTTCGGGACTACGCTCCAAAAGGCGCTGTCTGCTTGCCGATTTCGAGAATGGCTTTCGGGCGGTTGGACAAATCCGGCTTGGAGCTTTTCAAAAACAACATGCGTTTCGTCACTTCGTTTTTCTTTCTGATTAGCATCGGGCAAGCTTCTGAAGCCCTTCTCCTCCACGCGCCGAGTTATCACAACGGTTCGATCACGTTCGTCTACCAGAATGATTTGTGGTTGACCACTGAACTGGGGAAGGCGCGCCGCCTGACCGCCACGAAGGCGATCGAGAGCACGCCGCGATTTTCGCCGGACGGAAAATGGATTGCCTATTCTTCCGATCAGGATGGCTATTTGGCGGTTTTCGTCATGGCCACCAGCGGCGGTGAGCCGAAACAGCTTACGTTCTTCGGCGGCGACCGGGTCGTCGGATGGACTCCTGACAGCCGGAAGGTTCTATTCTCGTCGTCGCGCAACATCGGCTTCGGCGGAACTCAGACGATGTGGGAGGTTCCGTTGGCGGGTGGCCTCGAGCATCAGATCCTCGCGGACCGCGCTGCATCGGGATCCTACTCGCCGGACGGAAGGCGGTTCGCGTATAACCGGCACGCGCCGCAAGGGTCGCGAAAGCACTATCGCGGCAGTGCGCGCGCCGACTTGTGGCTGATGGATGCCGGTTCCAAGCGATTCACGCGGCTCGATGGCGACGACTTTCAAGGCGATAATGCCTGGCCGATGTATTCGGGAGATGGATTCGTCTACTTCGCCGCCGACCGGCTACCGAACGAGAAAGACGCGATCCCGGGCGGCACGGCGGTGATGAACAGCGTCGCGAATATCTGGAAGGTTTCCGAAAGAGGCGGTAAGCCGCAGCAGGTGACGCACTTTGCTTCCGGTTGGATTTTCTTCCCGACGATTTCGGGAGACGGGCGCATGATCGTCTTCGAAAGGGACTTCGGCATCTGGAAGCTCGAGGTTGCCACGGGCAAGACCACTCAGATCAAGGTTGACATAGAGCAGACGCAACGCGAGAGTTCGGTGCAGACGGTGGTCATCGACAGCGAGGCAGAGACGTTTGATCTGTCGCCATCTGGAAAGCGAGCGGCGATTGCCTCGCGTGGCCGCATCTTCACGATCGCGACGGAGATTGGCGAAGTGCAGCGGGTCACGGAGACTCTGGCGCACGACCGGCTGCCGCGCTGGTCACCGGACGGAAAGAAGATCGCCTTTCTATCAGACCGATCGGGCCGGGATGAGGTTTGGATGTCCGATGAGCACGGCGCTCCGCCAAAGCAACTTACCAACGCGGATGGACAGAAGGTGGCGCTGAGTTGGGCTCCCGATTCGCAAACGTTGTTCTCCATTTCCGACGACGCGATCTTGCGCATCAACGCCGCCGATGGAAGGGCTAGCGTCGTCGTGCGGAACGGGATCGACATCGGGACGGCGAGCGTCTCGCCCGATGGACAGTGGCTCGCGTATGCGACGACAACCAAAGAGAACCTGGTTCGAACCTTTGTCCGGTCGTTGACGACGGGCGAAGAGCACCCGGTTTCGCGGAAAGGGTTTGCGCGCTCGTATTCGCCCACGTGGACTCCCAATGGCAAGAAACTGATGATGCTGGTCAGCAACGCGGGCGCCGTGGATCGGGCGCAGTCCGTGCTCTATGCGATTACGCTGCAGGAGGAAACCACGAATCCAAACTACAAAGGAATCGATGACGAAGCGCAGGCGGCGAGCGCGGAAGCGCCCTCCGCCGACAACACGAGACGGGGCGCCGGAAAGCCGGAAGTGAAGATCGATTGGCAAGGCCTCGATCGGAGAACGCGCCAGGTGAGCCGGCTGTCGGAGCACATCAACTCGTTTGCGGTTTCACCCGATAGCAAGACATTTGCCGCGGTGGCTGGTGGACAAATCTATACGCTCGACGAAGATGGGGGCCGGCAGACACGGCTGACGCAAGCGGGCGGGCCGGACCTCCCTGTGGGGATGCAGTTTTCGAAGGACGGCCGCACGATCTTCTTCAAGGAAGGAAACGGCATTTTCTCGATTGCAGTTACGCCTCCGCCGCCGCCCGTAACGGCCGCGAAGAAGAAGATTGCGTTTCAGGCCCGGGTGACGCTGGATGTCCGCGAGCAGAGGCGGCAGATCTTTCGCGAAGCATGGCGTGCGATCAAGCGCAGCTACTACAGTGCTTCGATGAATGGCGTTGATTGGGACGCAGTCGGCAACCGTTACGAACAATTGCTGCCGCACGTCGACGATCAGGCGGCCCTTGCGGAGTTGCTAAGAATCATGATCGGTGAACTCAACACCTCTCATACGTCGGCGTTCGCGCCGCTGCCTCCGGGCGCGCGACCCGGCAATGTGCATCCGGGTTTTGAAGTCGAAGAGGATCCGGCGGGTTACTATCGCGTCAGCAAGGTCCTCAAGGCCAGCCCTGCGGATCGCGACTACAGCAAAGTCAAAGTAGGCGATTTTCTGATGGCCGTGAATGGCCGGGAGTTGAAGTCTGGCGACAACTACTGGCAGGCTTTTCGGTCGTCTCCGGCACGCAGCATGGAACTGACGTTGAATTCGCGCCCATCTCAGGACGGTGCCTGGAAGACGCGGTTGAATCCGGCGGTGGATCCGCGGTCGCTTTACTACGAGGAATGGGTGGAAGCCCGTAGGGCGATGGTCGACAAACTCTCGAACGGAGAGTTGGCGTATATTCACCTGCGCGGCATGTCGCCCGAGGTCATGCCGCAGTTCGAGGAGGACCTGTACGAAGCGCGATTCAAGAAAGGCCTGATCCTCGACGTCCGGTTTAACGGCGGGGGCAACCTCGAGATGGAGTTGCTGAAGATTCTCGTGCAGAAGCCGTACATGAGCCTTGTGACGAGGAAAGGAGTTGTTTTCCCGCGGCCGTTCCGGGGTTTCTACGGGTCGATGGCGGTGGTGCAGAACGAGAACTCGGGCAGCAATGCGGAGATGCTTCCGCTTGGGTTCCGTCAACTTGGCCTCGGGCCGGTGATCGGCGTTCCTACGCCGGGCTTCGTGCTGCTTTCGAGCGAAACCGTTTTGAGCGATGGGACGCGACTACTGGTGGGCCACGGCCAGATCCGCACGCTTGCCGGACAGAATATTGAGAACCATGGACTGGTTCCGGATTACGTCGTCGATAATCTTCCTGACGATGTGCTGGCGGGACGGGATGCTCAACTCGAAAAAGCAGTCGCCGTTCTGCGCAGCAAGGCGAACGTGAACTGAGATGCGGACAATCTATCGGCTAGCTGTGATCCTCGTCGTCGCCGGTCAGTTGCAGGGCGCACAGAAGTTAAGCACGACCGAACTAATCGCGCTCGCTCGCTCGAAGCCCGACTCGAAGGAGTTCTCGGAAGCGCTGCGGGTGAACTTCCGGCCGGAGGCACTGAGCAAGGGCACCGCAGTATCCGGTGTCGGCGCCACCTTCCTCTGGGCGATCGAAGGTGAGAGTCAGCCTCAACTGATCGTAGACGATCAGCCGATGCCTGCCTTCCGCCGGATTCTTAATTCCAATCTTTGGTTCCTCGTTGCCGACGTGACAACGGGCGAGCCGCATTTATTCCTTTACCGCGTCAATGGCAAAACGACGCCCTCCGTTGACGTTCCGGCCTACGGACCCGACTCGTATCCGCAGCCGGGAGTGCCGGAAGGCAAGGTTACAGAGAAGCTGGTTCACACGAGCAAAGTCTATCCGGGGATGACGAGCGAATATTGGGTTTATACGCCGCCGTCCTACGATCCTGCGGTGCCGCTGCCGGTGATGGTCTGGCAGGATGGTTACGCGGTTTCGGCGCGGATGGGGCCGATGCGACTGCCTGTAGTTACCGACAATCTCATCTTTCAGAAGAAAGTGCCGCCGATGATTCACGTAATGATCTCGGCCGGCATGGTCGGCGAGAAGCGCATGCGCAGCATCGAATACGATACGATGGACGCGACGTATGCACGGTTCCTGACCGAAGAAATCCTGCGAGAGGTGGAGAAAACATACAAGCTGCGGAAGGATGCTTATAGCCGCGCGATCGCCGGTATGTCTTCGGGCGCTGTGGCCGCGTTTCACGCTGCGTGGGCGCCCAAGAACCGGTTTAGTCGCATCGCCTCGTACATCGGCAGCTACACGGCGATCGGCTGGCGACGCGACCAGGCCGATCCGAAGGAGAATCTCGACGGCGGCAATGTCTACCCGTTCCGAATCCGAAAGGAACCTCGGCGCAATCTCCGCGTCTGGCTGGACGACGGCGTGGAAGACATGGAATCGAAGGATGGCAGTTGGCCGCTGCAGAACATTCAGATGGCAAATTCCTTGAAAATGGCCGGATACGACTTCCACTTTCATCTCGGCCCCGGACTGCACAGTCTGTCATCGGCTGCGGCCTCGTTACCGCGGGCGTTGGCTTGGCTGTGGCGAGGTTACGATCCGGCAAAGACGGAGGAGATCTTCCAGCAGGAAGAAGCAGAGAAGGTACTGCCACTCTTCCGGGTTCGACTGGCGAATAGGAACTGAATCTCATGACGCCGCTTGCAGACCAATCGACGGGCAGGTCCCACCGCATCCCAGAGATTGCACCGACGCTGGAAACCGGAGAGCTCGAATCGCGACGGGGTGACATCCTGGGCGGAGGCGCACCGGCTGGTGGGCAATGGCGCGCGGCCAAAGCCGACAAGACGGACGACGCGGCTGTCTCGTCCAGACGATCCTCGTCGAGAAGATTCGTCTTCGCAGTATTGCTTGCGGCGACGCTGGCTGGAGTCATCTTCTATTGCAGGCTATACGTCCTGGTTTCCTCGAGGGGCGTGCCGGTCCCGCGGCCAACCCGACTCTTACTGTTCGAGATGTTGAACTGGTACCTGTGGGTTCCACTCGCGCCGCTCGCGCTGTGGCTGGTCCGGCGGCGAGTGCAATGGCTGATGATCGGCATCGCAAGCATCGGTGGCTGGCTAACTCACCTCATCGCCACCATCGCGGTGCGTAGTATTATCGCGGCCATATTCTTCAACAATCGCGACGCGATCACGGGGGATCGTCTCGCGACGCAACTCCGCAACGGCCTGACCTTCGATTCCATCCCGTCGCTTCTCACCTTCCTCGCGTTGGTGTGCGCCGCGTACGCGTGGCATCACAATGAAAGGTCGATCCAGCTCGAAGCTCAACTCGCGGGCGCGGAACTCCAAGCTCTGCGCGCCCAATTGCAGCCGCATTTTCTCTTCAACACGTTGAACAGTATCTCTGTGCTCATCGAGGACAACCCCAGGGGAGCCAACCAAATGCTGCTCCACTTGAGCGACATCCTGCGCGTCATGATGCACCGGACCGGTACTCCCGAAGTCTCTCTGCGGGAGGAACTCGAGTTGATCCGAAACTATCTCGAAATTGAACAAGTGAGGTTTCGCGACCGGCTCACGGTGCGGTTCGAGAGCGACCCCGAGGCACTCGAGGCCCGCGTGCCGAGCCTGCTACTGCAGCCGCTGGTGGAGAACGCGGTCCGTCATGGAATCGCACAGCGGTCGACGCCTGGGTTGATTGAGATCACCAGCGAAAGAAACAACGGCAGCGTGAGGATCACCGTTCGGGACAACGGTGGCGGAATACGGACGGGCAGTTCCACGATTAACGGCGTCGGCCTGCGCAATACGCGGGCCCGCCTGAAGTTGCTGTACCGAGACAAGCACCAGTTCCTCCTCCAGAACGTGGACGGGGGAGGACTCGAAGCTCTGATCGAAATTCCTTATCGCTCGTGACTCAAATCAGAACGCTCATTGTCGACGACGAAGCGCTGGCGCGGACCGGCGTTCGGAAGCATTTGCAAGCCCACCCGGACGTGCAAGTGATCGGAGAATGCGCGAGTGGCGCGGAGGCGGTCGCAGCGATTCGCCAGGACCGTCCCGATCTTGTCTTTCTCGATATCCAGATGCCGGATCTCGGCGGGTTCGGCGTGATCGAGGAAATCAGCCCGGAACAGATGCCGGAAGTGATTTTCGTTACCGCGTTCGACGAATTTGCTCTCAAGGCCTTCGAGTCGAGGGCACTCGACTACTTGCTGAAACCGATCCGCCAGGAGCGTTTGGATCAGGCGATGGTGCGCATCCGCGGCTTGCTGCGAGGACACGAATCGGATCGCAGCAACCAGTTACGGCGGCTCCTGGACGATGCCGGCGTCAACGTCGGGTATCTGAAACGCTTTGTCGCTAAGAATGGCAGCCGGATCACGCTCGTGAACGTGGAAGACGTCGAGTGGATTGAGGCAGCCGATAATTATGTCGAACTCCACACCGGCGCTAAGACGCATCTGGTCCGGGAAACGTTGAGCGATGTGGAGCAGCGGCTGAATCCGGATCAATTCCTGAGGATTCGCCATTCGACGATCGTCAACGTCCGGCTTATCCGCGAACTGGAGCCGCTATTCAACGGCGAGTATTTGATACGCCTTACCAACGGCACAGAGCTCAATTCCAGCCGCCGCTATCGCCGGAGGCTCGCTGTACTGCTCGGAGATTAGGGCTTCCCTTGCCTTTTGTCCCATTCTGAGTGCCGTCCATCCCACCTCTGATTGGCTCCGCGCCCTTATCACGCTACGATGCCCAGGACAATGTTTCTCAAACTCAGAGCGTTCTTCTTGTGGCTACACCGCTGGGTGGGATTGGCCGCTGCAATTCTGATAGTCGTCCTTGCGGGCAGCGGCGTACTGCTTGTCTTCGAAAACGAAATCGACCGGATGCTGAATCCAGCGATTACGAATGTCAAGCCTATAGGCGCGCGGCTGTCTGTAGAGGAACTGATCGCGTCCGCGCGCCAAGCGTTTCCGAAAGAGCGGGTCCAGAATGTCGGGTTTCCTTCGGACGAGCGCCAATCGGTCCAGGTACTGCTCGGGACGGGACGGCGCGTCCATATCGATCCCTATACGGGAAAGATTCTTGGGAACCGGGCGTTGGGCGACTCCTTTGTTAATAAGTTGCGCGAGTTGCATGTGCGGCTTCTGTTTCCGCCTGTAACGGTCGCGATGGGTAAGGGGACGAGAACCACACAGAACAAAGTGGGCAGTCGAATCGTCGGTTGGGCCACGGTCGTGTTGCTCGGCATCAGTGTCACCGGGATCTTCGTTTGGTTTCCGCGTATGGCCTGGAAGCTCGACCTGCGGACGGGCTGGAAGAGAATCAATTTCGATCTTCACAATCTGACTGGTTTGTACGCGCTAGTCTTTGCCATTGTCCTCGCGGTGACCGGAATTGTGATGAGCTTTGATGCGCCGAAGAAATGGGTCTATTCGGCGTTTCCGATGCAGGAAACGGAGGAGGCCCCGGGCGTCGAACTGCAACGCGGCGTGAAGTTCATCCCCGTCGAAGGCGTGCTCGAGGCCGCGCGCAAGGCGTTTCCGGGAGCGTCGATCTCGAGCCTCAATCTGCCGACGCCGCCGAAGTGGACCTATGTGGTCTCGATGCGCTTCCCCGACGACTCGAACGCGTTCGGCCGCTCGCGCGTCGCCGTCGATCCATATACCGGCGAGGTGGTGTTCAAAGAAAGCTCGCGGGATGAACAAACCGCCGTCCGGATACTTCGCGCCATGAGGACTCTCCACACGGGCGAGATCTTCGGCTGGCCGACGCGGATACTGGCGGCGCTAGCCAGCCTGATGATCGTGGCGCAGGTGGTGACGGGTGTGATCATGTGGATCGTCCGCAGCTTCAAGCGCAAGCAAAAAGCCCCAGCCATCGAAACCAGAGTCGAGGCCGCGGTTTGAAGGCGGCCTCGTGATCCTTCTCGGCATCCAGCTATCCATTTATCCCGCCCTGGCTACCGGTTGTCCCAACCATCCATTCCGCAACGACTGGCTGCGATAAGCTGCTTAAACGAATTGCGTCGCGGTTCCCCCAGGTGAACTGCCGGGTTGGGGTTTGGAATGTTTTACGCTTGGGGCCGGACTTTCCTGTTGTCCAGATTTCTGTTTTTGGTTCGGCCAGTGCGGCCGGCCCCGGATCCTGGCGCGACGACACCACCGAACCACACGAAGAGAGGTCTCATGCAAAGATTTCGTTGCCGGATGGTACTTCCGGTTCTCACTGTAGTTGGGGTGCTTTTCATGAGCGTCGCATTGGGCCAGGTTTCCGGTTCGCGACTGAACGGTACCGTGGCCGACCCTACATCCGCGGTTGTCCCCGACGCCCGAGTGTCTGTCGTGAACAATCGCACCGGCCTGCGCCAGGAGACAGTAGCAAACGACCGAGGCTTCTTCCTGTTTCCATCGTTGCCCCCGGGCACCTACACCATCACCGTCGAGGCCAAGGGCTTCGCGCGCAAAGTCGTGAACAACTATGCGCTATCGGTAGCCGAGATCGCCGACCTGAATGTCACGCTGAACGTGGGCGATATCGCCACTTCCGTTGAGGTGGAGGCGAAGAACGTTGCCCGCGTCCAGACAACCGATTCGCAGATTTCCCGCGCGGTGACGGGCCAGGAAATCGATTCCTTGCCTCTTGGGCACGAGACGTTACAGGTGAATCGATATCTACCGGGCGTGGCGGCAAACGGCGGAGCGGATAAGGTGAATGGCGCCCGCGTCGGAAGCAACGCGATCCGCATCGATGGCGTCGATTCGGTAAACCCGCTGCGCGTGCAGAACGGGCAGGGCATCGTGCCAACAAGCGTCGATTCCGTGGCGGAGGTCCGCGTGATTCTTTCCGGAGCCCACGCCGAGTACGGCCGTAATGCGGGGGCGCAAACCGAAGTCATTACGCGGTCCGGCGGCAATCGCTTCTCCGGGAACCTCTTCTGGTATCTCCGCAACAGCTACTTCAACGCGAATAACTTCTTCAGCAATGCAGCCGGTGTCAAGCGACCGTATCTCAATCAGAACTACGCGGGCGGAACGCTGGGCGGTCCGGTGATCAAGAACCGGACCTTCTTCTTTGTCAATACTCGCATCAAAGAAACCAAGAGTGAGAGCACCGTTCTGCGCACGGTATTGACGCCGGAAGCGAAGAGCGGAATCTTTCGCTATCTCACGCCTGGCACGCAGAGCATCCAGAGCTTCAACATTGCGTCGAACGATCCACGAAAGTTAGGCATCGATCCGCAAGTGGCCAAAATCCTCTCGTTGCTTCCGGATCCGAATAATACAAACACCGGCGACGGACTGAACACCGCAGGCTATCTGTTCAACACTCCTGGCAATACGAGCGAGCACCAGTTCACGATCAAGGTGGACCACAATCTGTCGTCGGCCCACCGCCTGTTCTTCCGCTACACTTGGCTCGAAGGCCCCGGCATCGATCTCGCCTCGACGTATCCGGGTCAGCCTGCGGGAACTACTCAGGCCAACAACTCTGGCTTCGCGGTCGGTTCTGATTGGACGCTGCGACCGACGCTGCTTAACGAATTTCGCAGCGGGTTACAGGAAGCCGATTCCTACAACATCCGGCCCGCGCGTCTGGCTGGACCGATGATTTTGTCCGGCCTCTTTACCGATCCGCTGAATCCAACGTTCCCGACCGGCCAGTTCGCGCCGGTGTTCAACTTTCACGATAACGTTAGCTGGCTGCGCGGCAACCATACCATCAAGACCGGATTCACTCTCAGCCGCACCCAGCGACGGAGCTTCACGCAAGCCGCCACCACCGCGGGCACCGGAACCGGAACCTACCCCAACGTGGCTCTCGGTCGCGCGAACAACAACATTCCGCCGAGTACGATTGGCCCGAGCGGATCCGCACTCTCGGCCGCCGCGCGGCAGAATTTCGAGACACTTTATGACGTTCTGCTGGGTCGAATTAGCAACATTGACGTCACGTATTTTAGCGACCTTCAAGCGTATCTGCCGCTGGGCACACCAAACGCCCGGGACTTCCGTGAAGTGGACTATGCCTTCTTCGTGCAGGACGACTGGCGCGTGAATCGGCGACTGACGCTGAGCTACGGTCTTCGATGGGAGTACTTCGGAGCGGCGCGCGAGGCCAACCGCCGCCAGGGAGCGATCATCGGCGGAGACGTTATCGACGGATTTACGCCCTCGTCGACGCTCTCGTTCCAGCAGACCACGCAGTGGTACCGACCGGACCGCAACAATTTCGCGCCGCGCATCGGCTTCGCGTTCGATCCGTTCGGAAACGGCAAGATGGCCGTGCGCGGAAGTTACGGCATCTTCTTCGATCGGTTCCGCGACGACGATAGCCTGACAGCGTCCGACGCGGGAACACCAGGATTTGTCACATCTTTGCAGGTGTTTCCAAACCAGACCGGCGGCACTTCCGACGTCCGCCTTTCGGACGGGATTAATCCGCCCGCGGCGCCGTCCACGATTTCTTTGCAGCTGCCGGTGACTCGCTCAACGGCAGTCACCATCCTCAGACCAGGACTGCGCACGCCGTATTTCCAACAGTTTTCTTTCTCTGTCCAGCGTGAACTTGCGAAACATATTGTGCTCGATGTCACCTACGTCGGCGGGCGCGGCGTCAAGTTGCTTCAAACGCTGAATCTCAACCAGGTAAAGGTTTTGGGAGACTTCATCCAGTCGTTCAAGGAAATCGAAGCGTTTCGGGCAAGCGGCGGCGCCGTTCCGGCTACGAACACGCTCGTGAAGCTGTTCGGCACGCCGGCGGCTGTACTCACGTCGCTCGGCGCAACCAATTTTCAGACCGGCGCCGTCGGTTCCGTGGCAAGCACCGTCGATACGAGCTTCAATACTCGCTACCCTGCGGCCGGAGTCTCGCCGTACTATCTGCGGACCTACCCCCAGTTCAGCAACCTGAACGTCGCCACGAATGACGGGCGCTCCTACTACAACTCGCTGCAGGTCAGCGCGCGCATTACGCTATCCAAGCTCACGTCCCTGGTCGCCTGGACCTGGGCGAAGAACATCGACACCTTCAACGAAGGTTCGGGTGCCGTTGACAGTTTCAACGTTCGTCAAGGCCGCGGAATCGCCGACCAGAGCGTGCCGAATCAGGTGACGGCAACCAATGTGTACACCCTGCCGATCGGGCGTAACGAGCGCTTCCTCGGGGGCATTCCGAAGTGGCTGAATACCGCGGTCGGCGGTTGGGACGTTGCCACGGTGCTGCTTTTCCAGGAAGGCTATCCGTTCAGCCTGGGATCCGGAATCCGCACGACAGCGGTTGCCGGCTGGCTAAACTATTCAGGCAGCCGCCACGACGGCAATGCGGTGAAGCGCGGCGACGGAGTCTTCTACTTCACGCCGGCAGAGTTCGCGAAGTTCTCATTCCCTGTGGCCGGCGAATATGGGAACACAGGTCGCAACAACTTCCTCGGACCCAATCTGCTCCAGATCGATTTGGCAGTCGTAAAGCGCTTCCCGATTCATGACCGGCACCGCATTACGTTCCGCGCGGAAGCATCCAACGTGGCGAACCATGCGATTTTTAACCTGACGAATCTGTCGCTGCAAACTCCGGCAACCTTTG
>JAYVTO010000255.1:0-12157 GCA_043788745.1 Acidobacteriaceae bacterium
GCAGTTCAAGGCGGAGGTCTTCGCCGAGGCGCTTCCAAATAGCCCGGCGTTCGGCGTTCGGTACTCCGACGGAGTTGATACCGAGTAGATTGACGCCGCGGAGGATGAAGGGGAAGACGGTGGTGGGCAGGGCACTGCCGCCGGCGAGTCCGCAGGCCGCGATGCTACCGTTGCCGGCCGTGGAACGAATTACGCCCGCGAGTGTGTCGCCGCCGACGCTGTCGATCGCGCCACCCCAGCGTTCGGCTTCCATGGGGCGCTTGGAGGGTGCGCTGAGCACGGCGCGATCGATGATTTCGGATGCACCGAGAGACTTTAGAAAGCCTTCGAGTTCGGCGCGGCCGGATGACGCGACGACCTTGTAGCCGAGCTTCGCGAGGATCGCGATAGCGACGCTGCCGACGCCGCCGCCCGCGCCCGTGACTACGACTTCTTTGCCGCCAGGCGTGACTCCCATTTTCTCCAGCGCCATGATCGACTGCATGGCGGTGAATCCGGCAGTGCCAACGGCCATCGCTTGCTGCAGCGAGATGCCGGTGGGCAGCGGCACAATGTATTTCCCATCGAGGCGGGCGAACTCGGCGTAACCACCCCACATGGTTTCGGACGTGCCGCAACCGGTGACGACAACAGGGTCGCCGGGCATAAATTCCGCGACGCTCGATTCTTCGACGGTACCCGCGAGATCAACGCCGGGGACCATGGGGTATTTGCGAATGACGCCGGGCTTTCCGGTGACGGCGAGGCCGTCTTTGTAATTGAGGCTGGAGTAGCTGACGCGGATCAGCACTTCGCCAGCGGGCAACTGCTCACGCGGAATCTGTTGGAGAGAAGCGGCGAACTTGCCGTCGGTTTGGGTAACGAGAAGACCTTTGAACAAATCCATTTCGCCTATTGTGACCTGTGCGCGGGGGTGCGCGCTGGCGCTGTGTAGCGGGTTCGGGAGTAAGAGAAGAAGAGAACTGGAGGCGCGAACCGGATTTGAACCGGTGATGGAGGTTTTGCAGACCTCTGCCTTACCAACTTGGCTACCGCGCCCCTATACCTTCATTTTCCCGCCGCGCGGCGGGGAAGTCAATCCCGCTGCGGTGTAGGTTGCCCTGTGTAGGGTTCCTCGAGGCTGCGCTCGTTCGCGGTTCTTCGGGCTTGTGGGTCCACGGGCGGTTACTTCGGGACCCCTTCGGATCACTGCGTGCGCGCGTCTAAACTTAGCCGGTCGATCGCCGATTAGGCGAAGATAGGAAGGCGCGGCTCTATCGCTGCCTGCTTCTTTCATGCCAGCCTCTCCGCCGAAGAGCCTTACGTCCCGCCATTTCTTTGGCCGCAACGGACTGCTCTCGCAGTGGCATCCGCAGTACGAGTATCGCGAAGGGCAGTTGCAGATGGCGGAGGCTGTCGAGTCGGCGCTGGTCGATCGCAAGCACCTGGTTGTGGAAGCAGGCACCGGCACGGGCAAAACGCTGGCGTATCTGATTCCGGCGCTGCTTTCCGGGAAGCGTGTGATCGTTTCGACTGGCACGAAGAACCTGCAGGAACAGTTGTTTTTCAAAGACATTCCGTTTCTTGAGAAGCACCTCGGCGTGCCGCTGCGCGCTTGCTGCATGAAGGGCCGCAACAACTATGCGTGCCGGCAGAAGATCTACGACGCGGAGAAAGAGCCGATTCTTTCGGGGCTCGAAGAGGTCTCCGACTTTCAGATCATTCGTGAATGGGAAAAGACGACGGAGACTGGCGATCGGGCGGAGATCAAGAATCTTCCGGAGTCGAGTACGGTGTGGGCGAAGATCGATGCCCGCCGCGAAACGTGTACGGGGCAGAAATGTCCGCAGTTCGAACGCTGCTTCCTCACGAAGATGCAGCAGGTGGCGCACGAGAGCGACATCATCATCGTCAATCATCATTTGTTCTTCGCCGACTTGGCGGTGAAGGATGGCGACTTCGGGGGCGTTATTCCGGAGTACGGCGCGGTGATTTTCGATGAGGCTCACGAGATTGAGGATGTGGCGGGTGCGTATTTCGGCGTTGGCGTTTCGTCGCATCAGATCCTCGACCTTGATCGCGATATTGGCGCTCTGGCGCGGCGGAAAGAGTTTGGATCGGAGGATTTGGATCGGGTGCTTGCAACGCTCCGCGACCGGAGCCATACATTCTTTTCGTTGTTTGGAGAAGGCGAAGGACGATCGGGATTTCGAGAACATGCGGAGTTTCTCGAGAAGCACGAGCAGAAGTATCGGGATCTGCTACTAGCGCTCGACCTGATCGGAGCAACGCTCGAGCTTGTGAAGCAAGCTCCCGAGGAGCTGATTCCGTTGACTCGGCGGGCGAAGGAGCTTTCGGCGAACCTGCAGTATTGGATGGAAGGCAACAGTAAGACGGTCGTGTATTGGATCGAGCGGCGCGGGCGTGGATGGTATCTGCAGGCGACCCCTATTGAGGTGTCGCAGATACTTACGGAGAAGCTGTTCGACAACGTGGAGTCGGTCGTGCTGACTTCGGCGACGCTTGCCGTGGCTGGTAGCTTTGAGTTTTTCGCGCGGCGACTGGGGTTGCGCGGCGGCCGGACTCAAATTGTTCCTAGCCACTTTGCGTACGAGGAGCAGGCGCTCTTGTATGTTCCGCAGCATCTGCCGGATCCTCGGCGGCCGGAGTTTACTAAGGCGGCCGCGGAGGAGATCGTGCGGATCCTGGAAGCGAGCCGGGGGCGGGCTTTTGTGCTGTTCACAAGTTATAGCCAGATGCGGATGGTCTACGATCGGGTTTCGCTTGAAATTAGCTACGAGACACTGCTGCAGGGGACGGCACCGCGGAATTCGCTGCTCGAAGACTTCCGCACGACCCCGAACTGTGTTCTGTTCGCGACATCGTCGTTTTGGCAGGGCGTTGATGTGCCTGGAGAGCAGTTGAGCTGCGTGATCATCGATAAGCTTCCATTCGCGGTGCCGAACGATCCAGTGGTGGAGGCGCGGATTGAAGCGATCCGCGAGGAGGGCGGAAATCCGTTTTACGACTACCAGATTCCGCAGGCGGCGATTGCGTTGAAGCAGGGATTTGGGCGGCTGATTCGGAGCAAGTCGGATCGCGGGGTGCTGTCGCTGCTGGATAACCGGATTACGAAGACGAAGTACGGGCAGGTGTTTTTTGATTCGCTGCCGGATTACGCGTTTACGACGAAGTTGGAGGATGTAGAGAAGTTTTTTGAGTAGCCGGGGACAAAGGAGTGCGCCGTGAGGATCCATCGTGGGTGCAGGCCCGCTTACTTCGCTTGGGCTACGCCCTCGCTTCGTGCGCGGCTCTGTTCCGCTGCCATCCTCAGCCGGACCTGGCGGTCCGACCCACCTGACTGGCGGGGTTAGAGAGCATCGCGTTTTGTCTTGATCGCGCTATCCTAAAGGTAAGTTCCCGCCATGTTTGTAGTTTCCGTAGAACACACTTTTTCCGCCGGTCATGCGCTTCGCAATTACAAGGGTAAGTGCGAGAATGTCCACGGCCACAACTACCGGATTCGCGTTCGGTTTGAAGGCGAGAGACTGAATGCGACTGGCATGCTCGTCGATTTCACCGACGTCAAGCGCGTGTTACGCGCGGCGACGGAGCGGCTGGACCATCAGTTCATCAATGAGCTGACGCCGTTCACGGAGGTGAATCCGACGGCGGAGAACATGGCGAAGTACTTCTACGATGAACTTGTCAACGGCATGGAGAACGTCCCGGACGTTCCGACGCTGCTCAAGGAAGTAGAGCTTTGGGAGACGGACATCCAGAGCGCCATTTATAAGCCTTAACAGTTCTGACAGAAGCGTTGGACGATCGCACGCTAGGCCTCAGACGGGCAGCGTTATGGTGGCTGGTTCGGTGTGCGGGTGCCTCGCTCGGTGCGCGGCTCCGTGCCGCCGCAGTCCGCAGTCTGACCTGGCGGTCCGACCTACCAATTGTTTTCAACCGTTGCAGAAGTGCGGAAGGTTGATCTCCACTCACTTACTTTCGCGGTTCTTTGAGAGGGGCCGGCCGTCGCTTGCTTCTGGGCTTCTTCCCACCGAGTTGTTCGGACCAACTGGGGAGAGTGGACAACTACAGGTCCGGCGGCTGGTGGAGGTTTCTTGTTGCGGGTGCAACCGTGGCTCCTGCGTACTTCGATGCCTCCAGCGTTGTCAGTCGGACCTAGTGGTCCGACTGACTAGCCGGCTGTCGATTTCGTATGTCTTCGGGAAGCAGTGCTCAGTCCGCTCTTCGAGTGTTGGCGGCGCTATGCCTTTCGCATCCTGAGCGCAATGTTGGTGAAGACCATGACTACCGCGGCGGCCGGAAGCAGCAGGAGCGCGGTGCCGAGGTTGGCGGAATCTTTACCGGCTAGAGAGCCGATAATCGGCGAACTGACGGCGAGGCCGAGCCAACCGCAGGTGATGACGAGGCCCATTGCGGTTCCGGTGGCTTTGGGGAAGGCGTCGGCGACCATGGCGAGCGTCGTGGGAAATACGGGGGCCATGGCGAGTCCGGCGCAGAAAACGCCGATCCAGGCGATTGTCGGATCGGTGGTGCCGAGGATGAGATACGTGGTGACGGCCATGAGTCCGGCAGAGGCGAGCGTTACGGTGGAGGGCTTGACGTTGATGAGGATGCGCGAGACGACGACGCGGCCGATCAGCAGGCCGAGGGCGAAGCCGAGGGACAGGATGTTGAGCGCCTTCGATTTGTCGATACCGCGGGAGATCAGGTAGGTCTGCAGCCAGTTCCAGACTCCCACTTCGCAGGCGACGTATAGGAACAGAAAGAGGGCGAGGAGGTAAAGCGCGGGGCTGCTGAGGATGTGGCCGAGTTCGGCCATCTTGAAGCCGCGTTCGCCGTTGGGTGGCGGCATCTTTGTGACGATGTGGACGATCAGCGTTATAGTGCCGATGGCTGCACCGAAGTAGCAAAGTTGCCTGACGTCTCCGCCGAAGAGGTTGGCGGCGAGAAGTGGCGTCACCAAGCCACCGAGTCCGAAGAAGAGATTCAGGAAATTGAGCGTGGAGGCGCGGCGGGCTTCATTGACGTCGGAGGCGAGGGCGTTGGCGCCGGTAACGATGATGCCTCCGCCGAGGCCGAGACCGAAGATGAGGAAGAGGCGTTCGCCGAAGGTGGTGGAGCTAGGGAGTGCCCACAGGACTGCGGAGACAACGGCGAGCCCGGCAATGAGCGCGGTTTTCTTTCCGCGATTGTCGATGATGGGTCCGACGGCGATTGAGGCGATGACGAGTCCGAGAGCTTGCGCGAGGGCGATGTTACCATTTTCAACCATCGTCAGGTTAAAGGTTGGCATGATGGTGCCGAGCATCGCGGCGATGATGCCGTAGACGAAGATCGCCAGAATAGCTGCAAGGATGAGCATAAGGACGTGATGATATCACGTAGCCGAGCCGGTGATACGATGCCGCGCTTAGGGGTTGATGCGGATGAATTCCTGCGCCACGTCCGCTGGCGATCGGCGGAGCACGTCGACCTTGTAATTCCAGTCGCGCATCTGATTGTTGTTGAATTTTCCGCTGAGCTCGTTCAGGAACTTCTGGAGGTTGGGTTCGTTCTTCAACGCATCCTGACGCACGACGATGGAGGCGCTTTGTGGGCGAAATACTCGCTTGTCGTCGGTGAGAACTACGTGAGGAACTTTCTCGAGCCGTCCATCGGTGGCGTTCACCGCTATGACGTCAAGGAGGCCATCATTGAGTAGGCGATACAGGCGGTCGTTCTCGAGGACTCTGGGCGCGGAGTACCACTGGATGCGGTAGGAGGAGAGCGCAGGAAGGCCGTCCGGGCGTTCCTGGAATTCGATTGCGCTCGCGAGGCGGAGTTTGATGGGGCTGGAGACAATGTCGGTGATGTTGGATAACTTGCGTTCTTCGGCGATTTTCTTGTTGGCCGCAAGGATAAAACAGGAGTCTAATCCAAGTGGGTCCAGCCACTCCGCGAGAAAGTTGCGCCTATATTCGAGTCGTAGTCGTTCGAAGGCGATTGCTGAGTTTCGGTTCGGTTCCTCTTTGAGAATTATGTAGTGGGCCGCCGTTGTGTACTCGGCCTGAATGTCTACGGTGCCAGCGACCATGGCGTCGTGGGCAAGTTGGGTGCCGGGAAGACTGAGCCGCCGGTCGATTTTTTGATTGAGGCGGCGTTCGAGGTGCATCGCGATGATTTCGCCGAGGATTTGGATTTCGGTGACGTTTTTTGCCCCAACCGTGAGAGTACGCTTCGATTTCGAGCACGCGCCCGCGACAGCGAATCCGGCCGCCAGGAGTGATCTTCGACTGAGGTGCATACCCGCTGTAGTCTAGCAGACCTGGTCCGCGCTTCTTGCCGATATCCATGCGGCGTGGGCTTTGCGCTGGTCTGCGTTAACGTCCTTTGAAGTTTGGTTTGCGTTTCTCATGAAACGCGAGGGTGCCTTCCTTGACGTCATCCGTGTAGTTGGTGACGAGAGTTGCGATAGCAGCGTCTTCGAGGGCGTTGTCCAGGTTCATCGACAGTTGCTTGTACATCATTCGCTTTGCAATTCGGATGGCGATGGGCGGTCCGTCGGCGAGGCGTTGCGCCCACGCTCGAGCCACACTCATGAGGTCGGCATCAGGAGCGACCTCCGTGACGAGACCTAAAGTTTTTGCTTCGGCGGCGGAATATATTTCGGAGAAGAGCGACATCTTTAGAGCTTTGTCGATGCCCATGAGACGGGGGAAGAGATAGGCGCCGCCCTCATCGGGAAGAAGCGCGAATTTGAGGCTGGTGTCGCCGAGTTTTGCGCTTTCGGCGGCGATGCGGAAGTCGCAGGCCAGCGCGAGGGTGAGGCCGCCGGCGACGGCGGCACCGTTGATGGCGGCAATCACTGGTTTGTCGAAACGGTTGAGAAAGCGAATAAGTTCATGCATGTTCTCACGCATTTCGAGTGCGGATTCCATGCGGTGGCCGCGGTAACGGGCGGGGTATTCGAAGTCTTTGCCGATGTCGCCGCCGGCGCAGAAGCCCTTGCCGGCTCCGGTGATGATGACAGCGCGCATCGCGTCGTCATCCCGCACGTCGGCGAGGGCGGCGAGGATTTCGTGAACCATGATCTCGGAGTACGCGTTGCGCTTGTCGGGGCGATTGAGCGTGATGGTGGCGATGTGCCCGGCTTTTTCAAAAAGGATGTGCTGCATCGTGTGCTACTTTCCCTGGAAGACGGGAGGGCGCTTTTGGAGGAAGGCACTAACGCCCTCTTTATGGTCTTCGGTCTGTCCGCAACGGGTGTGGGTTTCCGCTTCGCGATCGAGTACGGTACGGAAGTCTGTCGTGGTGGCCATATTCACGTTGCCCTTCATATAGCGGAAGCTGACGAGGGGGCCTTGCGCGATACGCTGTGCAAGGGCAAGTGTTTCTGCTGCGAGCGATTCGTGTGGCACGACGCGGTTGAGGATTCCGTACTTGTCGGCGGTGTGCGCGTCGAAGGTGTCGGCGAGGAACAGAAGTTCCTTGGCGCGGGCGGCTCCGACGGATTGCGTCAGCAGCCACGTGACGCCGAAATCTCCACCGAAGGCGATTTTTGCGTAGGCCGTGCCGAACTTTGCCTGGTCGGAGGCGATGCGTAGATCACAGGCGAGAGCGACGCCAAGTCCGGCACCCATGGCAAATCCATTGATGGAGGAGATGGTGATCTTGGGTGTGGCGTAGAGAAGCCAGGAGAACTGTTGAACGCGGCGGAGGCGATCTACTTGTTGCTCGAGCGTAGGCGGCGCGGCGTTCGATTGAGCCATGCCGCCGATGTCTCCGCCGGCGCAGAAAGCGCGTCCACTGCCGGTGACGATGATCACCGCAACGTTGGGGTCTTCGCTCCAAGCGTGTAGAGCTTCGATTGATTTGGTGAGTAGGTCGTTGCTGAGTGCGTTCAGCTTGTCCGGGCGATTGAGTGTGAGTGTTGCGATTCGGTTTTCGACGTGGATAAGGACATCATCAGGCATGGCTGTCAGGATATCGCTGTTTGGACCGGATGGGTAGCGGTGCTTGGTCTTGGGTCTGATTTCGGGTTTTTAAAACTTTGGTTCACGCGCGCGTGTTTTGGCGTAACGCTAGGAAAGAGCGCGGCTTAGGGAACTGCGTAGGCGCTGGTAGTTCAGATAGCGGTGTATTCTCGCGATCGAGAGGAGGGCACGTTCTATGGAACCGCTCAGTCGGCCAACTGTTCTGCCGCAGCCGGATAAGGCTCAATACGGCGTCGGAGAGTTGGCCATTTTTAAGGTTTACGGTAGGGATTCTTATCGCGCGGCGTTTGGGGTACAAGCACCTTCGTACGACCCGTCGCGGAGGACGAAGTCGTGGTTTGACAGTTCGGTGGATCCGTCGGATCCGGAAGCGTTGGCGGTTTATCGCGTGGTGGCGCAGGACCGCTCTGGCGCGTGGCTGTTGCGCAAGGTGGGGATGACGGCGCGCGAGGCGGCGGCGGTGAATCTGCCTGGGCTGGTGGACTATCCGGCGTACGCCGTTGCTCCGACGGGGGCGACGCGCGGCGGCTCGCTGATGAACCCGGACTATCTCAGCCTCGAGTCGGAGGCGCAGGCGTTGCGTCAGGCGATTGGCGGGGAAGGTTTGGTGGATGAGGGGCTGACGACGTTTTTCTCGGCCGTGTTTCCATCGGATGAGCCGCGGCGGATGTGGTCTGTGATGTTTCGGGCGCGTGCTTTTAATGTCGGCGTTCTGTTGAAGAGCCGCAATGCGGCGGGAGTCGGTTCCCCGGGACATTGGAGTACGCAGACCGGCGAGCCGGTTTGGGTAACCGAGGTTCCAGCGGCGGGCAGTGGCGCGGAGGTAGCTGGTCAGACGCCTTGGGAGATGCCTTGCAGGGATTTGCTGGCGAATGAAAAGCTGCAGGGCGGTCTGTTCGGCCCGGCGGTAGTTCGCACAGACAAGCAGGCGGAGGCGGAATTGACGAGTGGTCAGTTTCTTCCTTCGGATCGGATGATGTTGCGGCAGATCTGGGAGGTGCTACAGCCGCGGGGGAAGTGATGTAGAAAAGGGGCTCCGGCAGTTGCCGCGGCCCCTTTTGGCTTCGTTGAGTGTCGTGGTCTATCGGATCGGTAGAGTAGTTTCCGGCCCGAAGACAAGACCGCCGTCGTTCGGTAGGCCTACAGCAACGATTACCTTGGTATCGGCGATCGGTGCGTTGTCGGGTACTTGAAAGACGACGGTGTACACACCGACCGACCCGGGTAACGTTTGGGCAGAAATCACGTTCGTGCCAGCGCCGTTGATACCGACGACGATGGAAGCGGTGACGATTTGGTCGTTGACGCCGGGGCGATTCGTAATCAACGTCGGCGTGGCTTGGCCCAGTCCGGTGACGTATAAGCGAATCTTGTCGCCGCGGCGCGCGGGGTTGTCCGGAGCAACGTAGCTGCCATCCTCACGCTGTGCGACAGCATAAATGACGTTGTTGGACGCCGTGTACTGGAAGATTCCGGGTTGATAGATGCTGATGAGGACGCCCGTAATCGTGGAGGAGGCTCCATTGACCGTTATTACCGCAGTCGCGTTGGTGGATGGAGTCGCTTCGCAGGGAGTCTGGAAGGCAACCTGCTCCTTGCCATTGATGTTCGAGACGTAGTAGATCGGCGCCGGGATGCCGTTAATAGTGATTTGTGTGCCCTGGAAACTGGTAGGCAGGGGGCCAAAGAACTGGTTTCCAAGCAGGACACCTTGGACGGCCGGGGCTAACCCGGTTCCGGTTACGGTGGAGAGGGCGCACGGCGTGAGGCCCGCCTGGAAGCTGGCGGAGTTCTGGAAGCCGGCCGGTGTGACGGCGGGCCCGGGGAGCCTTGCGGTAAGGCTGAATGAGGCGACGATTCCGGCGGCGGTGGCGGTGACGTTGATGTTGCCTGCGGTGGGTCCGGCAGTTACATTCGCGGTGGCGCGACCGTTGGAGTCGGTGTTAACGGTAGCTGGCGTTACTGCTCCGTTGCCGGAAGTGATCGCGAAGACGACTGGGAAGTTCGTGACCGGACGCCCTTGGGCGTCGTTGACTTGAACGACGAGCGGCTGCGAGAAGGTCGAGTTGATGTTCACCGTTTGCCCTCCGCCCGAAACGGCGGTGACTGTGGTGACTGTTACGTTGACGGTTGCGGTATAGGTCGCAACTACGGTCCCCGCGGTGACCGTCACGGTCGTTGCGCCTGACGTGGTACCGAGTGTGAGCTGCGCGGAGACGCGTCCAGCGGCGTCGGATGTGCTGACTACCCGAGTAAGGGTTCCGTTACCGGTAGCTACTTTCCAGACAACAGTTTGTCCGGAGAGGGGTGTGCCGCAGCCATCCTGGACGATGGCAAGGAACGACAACGGGAGTGTTTGGCCGGCGGTGCCGCTTTGGTTGTTGCCCGTGAGCACTTGGATCCTGCCCGCTTTTCCGGGGGTCACTACTATACCGCCAGAGAAGTATCCGAATTCGCCGACGTAGATATTTATGTTCGAGAAGCCGAGTTTGCAAGGGGCGACCAGGTCGCAGGTCCCTGTGCCGGTCGAATCGGTCAGGGGAACGGCGGAGTTTGCGCAGGAGAGATTGCACGAAACCAAGCCATTGAAGTCGGTGGTCTTGAAGGTGCCTGCCGGGCAACTGGTGCCGCCGGAGGAGTCGAGGAGCGCGACACGGGTGCCGATGTTCGGGATGGCTGCGCCAGCCTGAGGCGGCGCTAGTGCGGCGGCGTGGGTAACGATGACTCCGATTCCGGTCCCGCCCGCTGGCAGCGTAATGGTGCGATTTGTGTCGAGCGTGGGCGCGTAGAGTTCAAGGATTGGGTTCGGGGCCGAGCCGCCGCCGATCAGGAACCGAAGAGCCGTGGTGGTCACAAAGTCCACGCTGCCGAAGGCACTGCTGGCGTTGATGATGCTCTGGGTGAAGGCGAACCCGGGGTTGATGCTCGCGGTACCGTAGTTGGTCTGGGCGAGGCCGTCAGCGTCCGTTGTACTGGAGATGTCCCGGATGCCGACATTACCCTGGCTGACCTGCCAAGTAACGGTTTCGTTCGGCACGGGACGGCCTTGGGCGTCTTTGATTTGCACGATCAACGGTTGCTGGCCGGTGGAAAGTTCAATGGCGAGCTGCCCGTTGCCACTGTAAATGAAAATGCCGCCGTTGGTGGGTCCACCACCGCCGCCGCCGCCGCCGCCCGGTACAGACAGGGAGAAATTGACTGGCGCGGTAATGCCGCCTACTGCCGCGCTTATGGTGAACGGGCCAGGCGTGGAGGGCGCGGTGACTACGGTTTGGGCAAAGCCTGCGTTACTGGTGGATACGCTTGGGTTGCCGATGGTGGCCGTGCTACCGGTTGTGAACTGAACGGGAGCGCCGCTGACCGGACGTCCGGCGGAGTCGGTGACCCGGATGATAAGCGGTACGGATGTGGATCCCGCGGATAGAACTTGGCTGTCGTTTATTTGCTGAACGTTCGCTGGGTTGACGGTGGTGGGGACGTAGCCGAATTGCAACTGAAGATTTGCGGAAAGTAGGCCGGCCTGTCCCGCGAGGGTGTTGTTGGTCAGGTCGAGTCGTTGCAGGATGCTTTGCTGTTGGTTGCTAACGATGAGGTAGAGGTATTTGGCCTGCGGGACTTCGTTTGAAATTGCGGCGGCAGTCACGTTGCGAATGTTCGTGACCAAGCTGAGCGATTGCGCGTCGAGGAGATTAAACGGGTTGATCGTGCCTTCGAAGATGGCGGTGGCCTGGGAGGAAAAAACCAGGAAGCGGTTGTTGTTGACGACCAGGACACGGTCAATGGTTGGTACGTTATTGGCGACTCCGGATGGCGGGAAGACAAGGGGTGTTCCACGGGAGACGAGGTCGACCAGGTACATCGAGACGTTGCCGATGAGGGGCGTTGTGTTCGTCATGATGGCGAAACGGCCATCTGGAGTGAAGACAGGCTTATTGGGCGATCCGACGAGGCCGATTTCACCCCCCGAGCGGATGGCCAGGGTGGTTCCTCCGCCGTTGATTTCGTAGAGGCGATTGATTGCGGAAACGTAGAGCCAGCCGGCAGGACCGACAGTGATGCCAGTGGCTCCGCCTGGCAATTGCAGAGGCGATGCGGTGGCAAGCGAGCCGTTTGAAAGCGTGATCGCGTACACGAAGCTGGCGGTGGCGGAGCGGGTGAGTACGAAGGCGCGGCTGGAATCG
>JAYVTO010000256.1:0-15353 GCA_043788745.1 Acidobacteriaceae bacterium
CTTTCAAAAAACGAAACCAAAAAAACACAGAAAGGAGCCCAGCAGCGTCCCAACCTGACTCTTCCCCCTTCAGGCTCATTCTCGGATTAGAAAATGCTGTGGCCAACGGCTAGGCTTCGGAGCCGGGGAGCAGATCTACCGGCGTGTCTGGGCGAATCCGATTTCCTTGGGTGTCGATGATTCCGCGGTCTTGGAGATCATGGATGGCGGCGCGGAGGCGCGCTCCTGCTCGCTCGGCATCCTGGCGGAGGAACTCCAACAGTTCTGGGCGATCGTGCACGTTGACGTTCAACGCGTTGAGGATTCTAGGCTGTTCGGCCATACTTTTAACATAATGCAGCGCGACTGCGCGGCGTATTGCTGGCGCTTTCTAAGGCCTTTCCCTCATTGTCGCGCGGGCTGATTCTGCTTAGTCTGGAGGCATGATGTCGTACTTGCTTTTCGCGATTTTGCTTTCGTCGACCGCGTTTGCGCAGAACGCGACGGCGGTGTCTGAGACCGATATCAACGGGAATCGGACGCTGGTGACGACGATCGAGACGACGGGGAACAGCCGGGTCGAGAAGATGCAGACGATCAACGGGCGCAGCGTTCCGCGTGAGCAGGTTGAGGATAAGGTGGTGCGCGAGGATGCGTCGGGCAAGGTGGTGGAGCGGGTGATCCGGCGGTTCGATACAAGCGGGAATGCGCTGCCGCTTGAGCGCGTCACGATCGAGGAAACGAAGCAGGCGGACGGGACTACCGTGACGGATACGACGGTGAAGCGCGGTGATTTCAATGGGAATCTGCTGCTTTCCGAACGCACGCGGGCGACCATGCGGAAGAGCGGGTCGACGACCGTTTCCGACGTCGTTGTCGAGAAAGCCGGGCTGAACGGAGGTCTTGAGGTTCGCGAGAAGCAATCGATTGCGGCGGTGGATCAAGGCGCGGTCACGCGGCAGACGGCGACGGTTTACTTGCGCGACGCGAACGGCAGTTTCTACGAGGCTCGGCGCGACGTGAAAGAGGCTACGAAGAACGGCGCGACGACGACGGAAACTGTCGCGACATACGAGCCGGGGCAGGATGGGCGGCTTACGCTGGCGCGTCAGGAGGCTCGGACGATCACGAAGAACGCGGACGGCGGTCAGCGGTCGCAGGTGAATGTGTTCGAAAGCGTCGACGGGCGGGTTGCCGAGGCCGGCGCGGCTCCACCATTGCGCGAGCAGTTCGTGATCGACAAAAGGGCGACGGCCGATGGCGCAGTGGAGACGGTGCGGCTGCGGAAGACAGATCCGAACAATCCGGGCCGGCTGGGCGCGGCGGTTGTAGTGACGGAGTCGGTATGCCGGGGCAAGTGTTTGGACAAGTAGCGGCGGTGCGGTTTGATCGTGACGCCACGATCCAGCCCCTAATACGCGCAGTAACAGTCGGCACTCACCAGCAAAAAACCGCAGCGGAAGTCGCTCCTACGGGTCGCCGGGATTGAGTATCCGCTCACTCTTAAGAAACCACCCTGTACGTGACGGATTTCCGAATGCCGCGAATCTTGCTGTTGCGCGCGGCGTGAATCCGCTCCCGACGCAGCCCGTCGGTGACTTTGGTCGCGGCTCGGATTTGGCGCTTTCGGCTGCCGTGGCGCTGTTGGTTTCTGGCGGTTATGACGCGCGTGGACGCGTCCGGGACTTCGTTCGGGGTTTGTTGCACGACCGTGTCCCACTGCGAGACCTCATCGGCACCGACATCGAACTCGAGCGCCAGCGCCGAGGCTCGATGCGTTTGCTACCATGTTGCGCATGACCACTTGCGGTGCACAGCACCGCAGGTGTTGGCATCAGATTTTGGGGAGGATTACGGAATGAATCGGTTGGGGGCACTATTGGCCTGCGCGATGGCGGCAAGTTGCGTGGCTTGGGGGCAGGACGCCAAAAGCACTGCCGTCGCTACCAGGAAGGCTCCCAAGATTTGGGATGACGCGGCGCTGCACGATTGGGCTATTTCTGTCGCTGGGATGCGGCCGCAGCATTACACGGCGGCGGAGCTTTACGCGGTTCCGGTGGACAACGTACGGACGTATCCCGTCTATCACCCGGATCGCGAACCTGCGGGGTATTTGGATTCGCTGCGGAAACGCGGTGCGGAGCCGCTAATCGAGATCGGGAAAGCGCGGACGAAGGAAGAGTGGGTCGAGGCCGGCGCGCGGGTTTGGGAAGAGTTGGATGTGATCCAGGTGCGGACGTCGGACTTTCGGATCATCGATTATTTCCGCAGTCGGGAGGCGCTTAAGAAGTATCCGCCGCGGATGACCAAGGACGGACAGCTTTTCGATTTTCGATGGATTGTCGACAAGGCGGGGAATTTGCAGCTTGGCTCGCGGGAATGCTCGGGTTGCCACACGCGCGTGATGGAGAACGGAACAGTGATCTCCGGATCGCAGGCAAACTTCCAGCCGACGCCCGCTGCCCCGATGAACAACTTTCTCTTCAGTGTGTTTTCGATTCCAAAGGAGCCTGGGGAAGAGCTGCCGAGCCCGGGGGAGACCGCCTACTTAACCTGGGGCGTGCCGTGGTTGAAGGACGATATCCACGAAAAGATCAAGACCATGTCGCCGCCCGAGGTCCAGGTATTGAATGATGCCGATGCTCCGGGGACGATTGCCCGATTCAATGGGAGTCCGTATTTCACGACGAAGATTCCCAGTTTGATTGGCGTGAAGAACAGCCGGTATCTGGATGCGACGGGATCGCACCGGAATCGGGGTCCGGAGGATATTGCCCGGTACGCAATACTGGTGGGCTTCGCGGACGATGGCACGGTTGGGCCGCACCGGGTTTTCACCGGGTATCAGCGGAAATTGCAGGCGCGGTATAGCGACGACGCGGCGTACGCGCTGGGAATGTTCATTTACTACGGCCTGAAAGAGCCCAAGAATCCGAATCCGCCGGATGAGCTTTCAAAGCGCGGGCAGAAGGTCTTCGCGACAGCGGGGTGCGTGGCATGCCACACTCCGCCGGCCTATACGAACGGAATGCTGATTCCGGTGGATGGATTCACACCGCCCGACAATGAAGAGACCAAGGGCTTGCAGATCATGCGGGGCGTACGCGTGGGGACGGATCCGGGGGGAGCGCTGAAGACGCGGAAGGGCACCGGGTATTACAAGGTTCCGCCGCTGACCGGCTTGTGGCACAAGGGGCTGATTGAGCATTCGGGATCCATTGCGAATCTGGAGGAATGGTTCGACCGCAAGCGGCTGAGTGCGGATTACGTTCCGAGCGGATGGAAGGGTCCGGGGGTAAAGCAGAGGGCGGTACCGGGACACGAGTTCGGGATGGATCTGGGGGCAGAGGACAAGCGCGCGTTGATTGCGTTTTTGAAGACGCTGTAGCGGCCAGCTTGTAGGAACGCGTTCCCGGGCAGCCCTTGGCTGTTAGCCGTGGCCGAGATACATCAGCCAACTGAGGCCGAAAAGAGCTCCGACAAAGCAGCCGAAGCAATAGAGGCCATAGCGCCAGCGTTCGCGATCGCTGCGCTTGGTGATGATGCCGAGCACGATGGATGTGAAGAGCGCGAACAGGATGGCGGCTTCAAAGTGAGAGAGGTTGGCTTTCATGTTTGACTCCGGTCAGTCCTTTTGGCCCGTAGCGATTTCGTAGGCGTCAACCATGGCGAGCACGTTGAGGAGTCCGGCGCCGACCAGAAACTTGGTGCCGTAGTCGTGGACGTGTCCGGCGAGGTCGGGCTGGGTATAGCCGAGCCAAGTAGCAAGGAAGTAGAAGAGCCCCGACATCAGATTACAGAGAAAGCCTCCGTAGTAGATGACGGTTGTGAGCAAGTCCCCGCCCTGCGGCTCGAAGAACGCGCCGCGCATCAAGAGCCCAAAGAAAAACATCAGCGCCACGGAACCCAGAATGAGGCCGCCGCGATAGTAGCGCTGTTGCAGGAAATGCCCGGCTCCGGGCAGGAACCAGCCAGCGGCAACAGGGGGTAGCCAGGCGCTGATTGGCGCCGAGGGCCGTTTGACGATCGCTACGGAATCAGCCATTGCTCTCTAGTTTAGCGCAGGCCGGGGAGTAGGCGAAATTTGGGGTAGCCGAAATCGCGTTCACACATTTCAAAAATTTCCCTATATCGTTTGGTTTCAATGCAGTAGGCCGTGTTTTAAAAACCCGAGTTTCGAGAAACGGAAATTGCCAAGCTATTCTTTGGCCGCGAGGAGGCATATAGGTTATGCACGGTTTCCGTCAATGGATGCTGGCGGCGGCGATAGCTGCGACGGCCGGAACGGCGTGGGCTCAGCCCGCGCTCACAACGATTCAGGACACTCTATTCAAGGCCGACGGCACGAGGTACTCGGGCACGGTCACGATTAGCTGGACGAGTTTTCAAACCGGGGAGAACATCCCGGTAGCCACCCAGCAGACAACGCTGCAAGTGGTCAATGGAATATTGAAGGTGCGGCTGGTTCCGACGACGACGGCCTCACCGGGCGCGAACTATTCGGTAAATTATTCGAGCCAGGGCAAGCTGCAGTTCTCCGAGATTTGGGCCGTGCCGCCTAGTTCGACGTTATTGCGTATCCGCGATGTTCGGGTGTCGACGGGCGCGGTAGTAGGTCCGGTGCCGATCACGACGCCGATTTTCATCAGTGATGTGAGCGGTTTGACGAATGAGTTGTCGGCGCGGCCGCAACGAGGATCGGCATTTGGGCCGTCGCGCGCCGCAGTAATCAACTTCGGCGGACAAATTGACGGGGCGGCCGGAAATCCGGGCGATTGCGTACGCGTGGATGGAAGTGCCGGTCCTTGTGGATCGGGCGGCGGCGGCGGTGCGCAGCCTCTTTTCGCCACTGGCGAGATTCCTTCGGGGGTGACGAATGGTGGCAACACGAGCTTCACGCTCGCAAACACACCGTCTCCTGCGGCCAGTCTGGACGTGCACCGGAACGGAATTCTGTTGCGCGCCGGGATCGACTTCACGCTGTCATTGAGGACGATCACGTTTTTCGTGAACGCGTTGCCGCAGACGGGCGACCTGTTAACGGCCAGCTATCGTTACGCGGATCCGAGCAATCCGCTCAGCAGTTTCTCGGCGCCGCAGGTGATCTGTTCGAGCGCTGGGACGAACACGTCGTCGACGGCTCTACAGCGACTGGGCAGTTGCACGGTTCCGGCGGGTACTCTGCAGTCCGGAGACCGGCTGGTTGCTTCCTACCAGTACTCGCACGAGGGCAGTACCGCTGGCATCGGCATCCAGATCGTTTGGGGAGCGACGGTGCTGGTGTCCCGGAGCACGTCGTCGGGCGAAACGGATCTGGGCGGAGCCCTGGAGCTTGGTTTGCACGGAGCCGGCACGGCATGGAACCAGGAGAATTGGGGCGCAATCACGGCCTCGGCGAACGGAATCGGAAGCGCGACCGATAACTATGCGGGCGCAATCCGGCTGGATTTCCGAGGACAAATGGTTTCCTCGGCGTCTGATACGGTGACGCTACGGAGTTTCACCGTCACCCGGTATCCGGCTCAATCGAACCCTTAGTGACTATCAGGCCATCCGCTTAGTACCCCTTCCTGTAAGAGATTTTCCGGGATCAGCTACGGTCAAATTAAGGTTGCTGATTCTCGCGAAGTTCGGCAGTATAGATACAACGCGATGCAATCGTTGCAGATCGCACCGGGAAGTTTCTTGCAGGAGGCATAGCTATGGCGCGACAAAAGGCACTCTCATCGCTTCGGCGATTCTGGCGCGAGGAGAAGGGACAGGACATGATCGAATACGCGTTGCTAGCGGCCGCGCTGGTGATCGTCGTGGCTGGATTCCTGCCGACTACGCTGATGCCGTCAGTAAGCACGATCTTTTCTAAGATCAGTTCCAGCATGGCCGCGAGCTAGCGCGATCGAATCCAATCGAACAACGGGCGCACCCCAAGGTGCGCCCGTTGTTGTTTTTTCGAGACGTTTTGCAGGTCTGAAGGTGTACTACAAAATTCGGGCCCGGATGAACTCGAGTGGAGCCTTCGCTCCCTTCGCGACTGGGCGCGCCATTTACTCCGGGAACGCTTTGGGCGCTTCGATTTGCTACCAGCCGTTTCCGCGGTCCGCATTCAGAAAACAGAACAAGTCTTGCTTCTCTTCCCGAGTCACGCGCCGGCGGCGTGTTTCGACACATGGAATGTGCCGCACGACATGCTGTTATCAGCCGACAGGCGCGGATCGAAATAGAGGCAGCGGCCGAGCCCGACTTTCTCGCGAGAATACGGATTGTCCTTTGGGCCAGTCGACCGGCAGGAGGCTCAATGGCACCCTGACGCCAGCCGCCATAGACGGATCGGCCGCCCGCAACGAGAGTACAGCGGCAAGCACCAGCAGGACGCGCCCGATTTATTTTTTGATGTAGCCGGTCACGTACAGAGCGTTGTAACCGTTGTGCGACCAGGCGGTGCCGGTGACTTCCATCACGTGTGCAATGTGCTCGGCGGCAACCGCGCGGAAGGTGCCCTGGCCGTCGCGGCGCGGGTCATGCTCTTCTTCCATCAACATGTAAAGCGTTCCGTTTTCAGTGAGCAGCCCAATGGGCGCGCCCGCGTTGATGCACTTCTGGCCGCACGGGCGATGCTTTTCGCCGTGCTTGCCGACCTGGAGGTAGCAGGAGAAATCGACAATCTCACCGACGACGGTCTTGATCGTCGCGCCGGGATTCGGCTTGCCGTCAACAGAGGCTACAACGGTGGTGGCGGACCAGGGCTGCGCAGGCGTCTCGCCGATCTTGCCCATTGGTTCCTTGAAGGTTCCCTTTTCGGGACTCATCTGCGGTTGCAGAATCTTCGACGCGGGTGCCTTCTTCTCAGGCGCTTTCTTCGCGTCCTGCGCGACGGCGGTAGTCAAGAGGGCCGCGGCGAGCGCGGTCGAAACAAGGATGCGAGATCGAATGGACATGTGGACTCCAGATGGCTTTTTTGGAAAACTTTGGCGCTGGCTCAGCCGTTCCAGACCAAACATAGAGTGTATCGCGCCGGCAAGCGAGGTTGCCGGCGGCATTCTGGTTGCGTTTGTTACGATGAAAGATTCTCACATGCTCCGATTTGAAACTGCTGGCGAGTCGCACGGCGAGTGCCTGATCGCGACCCTCACCGGCCTCCCTTCCGGAATTCCCATCTCGACGGACGCCATCGACCGCGAGTTGTGGCGTCGGCAACAAGGCTTCGGCCGCGGGGGACGCATGAAGATCGAAACCGACAAGGTGCACTTCGTGGCGGGCATCCGCCACGGCATCACCATCGGATCGCCGATTGCGCTGATTCTCGAAAACAAGGACTGGAAGAACTGGACGGAAGCGCTGCCGGTCGAAGACATCGATGGCGGCGAGGACAAACGGAAACGCGTGACGCGGCCGCGGCCCGGTCATGCAGACCTCGCCGGCGCGATCAAGTACAACTTCCAGGACGCGCGCTACGTGCTCGAGCGCGCCAGTGCTCGCGAGACGACGGCGCGCGTGGCGATCGGCGCGATTGCGAAGCAGTTCCTGAGCGTCTTCGGCATCGAGATTCTCGGTCATGTGATTCAAGTCGGCACCGAGAAATTGGGGCGCTCCGCGAGCTGGGATGAATTGCGGGCGCTAGCCGCGCGAGAAGACGTATTGCTCGCCTGCGTCGATGCGGAGACTGAAAAGCGAATGAAGGAAGTCGTCGACGTCGCCTATCGCACGGGCGATACGGTCGGCGGGGTATTCGAGGTGATCGCCCGGGGACTGCCTACTGGCTTGGGTTCGCACATCACGTGGGATACGCGGCTCGATGGCAAACTGGCGCAGGCGATTGTCTCGATACAAGCGGTGAAGGGCGTTGAGATCGGGTTCGCCGAAGAAGGCGCAACGGCGTTCGGCTCAAAGGTGCAGGACACGATCCACTACAACAAGCAACAACAGGAGTTCACTCGCGGGGCGAATCGCGCGGGCGGGCTCGAAGGCGGGATGACCAACGGCCAGGACGTGCTGGTGCGCGGGATGCTGAAGCCGATTTCGACGCTGCGGCGTCCGCTCGAATCCGTCGATCTCGATACGCGGGAGCCCGCGGCTGCGGCCTACGAGCGTAGCGATATTTGCGTCGTGCCGGCGGCGGCAGTGATCGGCGAAGCGATGGTGGCTATCGTGCTGGCGCAGGCTTTTCTCGAAAAGTTCGGCGGCGATTCGCTGGTCGAGACGGAGCGCAATTATCGGGGATACTTAGAGCAGGTAAGAAATTTCTAATTCGCGGCGCGCGGTGACGCGCGGCGCATCACGTTCAACCATGAACTATCCGATCGTCAAATACGGCAACCCCGTGCTCGAACTGCCAGCCCAGCACATCGAGAACTTCAACACACCCGAGTTGCAGAAGCTGGTCGACGACATGTTCGAGACTATGTATGCAGCGCGTGGCGTTGGTCTGGCGGCTCCGCAGGTCGGCGTTTCAAAGAGACTGACAGTGATCGACACGTCGACCGGCGAAGATCCCGAGCAGAAGTTTGTGCTGATCAATCCGGAGATCGTTGGGAGGTCGGGTTCGCAGACGAGTGAGGAAGGCTGCCTCAGCATTCCGGGGTTCCGCGAGCAAGTGACGCGGGCGCAGCGCGTGACCGTGCGGGCGTTCGACGCCAAGGGCACGGAGCACGAATACGAGGGCGAGGGTCTGCTCGCCCGCGCGTTTGAACACGAGATCGATCACCTCAACGGCATCCTCTTTATCAGCCACATCAGCCCGCTGAAGCGCGACCTGATCCGGCGCAAGATCAAGAAGCTGGCGAAGCTCGACGAGTGGTCGTAGGCGGATCGCAATGCGGCTAGTGTTCCTCGGCACGCCGACCTTCGCGGTTCCGACGCTCGACGCAATCGTAGCGGCGGGCCACAATGTCGTGGCCGTATACACGCAGCCCGATCGACCGAAGGGCCGCGGGCAACACCTGGCGATGTCGGCGGTAAAGGAAGCGGCGTTGCGGCATCAATTGCGCATCGAGCAACCAGAACGCGTCCGGCGGCCGGAGATTGTCGAGCAACTGCGCGGCTTCTCGGCCGACGCGATGGTGGTGGTCGGCTATGGCCAGATCATCCCGCAATCGATCATCGATCTCCCGCCGAAAGGCATCCTCAATGTACACGGATCGCTGCTGCCGAAGTATCGCGGCGCGGCACCGATCCAGTGGGCAATCGCGCGCGGTGAGAAGACCACGGGCGTGACGACGATGAAGATTAATGCCGGTCTGGATACCGGCGACATGCTGTTGCAGTGGGAGACGGCAATCGGCGTGGAGGAGACAGCGGTCGATCTCGGCGGGCGCATGGCCGTCGCAGGCGCGCAGTTGTTGATCGATACGCTCGCTCGCATCGACGAGATCGTGCCGGAGCCACAGGACGACGCGCAGGCAACCCTCGCGCCGATTCTGAAGAAGGAAGATGGGCTCATCGATTGGGCTCTGCACGCTGACGAGATTGATCGCCGCATCCGCGGATTCACGCCGTGGCCGGGTGGATATACTACGTTTCGCGGGGCGCGATTTGCCATCGCAGCGGCTCGCGTCAGTGACGTCGCGGGTAAGCCAGGTCTGTTGCGCGTCGAAGGAAAGCGGCTATTTGCGGCCTGCGGCGAAGCATCGCTCGAATTAATCGACGTGCAACCCGAGGGAAAGAAAACGATGCCGGCATCCGCGTTCCTGAACGGGGCGCAGGTGAAAGACGGAGAGAGGTTCGGAGCATGAGACTGCCACAAGGATTCCGTTATGGCGCGGTGTACGCAGGTATTCGCAAGGTCGCGAAGCCGGATCTGGCGCTCATCGTGTCGGACGAATTGGCGTCGGCGGCCTCGGTCTTCACGACGAATCGCGTGCAGGCGGCTCCGGTTGTCTTAGCGCGCAAGCATCTGGCAGCGTCGAAAGGCCGCGCCTCGGCAATCCTCGTGAATGCCGGCAACGCGAATTGCGCCACGCGCACGGGCGATGCGGTGGCGCTTGCATCGTGCGTGGCCGCGGCACTGGCGCTCGGCGTGAAGAAAGAGGAAGTACTGCCGTCGTCCACGGGCGTGATCGGCGTAGAGTTGAACACGCGCCTGATTACGGGATCGATGAACACGCTCGTCGCCGGGCTCTCGCCGGAGCGGTTTGAAGAAGCGGCTGCCGCAATCCTGACGACCGACACGCGCAGGAAGGTGGCGTCGGCGGCGTGTGGCAAGGCATCCATTGCGGGCATGACGAAGGGCTCCGGGATGATCCATCCGCGGATGGCGACGACGCTCGGCTTCGTCGTGACGGATGCAAAAGTGGCTCCGGCGGCGCTGAAGAGAATTCTCTCGCGCGCAGTGACGGCGACCTACAACCGCATCTCGGTGGATGGCGATACGTCGACGAACGACATGGTTTGCGTGCTTGCCAACGGCCGCGCGGGCACCGTGGACGAAAGGAAGTTCGAGAAGGCACTGACGCAAGTGCTGGAGTCGCTGGCAGTTCAAATCGTGCGCGACGGCGAGGGCGCGAAGAAGCTGGTGACGATTTCCGTCGAAGGCACGATGACGGAAGCGGACGCGGACAAGATCGCGCGGTCGATTGCGAACTCGGCGCTCGTGAAGACGGCGATCGCGGGGTCCGACCCGAACTGGGGCCGTCTTATTTGCGCCGCGGGCTATGCGGGCGTGGCCTTCGATCCCTCGAAGGTCGACATCTATTTACAGGGCGATCTGGTTTGCAAAGCCGGACTGGCGGCGGCGATGGATGAAGCGGCGATGACGAAAAAGCTGCATTCGCCCGACTGCGCCGTTCGCTTTGTGATTCGCGGCGCCGGAAAGGCGCGCGTCACATTCTGGACGTGCGACTTCACGGAAGAGTACATTCGAATCAACGGAAGTTACCGCACGTGAAGCTATTTTGCATTTTGCTGCTCGCTGGTTCGGGCGTTGCTCGCGCGGATTCGCAGAGCGATGCAGCCGCGATTGTGTCTTCGCTCGCGACATCGCTCTCTGGCGACAACGTCGTGGGGTTTTTGCGATCGATCGACAAAGAGACGCCCGGCTACGCGCAGGTGCGCAGCCAGGTAGAGACGTTGATCGCGCGAGCACAGGTTTCGTCGTCGATCTCCATTTTGGAGAACGACGGCGACGATGTCCGGCGCGCCCTGCTGCTCGATTGGTACGTTGAGATCCGGAGCCGCGAAATCGGCGACAAAACCGAACCGCGGCGGAAGACGGTGCGTTGCGTCGTCGCCAAGCAAGCCAAAGTCTGGCGCATCGCAGAACTGGCTCTCGACGGCCTGCTCGAGTAGTTTGTGATGTCCACGCGACGTTTTCTTCTGCATGGTTGGCTTACGCTGCTGGCCGCAATGCTGGTGATGTACTGCCTGCTTGAGGGCAGCATTCTCGGCGCTCGCGCGACGGGCGCGCTTGCTCTGGTTGGCGGTCATTTCCTGCTGTGGCGGGCGAGCAAGTCGCTCCAAAGACCTTCCGTGTGGACGGATCGCGCGGGCTGGCTGTTCTTCGTTGTGGGTGCCCTCGCCCAATATCGCTATTTTATCGACGGCTACATTGAGTCGTCGGGATTGTTGTGGCTGGTGTGCAGTTGGGGGCTCAGCCTGACGCTGTTTGCGTGGGGCCTTGCAGTCGACAACGGTCTACGCCAAAACTCGCAGCGTTAGCACGTGTCGACTCGAGCCACGCCTCGGTCGAACCCGTTATCTGGCACTATAGAGGCGTGGACTTCGCGGTAACATTTCTGGCGGGAATTGTTTTGGGCTCGCTGGTGGTCTGGTTGTGGCTGCGGGGCAAGATCGAGATCGCGGAAGCGCGCTCGAATGCGTTCGAGCTATCGGCGACCAAGGCAGGCGAAGCCTTCCAAGGTTTTGCGGACCAGGCCCTGCGATCGACCCAAGGCGCCTTTCTCGACGTCGCCCGATCGGCAGTGGTGCAGCCCTTGGCGGACACGCTGGGCAAACTCGAAGAGCAGGTGCGTGCCTATGAAGGCGCGCGGCACGTCGCGTTTGGCGGACTCGAGAAGCAGCTCGACTCGCTGGCGCGCGAAACAGTCGTACTGTCGAACGCCTTACGCGCTCCGCAGTCCCGCGGGCGGTGGGGCGAACTGACCTTGCGGCGTGTTGCGGAGTTAGCCGGGATGGTAAAGTTCTGCGACTTCGAGGAACAATCTTCGTCGGGCGCGGCCGGTTCGCGGCAACGGCCCGACATGATCGTGCATTTGCCGGAAGGCCGAACGATCGTGGTCGACGCGAAAGCGCCGCTCACCGCGTTTCTCGAAGCATCGAGCGCCAAGGACGACGCAGCGCGCAAGGCCGCGCTCCAGGCGCATGCGCAACACGTCGGGCGGCACATCGATTCGCTCGCGGCGAAGCAATACTGGGCGCAATTCCAGACCGCGCCGGACCTCGTTGTCCTGTTTCTTCCCGGCGATCACTTCTTGAGCGCCGCGCTCGAAGCGAATCCGGAGCTTCTCGAATCGGCTCTCGAACGCCGTGTGCTGCTCGCGACTCCTTTGACGCTGATCTCGATTCTGAAAGGCGTCGGGCACGGCTGGAAGCAACAGCAGGTCGCCGAGAACGCCGAGCAGATTCGCCAACTCGCGCACGAGTTCTACGAGCGGCTGAACGTGTATGTCGCGCACTTCGCCGACGCGGGCGCGCAATTGAACAAGGCTGTCGAATCGTACAATAAGAGCGTGGCCTCCTGGGAAACGCGATTGACGCCGACGTTGCGTCGAATTCGTGATTTGGGCGTCGGCGCGGAGACGCGCACGCCGGAGCGGTTGACCGTGATCGCACGCGAGCCCGCCGTGGAGCGTCCGGCGCTGGGTCCAACCGACATGGGACGCCCTGTCTAGGCGGGTTCCGCTCCAAATAATGACGCGCCAATTCTTTCTCTATCTCTCGCGCCAGCGCGCGCTGCGCCACTGGATGGAAACCTCGCCGCTCTCGCGCAAGCTGACGCGGCGCTTCGTGGCCGGTGACTCGCTCGCCGAAGGAGTGCAAGTCTGCCGGAACCTCAGCGCGCAAACAATGCTCGCGACGCTCGATCATCTCGGCGAAAACGTATCGACGGTCAAGGAGGCGGCGGAATCGACGTCGTCGATTCTAGCGGCATTAGGCTGCATCGCCGTGGAGTCGCCGAGTTCCACCGTGTCCATCAAGCTGACGCAGTTCGGGCTCGACGTCTCGGAAGAATTGTGCCGCGAGAACGTGCGGCAATTGGTGGCGAAAGCGACATTGATCGGCAGCCGCGTCGAGATGGATATGGAGTCGAGCGAGTACGTCGATCGCACTCTTTTCTTCGTGACGGCGATGCGCGCGGAGTTCGGCGATCACGTGCGCGCGGTGATCCAGGCGTATCTCCATCGCAGCGGGAAAGACATCCAGAACCTGAACGCGCTGGCCGTGCCCGTGCGATTGTGCAAAGGCGCGTACAACGAGCCGGCAGAGGTGGCGTTTCCCGATAAGAAGGATGTCGATGCAAGTTACGTGCGCCTGATGAAGACGCTGCTCGACGAGGGGGCCTATCCGGCGCTCGCGACGCACGATCCCGCAATCATCGCGGAGGCGCTGGCCTACGTCAAAGAAAAGAAGTACGACGCGTCGCGCTTCGAATTCCAGATGCTCTACGGAGTCCGTCGGGATTTGCAGAAGCGGATTGTCGACGCCGGATTCCGTATGCGGCTCTACGTGCCGTACGGCACAGCATGGTACCCGTATTTCATGCGCCGTCTGGCGGAGCGGCCCGCAAACGCGTTGTTCCTACTTCGGAATCTCATCCGCAGTTAGCGCGGACTTTGCACCCTTGCGCGTCTGGCACGCATCCAACGAACGACAAAATGAACCTCTTCTCTCCGATTCAATTGGGCGATACTTCGCTCCGCAATCGAATTGCAATGGCGCCGATGACGCGTTCCCGAGCGGACGCACAGGGCGTCCTGTCGGCTCTGACCGCGGAATACTACAGCCAACGCGGCGACGCCGGTCTGCTGATCACCGAAGGCACTGGCTCCAGCGCCATGGGCATGGGCTACGCGCGGACGCCAGGTATCTACAACGACGCGCAGATCGAAGCGTGGCGCACTGTGACGGGCGCAGTGCATGCGCGCGGCGGAAGGATTTTCCTCCAGATCATGCACGTTGGGCGCATTTCGCATTCGGCAAACCGTACGATTCCAGACGCGCCGGTCGCGCCTTCGGCGATTCGGGCGGCGGGCCAGATGTGGACCGATTCGGCGGCCCTGCAACCATTCGACATTCCGCGCGCGCTGGAGCTTTCGGAAATCCCCGCCGTAATTGCCGAGTTCGGCACCGCTACCCGCAACGCGCTGGCGGCCGGCTTCGACGGGGTCGAGTTGCACTCCGCTTCGGGTTACCTTCCGAACCAATTCCTCGCGCCAGGCAGCAATCAGCGAACGGACTCCTATGGCGGATCGATTGAGAACCGCATTCGATTTGCCGTCGAAACGCTGGAGGCGATGGTCGCCGCCGCCGGTTCGGCAGGCAAGGTCGGGATCAAGGTAAGCCCCGGAATGCTTTTCAATGACATTCAGCACGACGACCCGCTTCCAACTTACGTCGCGCTGACTCAGGCGATCGCGCCGCTCGGCCTAGCCTATCTCCATGTCATGCGTGCAGGGATCGGCGCGGAAACGGTGCTCCGTGAGGCTTACTCGGGCAAGCTGCTCGTCGGTGGCGGATTCACGAAAGAAGAAGCCAACAAGACGCTGGCGTCAGGCGGAGCGGACGCGATCGTGTTCGGCACGGCGTACATCTCGAATCCGGATCTGGTGACGCGCTTCGAAATAGACGCTGCGCTTGCGGAGGCCGACAAGGCTACGTTCTATACACCGGGTTCGAAGGGCTATACAGACTACCCGGCACTCGCGAAATAGCTGGCTTCGTTCGGCGGTGGCTCTGTTTGGTTCCGAGGCCGCCGCATCTCAGGCCGCTGCAGCGGCCGCCTTCGGCCGGACGGCGCTCAAATAGGCGTCGCGAAACACTTCGCTCATGGGCGAGCAGGCCTTCGCCGGATACAGGCTTGAAAAGATTTGCGTGAGGCCGGAACCCTTCAAGGTTCGGCAACAGGCGGCGATTTGAAGAGCTGAATCTGCAATGCAGGTGTCGCAATCCAGGCCAACTGCGCTGCACCCCTCGGGCGAATTTGTTTCAAAAGCCAGGTCCATAGCAAGTCCTTTGCGGCGAGCCGGATCGAACTCCAGATCTCATCCAAAATCTGCAACTCTGCAACGTTGCCGGAACACCATTGTCTAGGCAGATCGTCCTAGAAGATAGTCCCCCGGTGCGGGTTGGTCTACACTCATTTGCGGGTATCCCCTCAGAATTTCTACCGATCAGGCTTTGGGTCCCGTTTCCCGATGATATTG
>JAYVTO010000257.1:0-15866 GCA_043788745.1 Acidobacteriaceae bacterium
CCTCATCCGCCGAGACGCGCGACCTTATGGTCGCGCCTCGGCTCTTCTTGTTTGTTCTTTGTCTATGCCTGGCCTCATCCGCCGAGACGCGCGACCTTACGGTCGCGCCTCGGCGAGCACAAGAACCACGTCTTATAAGTGGAACTCGGCCAGCGCTTCCAGCGCAGCCTTCCGCATCAAAGCGCGCGGGGCGGAGTCGCCGGTCCACAGTTCGAACTGTCTTACCGCTTGTTCGATAAACATGTCGACGCCATGGATGATGGTCTTGCCTTGTGCCGTAGCGCGCTTCACGAGCTCGGTTTCGATGGGGTTGTAGACCATATCGAACACGATGTCGCCGGGTATGCGGTCTTCAAAGAAACACTGCGAAACTTTGGGGTGCATGCCGATAGGCGTGGCATGCACGATCACGTCGAAGTCACGGGCTTCAGCTTGTTCGCGGCTGAGGGGCTCGGCCTCGCAGAACTTTGAGAGTGCGCGGACACGATCGAGATTGCGGCCGGTGATGGCCAGTTTCGCACCGGCTTCTTGCAGAGCGAAGGCGGCTCCACGAGCTGCACCGCCGTTGCCGACGACGAGCACGGAGGATTTCGCCAGGCGCACGTGACGCGCGAGTGGAATGGTGACGCCTTCGGCGTCGGTGTTAGTGCCGCGCCATTTGCCCGCTTTTCGCCACACGGTATTCACCGCTCCAATGCGTCGCGCCAGCGGATCAACGATATCGAGATAGCGAATCACGCGCTGCTTGTGCGGAATTGTGACGCTGAAGCCCGTCAGCGGAAGCTTGTCGGCAAGCAAGAAGAAGTCTTTCAGCTGTTGCGGCTTGACGAGAAACGGAAGATACACGGCGTCGGTGCGGCGCGCCTGAAACGCGCGATTGTGCACCGCGGGCGAAATGGAATGCCGCACGGGATCGGCGATTACGCCGTAGATTTTGGCGTTCTTGGTGATGCGCTCGACGCGATAGAGATGGCGCATCTGCTTCGCGGAGACCTGGCCGCTTGCAGTGCCTTCCGCTGCGTTTGGCGCGGCGTAGGTGAAAAGGCCGCCCCACACGGTAGACAGGACGCGCGTCGCGAATCCCATTTCGCCCATGGCGAGCAGGACAAGCGGCGTCTTCGAGTTGCTCTTCGTGAGGGCGAGAACACGACCGGCGTCCGATGGCTTGCGCGCCGTGGTTACCAGTTTGTAGCCGTCGGCGGGGATCTTTTGCATGCGGCGCAGGGCGGGCTCCATTGCCGGCGTGCCCGAAAAATTGTGCCACGACACGATCAGGAAGCATTGCGAGCGCAGTGCGGCGACGCCTGCAATTGCGCTTTCAGCCGATTCAATCTCGACGTCGATCGCGTGCGCTCCAGCCTCAATGGCGGTACCGAGGATGCGAAGTTGTTCGTCGATCGAACCGTTGAACCGACCGCCGTTCTGATGGCGGCGGCAGGTGGCGAGCACCGAGCAATCGGTATGGTGCTTCAGAAAATCTCGAATTGCACGGATGCCGGATTCCGGATTCGACAAGTAATCCATACGGAATTCGAAGAAGCGCTCGCCGCCTTCGATTTCCGCACGTGCGTGCGCCAGCAACGATTCCACATCCGGGAACCCGAGGGCGATGCATGTCTTCGGAAGCGCCTTGCGCAGAGGCATGAGAGAGCCAGATTAGAATAGCATTTCGCGGAAACACGGCGGAGGGGAAGATTGTTTTTCGCTAGTCTGGATAGGTGAGATGGATTTTTGTGATTGGACTTGCACTCCCGTTGTGGGCCGACGGGATCATGACTTCGCTGAAACCGGATACGCGGGCTGCCTTTGAAGCTTACGTCAAGACGGAGGAGGCCAAGCTTCCCGGCATGCTCGGCCATGCGGCTCCGAGCGTTGGAATGGGAAACAGCACGTTGCGGCCATCGGCAATCGCGATCAAGAACATGTCCGCCAAAGGGCCGGTCCGCGTGACCGAAGGCATTATTCACGATTGGGTCGGTGCCATGGTTGTTCCCGGCGCGACGGCGAAGAAGACGCTCGATCTATTGCAGGACTACGAACGGGACAAGGAAATTTACAAGGGTGAAGTGCTCGATTCGAAGCTGCTGCGCCGCGACGGCAATAAACTGCATCCGTACTTGCAGATCTACAAGAAGAAAGTAATCACGGTGATTTTGAACACGGAGTACGACGTAGAGTACAACGAAGTCCGCCCCGGTTTGTGGCTCGGAAAATCGTACTCGACGAAGATTGCCGAGTTGGCGAACCCCGGCAAGAGCCAGCAGGAGCTACCGGTCGATACGGGTCACGGATTCATGTGGCGGTTCAATACCTACTGGATGATCGAGCAACGAAAAGACGGCGTGTATGTCGAATGCCGTGCGATCTCGCTATCGCGTTCGATCCCGCGTGCGCTGGCGTGGATCATCGAGCCGTTTGTCAGCGGCGTGCCGAAGGAATCGCTCGAAAACACATTGCGTATCACGCGCGAACAACTCTTGAAGCCGCAGGGCGCGCTAGAATGGCCGAGGAAGCTAGTCTTTGCCGGTGCAGGGCCTGGTCTTCAAAACCAGCGTGCGGCCTTACGGTCACGGGTGGGTTCGACTCCCACTAGCTTCCGCCAGAGAAGTAGTGTCGCGCCCCGAGATCTTGATGACCCCGCAAGCATTGCGGGCGTTGGTGACTCCTGGATGATGCAAAGAGAAGATGCGGCGACTCGCGCCGCACAGCAACCATAGGAAGGCGGCCATCGGCCATGCAGCGACTGAATCGTTTTGCCGCATTCTGTCTGGCGACGCCGTTGGCGTTTTGTGCCAGCCTATCCGTCTCGCCGGACCCCGCGTTTGATTGTTCGAGCGGCCTTGCGAAAGTCATGCTGACTTGGTCTGGTGCGAGCGGGCCGGTAGAAGTCCGTGTCAACGACGCGAAGGGCCCGACATTCACTGGTCTGAACGGAAGCTCCGGCACCGCCACGACCGGATTCTGGGTGCCCGACGGCATGATGTTCTACCTCGTGAATCAGGCGGGTGCGGTAGAGGCCACGGCGAAGGCGCGAGTCCGCTGTGGCGGCAGCACCGCGGGTTCTGACGTCGCCTTTCAGTCGGGCAGCTTCTTTCCCTTGCAAGTCGGCAACACGTGGATCTATCGGGTCAACTCACGGAGCGTGACGTCTTCGTATGTCGTGCGCAGTATCGCGCGCACGGAGGAGCTTGGCGGCCAGACGTATTTTGTACTGACAAGCGACGGCGCCGTTCTCCAACGGTTGCGTGGGGATTCGGAGGGCCGGATTTGGCGGTTCACGGGAACCGCGACATCTCCGAAAGAAGAGCTTCTGCTAGATCCGCAGGCTTCGACGCGCGGCCCATTTGCAAGTGAGCTAGGGAGCTTTCCGGATGCGGCTTCTCAAATCGTCACCGAAGGTTTGGGCCGCGACGATACGGTCTACGTGCGCGGCGTCGGGCTGATGCGCACGGAGTCTCGTCTGCTTTCCGGCTCTTCCGGAGGATTCTCCTCCGGTCTGTATCTCGTCGAGGCGCGATTGGACGGCATCCGGCTGGGCCTTGCCGCGCCGCGTCTATCCGTGAGTATCGAGAGTCCAGTGTTGGACGTAACGGGGAAGAAAGTGACGAACTGCGCGATCCCCTATTACTGCGTCGCATGCGGATTGATCGGCGCGGACGGGCCTGGCGTCTACAAACCCTGCGCGCAGGCGCGTGTTGAGGCGAACGCGACAACTCCGTTTACCGTGGAACTGGAACTGGCCGACGCGGCGGGGCAGGTGGTGTTTCGCGGACCGCAAACTGCAGGAGGTCCAGGTGATGCGGTGCGGTACATCCAGTTGCAACTCTACGCGCAGCCGAACGCGCCGTTCCCGCCCGGGACGTATTCCCTCACCACGCGACTGCGCGCCGGCGCCGTCGTGCTCGCAACCGCCACTGCGGTCATACAAATACTCTAAGCGGTTTAGCCGCGCGACAAGCGGGTTCCTTCCAATCCACTTATGATGATCTCTGTGAAGACCATCATTGAGCCCTTCCGCATCAAGAGCGTCGAACCTCTCCGCAAGACAACGGCCGCCGAACGCGAGGGGCTGCTGCGGGAGGCTGGCTATAACCTCTTCCAGTTGCGAGCCACCGACATTCTCATTGATTTGTTGACGGATTCCGGCACCAGCGCCATGTCGACCGAACAGTGGGCCGCGATGATGAGAGGCGACGAATCGTACGCGGGCAGCCAGAGCTTCTTCCGTCTCCAGAACGTGGTGTGGGAGTTGACCGGATTTGAACACGTCATTCCCACGCACCAGGGCCGCGCCGCAGAGCGCATTCTGTTCACGATCATGTGTCGGAAGGGCGATATAGTGCCGAGCAATACGCACTTCGACACCACCCGCGCCAACATCGAATACACCGGCGCGCAGGCGGTCGACCTTCCGTTACCCGAAGCCGCGGATACGCAACTCGATCTGCCGTTCAAAGGCAACATGGATGTGGAGGCACTCGCGCAGTTGATCTCTACGCATGGCGCGGAGAAGATTCCGCTGATTATGCTGACGGTGACGAACAACTCCGGCGGCGGGCAACCGGTGTCGATGGCGAATATTTCCGCCGTGGCCGATCTCGCAAAATCGCACGGCATTCCGTTTTACTTGGACGCCTGCCGCTTCGCCGAAAACGCCTACTTTATCCATCAGCGCGAGCCTGGATTCGACACACTAACGCCGAAGGAAATCGCCAAGCGGATGTTCCTGCTTGCCGACGGATGTACGTTTTCGGCGAAGAAAGACGCGTTCGCGAACATCGGCGGGCTGCTCTGTACCAACGATTCCGCGCTCGCGGAGAAACAGCGCAACCTGCTGATCCTCACCGAGGGCTTTCCCACCTACGGCGGACTCGCGGGCCGTGACCTCGAAGCGATCGCGGTCGGCCTCGAAGAAATTCTTGATCCGGATTACTTGGAGTACCGCATCGCGTCCACGGCGTATCTAGGCCGCCACATTGCCGATCACGGCGTGCCGATCGTTGAGCCACCCGGCGGGCACGCGATCTACATTGACGCTGGCCGCATGCTGCCGCACATCCCGCGCGAACAGTTTCCGGGGCAGGCATTGGCTGTTGCGCTGTATCGTCATGGCGGCATCCGCAGCGTCGAAATCGGCAGCGTGATGTTCAAAGGCAACGCGCGATTCGAACTGTTGCGCCTTGCGATTCCGCGCCGCGTGTATACGCAGAGTCACGTCGACTACCTGGTCGAAACCATTCTTGAAGTGAGCGCCGAGAAAGACAAGATCCGCGGCTTCAAGATCGTGCACGAGCCGGAATTCCTGCGGCATTTCACGGCGCGTTTTGCGGAACTCTAAGGCGCGGTACAATCGGCGTTCACGGCGTCTGGGCCGTGGTAGCGAACATGGACTGGTTTCCGCTGTGGCTTAGCCTGAAAGTGGCCGTGCTTTCGACCGCGATCGCGGTCGGGGGCGGCGTTTGGCTTGCCTATCTGCTCGCGAATCGCGAGTTCCGCGGCAAAGAATTTCTCGATGCCGCAATCACGCTTCCGCTTGTCCTGCCGCCGACCGTCCTCGGCTACTATCTGCTCGTCCTCATTGGGCGCAACAGCGCGTTCGGTAAAGCGTGGGAGTGGATCTTCGGCGCGCCGCTGGTTTTCACCTGGAAGGCTGCCGTCATTGCGGCCGTCCTGCACTCGCTGCCGTTGCTCGTGAAGAGCGCGCGGGCCGCGCTCGAAAGCGTCGATCATTCCTACGAGCGCGCGGCGCGGACGCTGGGTGCATCGGAAGGGCGAGTGTTTCAGAAGATTACGATACCGCTGGCCGGCCGTTCCATCTTAGCCGCGGCAGTGCTCGCGTTCGCCCGCGCGCTCGGCGATTTCGGCGTCACGATCATGGTGGCCGGCAACATTCCCGGACGCACGCAAACCGTGGCCGTCGCGATCTACGACGCCGTCGAGGGTGGCGATGGAGCGACGGCGCGTGCGCTCGTCCTGGTGATCTCCGCCGTCGCGCTCGGCATTCTTGCGTTGGCCAATTACTTGCATCCCAGCCCCGTTGGAAAGGGGCGTCACGGATGATCACCGCGCGCATCCGCAAGGCGTATCCCGCGGGCCGCGATTCCGCCGGGTTCGCGCTCGACATCGAGTTGACCGCGGCGTCGGGCGTCACCGTTCTGTTCGGCCCCAGCGGAGCCGGAAAGACGTTGACTCTGGATGCCATCGCCGGGTTCACGCGTCCCGATGAAGGCCGTATTATGCTCGATGACGCGATTCTGTTCGACGGCGCAACGCGCGTCCATCTGCCCCCGCGGCAGCGGCAATGTGGCTACGTGTTTCAGAACTACGCCCTATTTCCGCACATGACGCTCCGCCAGAATCTGGAGTTTGCCGCCGAGCGGCGTCCTCGTCTGGAGCGCCATCGGCGCGTGAACGAGTTGATCGAGACGTTTCGCCTTGCCGACGTCGCCGGACGCAAACCGCATGAAGTGTCGGGAGGCCAGAAGCAGCGCTGCTCGATTGCGCGGGCGCTTGTTGGGGCGCCGAAAGTATTGCTGCTCGACGAGCCAGCGCAAGGCCTGGACGCGCCGTTGAAGGCGGAGTTCTACGAAGTGCTCCGCCAGGTGCGGAGTGAGTTTGCTACGCCGATTCTGCTCGTGACGCACGACCTTGAAGAATGTTTCGCGCTCGCCGACCAGATGGTCGTGTTGCGCGAAGGATCGGTCGTGCAGGCGGCCAGCCCGCAACAGATTCTGGACAAGCCGGCTTCGCTCGATACCGTCAAGTTGATGGGCGCGCACAACCTGCTCCAATCCGAAATTCGCGCGCTCGACCCAGGACGCAATACCAGCAAGCTGCGCATCGGCGAGATCGATATCAACGGGCCGTATCTGCCCGGTCATCTGATCGGAGATCGCGTCTGGCTTTGTGTTCGCCCGGAAGATCTCGCCGTAAAGCCCCGCAATGGCAAGCCCGGCACAAACCAGATTCCTGCCGATCTTGTGCGCAAGCAGGAACGGCCTCAGTTCATCAGGCTGGAATTCGAGAGCAATTCTGTAGGCATCGTGATTGTCGAAGTGCCGCGCCGCGAGTACGATTCGCTCGGCGGTTCCGACGTCAGCGATTGGGTCATCGAGTTTCCAACCGCGGCGATGAGTGTTCTCTAGCCCATGCCGGTGTGGTGCATGATTACGGAAGGCAACGCAGCGGCGGATCGCGAAGCGTGGCTGGGCCGTATCGCCAAGGCGGTCCATGCAGGCGCCGGGATGATTCAGATTCGTGAGAAGCAACTCGAGGCGGGCGAACTGCTCGACTTGACGCGGAGTGCGATTGCGGCCGCCGGAGCTGCAACGGTGATCGTCAACTCACGAGTCGATGTGGCGATCGCCGCCGGCGCCGCCGGAGTCCACCTGCCTGCCGACGCGGTGGACCCCACACGATGGCGAGCGATTGCTCCCGCTCAATTTCTAATCGGCGTCTCCTGTCACACGCTCGCCGAATTGCGCCAAGCGGAACGCGAGGGAGCCAGCTACGCGATCTTCGGACCCGTCTTCGCGCCGCTGTCCAAGACCTCGTCGCTCGCGCCCCGCGGGCTGGAGGGCCTGCGAACGGCGACGCGTTCCGTCCGGGTTCCGCTCTACGCCGTCGGTGGCATCACGCGCGCCAACGCCGTCGACTGCTTCGAGACCGGCGCGGCGGGCGTGGCGGCAATCAGTTTGTATCGCTCGTGACCTGTCGATGACTCGCCGTGGGAGCAAGGCCCTCGTGCGCTGGTTTCTCACGGGCCGGACTAAGGTGGAAATAGTGTGACCTGTACCGTGCCGTCTTGCTAGAATCTGGTCGTGGCCGCAGCTTTCGCCGCTAGGCAAAACGTGACGAGAGAACAAGCCCGCCGTAAGTTCGCGCTGACGGAGCGCCAGTTGCAAACATGGGAACGTCAGGGTTTCCTCGAGCCTGCCGAGAAGTACGGCTTCACCGAACTCGTCGCTATCCAAACCCTGATCAAGCTGCGCAAGGATAAAGTCAGCGCCGCGCAATTGAAAAGGGCGCTGGCCGCATTGCGCGACAAGCTCGAACACATCAAGAATCCCCTGACCGAGCTGCGGCTCTTCGTCGACGGAAAGCGCATTCGCGTCGAAATCGACGGCCAGTCGATGGACCCCGAAAGCGGCCAACTGCTGCTCAATTTCGACCGCGAGGAACTGAAGCGGCTAGTGAAGATGCCAGACGCCAAGGTGAACCTCGAACGCGAAGCCCGTTTAAGCGCGGAGCGTTGGTTTGAACGCGGTCTCGAACTGGAGCAAACCGGAGCTCCCGTCGCGGAAGTGATCGAAGCCTACGAAGCGTCCGTCACTCTCGATCCGCATTCCGCCGGCGCCCTCGTCAACCTGGGTACGATCTACTTCAACGCGCGCAATTGGCCGGAGGCTGAGCGCCACTACCGCAAAGCGCTCAAAGCGGATCCCGGGTATGCGCTGGCGCACTTCGACCTCGGAAATCTCTTCGACGAGAAGGGCGACCGCGCGAAGGCGCAGTTTCATTATGAGGCTGCACTGCGCCTGAACCCGCGCTACGCCGACGCGCACTATAATCTTGCGTTGCTCTATCAGGGTTCGAGCCGCGTGCTCAACGCGGTCAGCCACTGGAAGGCGTATTTGAAGCTCGATCCCGCCAGCAATTGGGCCGCAATCGCGCGGCGCGAGCTGGCCAAGTTGCGCGATCAGACCATTGTCAAGGGTGCCGGCAACTAGCGCCTCGAACCCAACCAGAATGCACGCCGCCAGTAGGTCGGACCGCCAGGTCCGACAGAACAATAGTCGACGCATCGCGCCGGCGTGTTGGTCGCGAAGTAAGCCGCAAACGCTTTATCAATTACTCATTGCATGGCCTCTGCCGAAACGCTCTCGAACACCCACTAGCGATTCTTCCGCAGAAACTCCGCGAACAACTCGTATTGATCGACGGCAACGAGATCGACGCCCGCGTCGATGGCAGCTTTCCACCGGGCTTCAACCGCCGCGCGTGAGCCAAAGTTGTAGCCCTTGTCCCACCCCTGATTCTCTTCTTGCGTAAAGCCGTCGAGCGTATAGAAGCGAATCCAAAACCCTTGGCCGTGCGCGTGATCGACCAACGCCTTTAGCCGCTTATTGTCCTCGCTGGTCCACTCGCCGGCTTTAGCCTGCCCGCCTTCTTCGACCAGCGCCCACGAGTTGTTCCACCAACGCCGATAGTTCGTCGGTCGTTCCGTCAGTAGCCTCTCAGGTGAAGTTGCAACGGCGCCGCGGGCGCGCTCTTCCCGCGTAGCGCCTTCGACGCGGTTCGTGTGCGCGGACCCGAAAAGTCGCAGTTTCCCGCCAACGGGAAGCTGGCTGTAGAAGATCTCTTCCTGCGCGTCGGAATCCTCGGTCAGCACGAGCAACGGCCTCGGCTCGAACGGTGCGAGTACGCGCGGATTGGCATTCTTCTTCGCGGTGGTAATCCATGGCTCGTACTCGCCGAGCAGCTCCCAGACGGCGCGGAACAGCGCGGCTTCTTTGCCCTTGAAGTCGAAGTGAAGAACAAGGATCGGCCACGCCGCACGGTCATTCTTTCGCAATGCCTCTTCGACAAGTGGCCGCACTCGCTCAAAGAAGTGCGCGCGCAAAGTGGGTTCAGCGCCGGTTGCGTGCTCGGTGTGCGAGACCACGACGCTGCCCTTGCCTGTGGCCTTGTCGACGTACCAAACAAGATCCTGCTCGATCCCCACGCGCATGCCCGTTTTGACCGCGCGATCGATGCGATCGGCCCACTTGCCCTCGTACGGATAGCAGTTGTGCGCGTCGAGCAACGAACGATTCCGGTTGAGGAACTGCAAGTCCTGCGCGACCGCGCTTCGGAGGGACAGAATCGCCAGGCTGATCGGGAGGAGGATGCGAAGTTTCATGAATCTCCGATTCTACCGGAGTGCGGCAACAATGCGATGAATCTCAGCATCCCTCTGTGACTAAATACGTTTGATACCCGGAGATCTCAACTTGCGCGAGCCTCGAGTTGCGACAGCCAATTCGAAAAGTGAGGGCATTCGGTTCGAATACGGGTCAGGCCGATCTCGAGTGCAGCCAGGGCTCCAAGAAGCGGCTTCTGGTAGCCAGGCAGGAGCTCTTTTACACGCTTTGAGGGAGCCGTGTCGGGCGAGTCGTTGATGTCTTCCGGCGTCGCAAACGCAGTTCTGACATTCACGAAACTCTCCTCGAGGTCCGGGCGACCGACGGCGTTGCGGAAGGCTGCGCAGTCGCTACACCGAAGGCCCTCGAACTCGTGCCTAACAACAAAAGGCACGAATCGCCTTGGATCGAACCGATCGTCCCGAATCAGATCCTGGAAAATCGCGTCCTGCACGCATTGGATCTTCTGACTGAAATTCTTCAACTTGCTCAATTCCGACCTTCCCGGCCAGCCGTGCTCACCCTGCGGAAGGGCGTAGTAATCGACCATGGTCGTTGCAATACACGCCGGATCCTGCCGAAAAGGATTCATGATGTCCTTGCGCGCGGAGTGTAGTCTTCGAGCCACGTCGCGAGAGGCGATGACTCAAGGCGGGTGATCTGCGTACCGCCTTCGATTCGATTCGCAACCAGGACGTCTTCCGGCGCGAAGTGATCCAACAACAGAGACGACTGGGTTGAAACGATGACCTGCGTATTCACCGAAGCCTGGCGAACCAACGCCGCCAACATCTCGATTGCGTATGGATGCAGGCCTAGCTCAGGCTCATCCACAAGAATCACCGATGGCCTGTATGTTTCCGGCTGGAGAAAGAGCGTCGCGAGGGCAATAAATCGAAGCGTCCCGTCTGACAGCGATGCCGCATCGAAGTACTGATCCGAGTTCTTGTGCCGCCACTCGAGGTTGATGTCTTCTGAACGCAGTTTGCGGGGCGTCAGCCGGAACTCGTCGAAAAACGGCGCAACTCGCTGAATCGTTCGCTGAATCAAACTGTAAGAAGTCTCGTGCTTCTCGCGGAGGTAATAGAGAAAGGCGGCCAGGTTCGAGCCGTCGGGGCGGAGAAAGCTATTGTCATCGACCCTCGCCGTCTTGCGCATGGGCGACGAGGAACTGGTGTCAGGGAGATGGTACAGGCGCCAACCGCAGAGTTGGTCCCGAAGATATGCCAGTTCGGTCGTATGTTTCTGAGCACTAATGCCTGCTTCCCGCCCTTGGCTTGTTGCCCTATCATCACAACAACCAGGTTTTCCAGCGCCAATCCTTCCTGGAGTTTGTGCCGTTTACTACTTTTTTGCAGCCGCCCAATCCTCGTTCGCCCGCTTGATCACGTAAGCCCGAATCGCGTCGGAGTCTTCTTTCTTCAGCACATCCTTGAACGCAATCATGCCCGCGCTCTTCATGATTCCCTGCAGAACGATCGCATCCCAATTCTTGTGCGTCGCCGCGCTGATCTTGCGAAGGTCAGAGACCACTCCGTTGCCGAGAGCGCTGTCGCCGTGACAGACCTTGCAGAAGTTGTGATACAAATCCTTGCCCTTCTTGACGGTCGCTGCGTCGGCAGTCAACGCGGGCGGTTGTGGAAAGGTCTGACTGACGGGTCGCGTGACGGGCAGAGTCTCTTTGCCGCCGATCTTGAAGGCAAGAATGCGATGCGCTTTGCTATCGACCGGCGGCGCGATCGCGCCGCCAGCAACAAGAATCGCCGCGCCGCTCCAACCCGTCATGATCGAGACGTACTGCTCGCCGTTCACCGTGAACGTAATCGGCGCGGCCTGAATGCCAACCTGCGTCGGGAAGCTCCATAGCTTTGCGCCCGTGTCGGCGGCGTAGGCGTTGAACTCCCTCGCAGCTGTGCCTTGGAACACGAGGTTGCCCGCCGTCGAAAGAACGCCGCCGTTCCACGGGAACGGATACTCGACGGACCACGCCGGCTTCTGCGCAACCGGATCCCACGCGAGCAAGCGGCCTTTGATCATTCCCGCGAGTGCGGCTAATCCTGCCGCGTCTTCGGGCGCAGCGGTCGCCGCGACGTCGATCGCGAGGTTCCAGCGATTCTTCGTGACCTTGTAGTTTGGATCGGGGCCATACGCAAATGGCAGGTCGAGCGCCGGAATGTACACCAGCTTCGTGATCGGGCTGAACGACATTGGCTGCCAATTATGCGCGCCCAACGGACCGGGCAGCACAAGCTCAACACCGCGCGTGTAGCGCGCGCTGGGCGTTTCGATCGGACGGCCCGTCTTCCCATCGACGCCCGTCGCCCAGGTCATCGCCTTCGTGTAGGCGTCGGCGGAAAGCAATTCGCCCGTCTTGCGATCGATCACGTAGAAGAAGCCGTTCTTCGGCGCCTGCATCAGGACCTTGCGTACAGCGCCCTTGATGACGAGCTCCGCGAGAATCATGTGCTGCGTCGCAGTGAAGTCCCAACTGTCGCCGGGCGTCGTCTGGTAGTGCCAGATGTACTCGCCATTATCTGGATTCAACGCGACAATCGAGGACAAGTACAGATTGTCGCCACCGCCCGGGCTGCGCACTTCGCGATTCCAAGGAGAGCCATTACCAACGCCGACGTACAGCTGATTGAGAGCGGGATCGTACGCCATCGAATCCCATACCGTTCCGCCGCCGCCGATCTCCCAATAGCGGCCGTTCCACGTTTTAGCCGCGCGCTCCATCGCTTTGTTCTCGAAGCCCTTCGCGGGATCGCCGGGGACAGTGTAGAAACGCCACGCTTGCTTGCCGGTATTCGCGTCGTAGGCTGTAATATAGCCGCGCACGCCGAACTCCGCGCCGCCGTTGCCGATCAGAACCTTGCCTTTGATCACGCGCGGCGCGCCAGTGCTCGTGAACGGTTTCGTTCTATCCGTGGTTTGCGTTTCCCAAGCGACCTTGCCTGTGTTCGCGTCGAGGGCGATCAGGCGGCCATCCAGCGCGCCGACGAAGACTTTGCCTTCCCATACGGCGACTCCGCGATTCGGCGGTCCGCAGCAGGATCTCCCGAGCAGCTCGCGCGGAATCTTTGGGTCGAACTTCCAGAGCATCTCTCCCGTCGATGCCGAGACAGCGTAAACAATACTCCAAGCGGAACTCGTGTACATGACGCCGTCGACGACCAGCGGCGTCGCTTCAAGGCCGTGGTCGGCGTCCAGCGGGAGCGCCCACGCCAGCCCAAGCTTGCCAACGTTGGAGTCGTTGATTTGTTGGAGAGGGCTGAAACGTTGCTCGTCGTAGGTCCGGCCATGCGACATCCAGTTGCCGGGTTCGGCGTCGGCTTTACTGATGCGGGATCCGCTGACATCAGCACGCTTCGCCGCGGGGCGTTGGGCGAGCGCAATGGTGGCGAGGAGCAGGGTTGCGATGGGTAGAGCGATCGTCGTGGTTCGCATAGTAAGGGTCCATTCCGGCCGCACGGCCGACTAGAAGAGATGATACTTGGAGCCGGAGCCTCTTTGCGCAAGCACCATCGCGCGGGTGCATACAAAAATTTGTATGATGATGAAGCGAATGCCCTCGATTGCCTTGACCATTGCCGGCTCAGATCCCAGCGGCGGCGCCGGGATGCAAGCCGACCTCAAAACGTTTCATCAGTTCGGCGTCTACGGCGAAGCGGTGATCACGCTCATCACCGTACAAAACACGCGGCGCGTCAGCCATGTCGAGGTGCTCGCTCCTCAACTCGTAGCGAGCCAGATTCGCGCCGTGGTTGAAGACATTCCGCCGGGAGCCGCGAAGACTGGTGCGCTGGGCAATCGGCAGATGGTGGAAGCCGTGGCGTACGAGGCATCGTCGTTTGCGTTTCCGCTCGTCGTCGATCCGGTGATGATCTCAAAGCACGGCACTCTGCTGATTGAAGAGGAAGCACGGTGCGCGCTCATCGAACGGCTGCTGCCCCACGCATTCCTGATCACACCCAATGTCCACGAAGCGGAATCACTTGCCGGATTCGCGATTGCGACGGTCGATGACATGACGCGGGCGGCGCGGATCATCGCGGCGTTGGGCCCGCGGGCTGTTTTGGTAAAAGGCGGTCATCTGCCAACCGGACTTGGCGCGGTCGACGTGCTGTTCTTCGAAGACGTCTTCCATGAGTTTACGAGCGAGCGAATCGACACGCCGCACACGCATGGCACCGGCTGTACGTATTCCGCCGCGATCACTGCTCTGCTTGCCGGAGGCGTTCCGTTGGCGGAGGCAGTGCGGCGCGCGAAGGCGTATATCACCGCGGCGATCCGCACCAACTACGGCTTGGGCGGCGGTTCCGGCCCAGTGAACCATTTCGCACGCGCAGGCCAATAGAAATCGAATTCCGGGTACGTGCGGATGAGTTCATTCACCTCGGCCTCGTTCGCGGCGTGGATCACGCTCGCGACAGGTTCCCCATTCGGCGCGAGCGCGCCGAGGTCCATCGCGCGAAGCTCCCGTTTGAAGCGTGGCAGAGTGGCGTCTAGCGCGAGGAAGTCGCGGGCGGTGATCGACACGCCAAGCTTGGCGAAATCGAGTGGAAGCGACATCCGCGTGGTCGGGTTATCGATGTAGACATACCGGACGCGCGGGATGGACCCGCCGCAATCCTTCACGAGTGTCGCCGACACAAACTGATCGTCAGGCTCGATGATCACGAGTTCGCGATTCAGCCGCTTCTTCGCGTAGGCCTCGATCTGCGCGGCAGAGTTCGATGTTGTCTCGGGGCCGATCGGCAGACCCCACGTTGCATGGGGCGCGAAGAACTTCGCGCCGATCACCAGTGCGAGAGCGACCGAAAGCGCCGGCCCGCGAATCGCTCCAGCCGCGAGGATCGCCAGCGCCGGTAACAACGGCAGCAAATACGACGCGGAGCGATACCCGAACGCCGTCAAAGCGACAACGACTGCGGCAGCCCAGGCTTCGATGAGTATCAGTCCTGGCGTGCGGCGTGGCGCGGTGAGCAGCGCGACTGCGGCGGCAAGTAGTAATACCGGATCTGTCTTGAACAGGCGGCTCGCGTAAAAGAGCAACCCATTCTCAGACGACGTCTGCGCAGGCGCGTAGAGTCCCCACGCGAGCGTTTCCGTCAGAATGAACTCGTTCACAAACCAGTGCGGATGAACCAACCACTGGTAAAGGAACCACGGCGCCGCCAGGCCCACCGTGCACGCGCCTGTTTGCAAAATACGGGCGACGGGAATCGGCGCGGCACGCAGAGTCCGCAGAAAAAGGATCACCAGGGCGATCGGCGCGATGAGGCCGGCAACACTTTTCGCAAGAATGGCGAGGGCAACCGCCGCGGCGAAGCCCAGCCGGGTATGCCGGCGATCAAGAAGAGGGTCGCGGTGCAGAAGATAGATCGCGACCGTCGTCAGCGCGCATAGGAGCGGGTCGGTAAGCGCAACGCGATCGAGCACAAAGAATAGATGGCTGGTCAGTAGTAGGGCGGCTCCGAAGATCGCGGACCCGGGCGAAGTCTTGCGGATCCACAAGAAGACCAGCGTGACCGTCAACGCCCCGGCGAGCATGGCCGGAAATCGGATTGCGAAGTTCGATGGTCCCAATACCGTGACGGCCGCGCCGGAGAGCCAGTAAAGCAACGGCGGCTTGTAGAGCGCGTAACGCCCGAGAAAGTGGGGTGTCAGCCATCCGCCTTGATGAGCCATCCGCAGCGAGGAGTGCGCGTAGGTGGCCTCGTCCTGAACCTGAATTCTCGAGACGGGGTCCAGGAACGCGGCGGCGAGACCTGAATTGGCCGCGCCAATCGAGAGAATGGCGAGCGAGATCAGGAAAACGACCGCAGCGTAGCGCACGGTCTATTATTGATCGCCATTGCCTCGCAGCATTTTCTAATCCGAGAATGAGCCTGAAGGGGGAAGAGTCAGGTTGGGACGCTGCTGGGCTCCTTTCTGTGTTTTTTTGGTTTCGTTTTTTGAAAG
>JAYVTO010000258.1:0-13062 GCA_043788745.1 Acidobacteriaceae bacterium
ATCACGAGTTCCTTCGTGCGCGCCGGACCCAGTTCGCGCATCAGACGCGGCAGCGCATTCCATGTCAACGGAATCTTCAAATCGACCTCAGGGATCGACAACCATGCGCTTTCGGCGGCGAGGCGCAGGTCCATGCAGGACAAGAACACCACGGCGCCGCCGACCGCGAGGCCGTTCACTGCGCCGATTGTCACTTGGTCGAGGCCTTCGATTGCTTCGCAGGTGCGGTTGCCGGTACCGGCACGCCACCGCATCTTCAACGGATCGGGATCTGGTTCGCGGCGTTCCGAACGATCGGCGCCGGCGGAGAACGCGCGTCCCGCGCCGGTGAAGATAACAACGCACGCCTGCGTGTCGTGCCGCAATTCGCCGCACGCGCGCTGGATCTCCTCGTGCGTCTTTGCACTAATCGCATTCAGTTTCTCCGGCCGGTTGAACGTCACTGTAACGAGGCCGGGCAATTGTGCATCGCGGTCGCATCGAATCGTTTCGAAAGAATTCATTCAGGCATCGCTCCCCAAGTTTGTGCGCAATCTCGTTCGTAGGGTAGCCTACGGCGACGCGCGGCGGAACTGGTTTGTCATGCTGGGTTCACTGCCGATCACCGTCCTCGAGAAGCGCATCGGATACGAGGTGAAGCGAGCGGCGGCGAAGCGCCAGTGCTATGACCGGCAAAACACATCCCCGGGCTAAAGCCCGGGGATATCGGCCGGCCGGTTGCGGCAGGGATTCGTTTCGATCCGAATCGCGCGGTCAGTGCATTCGTCGAGCATCGCGTCGCTACGCGTGTCACGCGCAAGCGTCAGCCACCGGCGGCAGCCATAGACGTGGAACCAGCGTTCCGTCACCGGACCCTCGGGATTGCCGTGCATGAAAGCGCGGTCAAGGTTGCGTTCGTCAGCCCCAATAATTGTGTCGGGGACGATGGGAATTTCGCCGTGCACGAATTCCTCAATGGCGCGGCGGCCGCAGTTAGGACAAGTTATCTGAAGGCTCATGTTCGTGTGTCCCTTCTAATGGGTTCCTGCGGAACTTCTAATGGGTTCCTGCGGAACTCGTTGCTAATGGGTTCCTGCGGATCTCGTTGCTAATGGGTTCCTGCGGAACCGCGATCCGCCATCGTGCGGTCGCGCGCAAAGCGGTCAAGGCCGAAGGGCGCGATCAGCGCCGGCACTTTGCCGGTTGCGATGTGCTCGGCCATCTGCTGTCCGCCCGCTGGGATCGCCTTGAAGCCCCACGTCCCCCAGCCTGTTGTGATGTAGAGTCCGCCGATTCCAGTCTCGCCCATGACCGGTGAATAGTCGGGGCTCATGTCGCAGACGCCTGCCCATTGCCGGAGGATACGCAGGTCGCGCAGAAACGGCAGCAGTGTCATCGCTCGAAACGCGCAGCTTTGCAAGAAGTGATACCCGGATCGGTACGAGTAACTCGGCTGCCGATCGATCTCCGCGCCCATCAGCATTTCACCGCGCGCGGTTTGCGACGCGTAGAACAAGAGATTCGACGAGCACACCATCATCGGGAATTCGAGCGCGTAGTGATTCGTCACGAACGCCTGCAGCGGATGCGTGCGAATCGGCAGCCGCAAGCCGGCCGTGGCTGCGAGCGTCGTCACATGACCACCAACCGCAGAGAGCACGACGCCCGCCGAGATTGGACCTTGATCTGTTTCGACTCCGGTCACGCGATCTCGCTCGACGCGCAGCGAATGCACGGCGATGCGTTGTTGCATGTCGACGCCGCGCTGCATCGCGCCTTCGGCATACGCCCACACCACACGATCATGCCGCGCAGTTGCGCCCTCGCGATGATACGTTCCGCCGGTAACAGGCCAGATTCCGCCGCCAGTGATGTCGATTTGCGGGCACATCCGCTTCACGTCTTCGGGCGAAACGAATTCTGTTTTTGTTCCGAACGCCCGGTTCACTTCGGCGCGCGCGCGTTCGGCGCGATTGCCCGCTTCGCTGTGCGCGAGCCACAGCAGGCCCTTCTGCCGGTGCATGATGCCGCGGCCGGTCTCCTGCTCGAGCGCCGCGTAGAGATCGATACTGCGCTGGTAGAATTTCACAGCCTCCGGAATTCCATAGTTCGAACGAATCACGGTCGTATTGCGCCCGGAGTTACCGGAACCGATGTAGCTACGCTCCAGTACGGCGATGTTCGTGATGCCGTGCCGCGTCGCGAGATAGTATGCAGTGGCGAGGCCGTGTCCGCCGCCGCCGACGATGACAACGTCGTAGGATGGCTTTGGTTTACGCCAAGTGAACTCAACTTTGCGCTCGATACACTCGTTCATCCGCGATGCTCCTGATGGGTTAGACGCTCCTCGAGATCGATGGCAAAGGGCGCGGGCACAAGCACGAGAACGCGCTCCCAATCGAACCACAGTTTGCTCGGCAAGCCGCTGACAGCGCCTTGGGCGAAGGCTGGGCGCATGGACCGTGCCGGCCATTCGCAGCCGCTTGCGAGAAATTCACTGGCTTCTTCGGTCGATAGCCACACACCCGCGTAACCGTCATCCCAAAGGGCGATGGCATGAACGTCATCGAGCGCCGGCGCAGCGCCGGTCAAAGCCAGAGCTTCGTCTGGTGCGACGCGCAATACGATTGCGCCCTCCGCCCAAATCGCCGCATCGAGCGACGACGGCGTCGCGACTACATGAAACAGCCGCAACCGCTCAGGCGCGCGCACGATGGCCCTCCGGATCATAGAAAGGCGTCGGCACACGGTGCGCGGGCTTGCCGTTCACGGTAACCGTTTCTGGAACCTTCCCGTCCGCCAGACGGAGCCACGCAAGCATCACGGATTTCCCAAGCGCCGGCGACCAACTGCTGGAGGTTACGTAGCCGGCGTACTCGTCGCCGCGCCACAGCACCGCACCTTCGGCGGGCGCGCCACCTTCAGCTTCGAGCCCGACCAGTTGGCGATCAATACCCACTTTGTTGGTGCGAAGCAGAGCATCCTTGCCGACGAAATCCGGCTTGTCGAGTTTCACGGCCCACTCGTGATGGAGGCGCCGAGGCGTCGAATCGAAATCAGAATCCTGGCCGACAACGATGTGGCCCTTGTCGAGTCGAAGCTTCATCAACGCCTCGAGGCCGTGCGGCTTGATGCCGAATTGCCTGCCGAGTTCGAGCAGTGCGCGCCACAGCGCCACCGATTCACCGGCGCCGTGGTGCAACTCGTACGACACCTCGCCGGTAAAGCTGAGCCGGCACACGCGGCAGGCAACGCCCGCGACCGTTGCCATCTTGTGTTCGAGATACCTGGGCGGATCGGTGCAACCGGCGGCAGCCAATAGACGCGTGGCGAAGGGGCCGGTCACGTTGATCGCGCCAAGCGCCATCGTCTGATTCATCAGCCGCACATCGAGGCTCCACGACTCGGCCCAATCGCGAATCCAGAGTTCCGCATGAGTGGATCCGGCGCTTGTGAACGTGAGAAAGAAACTGCTATCGCCATCGCGGCAGATCATCCCGTCGTCGAGCACATAGCCGCGTTCGTTTAACAAGAGAACGTAGCGCGAACGGCCGGCTTTCAGCGTGGCCACGTTGGTGGGATACAGACGCTGCAGGAGCTCGAGCGAATCCGGACCGGTGAGAATGAACTTGCCCAGGGTGCTGATGTCGCACACGGAAACGGCCTCGCGGACAGCCCAGTACTCTTGCAGAACGTCGCCGTAGTTCCACGGACGCCACCAGCCCGCGGCACGCTCCATGTGGGCTCCGGCGTGGCGGTGTTCGTGATCGAGCGCGGTGCGCGCGGTGGGATGATGGTGCGCTCCGGCGGAGACCTCGCCCATCGTCAACTGCCACGCAACGGGGCGCGCGGTGAAAGCGGGCTGCAACGTTCCGCCCTTGTTTGCGAGAAAGCTGCGGATGTGCGGCACACAGACGGCACCTTGGCAGGGTCCGGTGCCGGCGAGCGTCGCACGTTTGACGAGTTCGAGTTCCTGGAAACCGCGATCCCAAACGGATTCGAGGTCGGCGACCTTTACCGCGGAGCACGGACAAACGGTGCCATTGCGCGGACAAGGCGGCAGGTCGGATTCCCGGGTTGCGTCGCCGACGGTGCGAACGCCGAGGCCGGCGCCCATGCGCGCTAGAACGTTGCGAGGTTGCAGTCCGAGGCCGATACTGACGCTATCGCAGACGGAACGATGCTCAGCGCCGTCCCCATCGGTAACGACAACAGCACGGACGCGATCGACGCCTTCAAAGCGGAGAAGTTCACCTTGCGCGATCTCGCACGCTACGTCGCGCGGCGGCGCGCCGATCGCCACAACGTGCCCGAGCGCAACGCCTGCGGCCCAGAGCTGTTCGATGGCGCGCGCGGTGTAGAGTCCGGCAAGTTGATCGCCTTCCGCGACCGGCTGCAATTCGCTCGCTCCGGTGGCGACGACGATCTCTTCAGAGGGATGGACGTGCACCATGCCGTCGGGTGTGCGGGCCACAACGAGCGGGCCGGGGTAGATGCCAACGACGTGCTGGCCGTCATTCGCATCCAGCGTCGTGACGCGCTTGCCGCGCGCGGTGGCGTCGGCCGCGGCGGCACGTCCGGATTCACCCATGCCGATGACGGCGACGTCGCAATGCTCGTGGCGGGCTTCGACAGCGGGCGCGTGCAAGTTGGCGGGCTTCAGATGGGGCAGCCCATCTTGCGGATGCCGCTCCACAATCATGCCGGGCAGCGCACGAACCTGGCAGGTGCGGGTGTACGCGACTCCGTTGATCGTCGCGAGGCAGTGCGGGCAATCGCCGCCGAGACACAGGCAGCCGCCGGCCGCCGGCCGCGTCCCGCAGCGCAACAGCGCAATCAGGACGCTGTCGCCATACTCAAATTCGATCCGTGTTCCATCGAACACCAACTGCTGCTTGTCCGTCATGCAAGTTCTAGTTTAGTGCGTCTCTTGCTACTCTTCGCGTGATACCGTTCACGTCACGTGAAGAGGGCCGTCGTCCCGCGGCTCGATTCGGATCAGAAGCCAGATCAACGCGCCCACGACGGCCAAAGCCGAGGCGGACCCAAACGCCAACGACCAGCCAAAGTGTTTGACCAGAACCGGAACCAGGGCCGTTGACACCACGCCGCCGAGATTGCCCGCCATGTTGAGAATGCCGCCGGCAGCGCCGGCGTGGGGTCCGGCGACGTCGATGATCGCCGACCAGAATGGGCCTTCAGTGGCCATCTGGAACGCAGCGCTCACGGCGAGCGCGCCGATCGCAACATATGCGTTCGCGGCTTGCGTCCCAACAATCAATCCGAACGCGGCAATCATCAGGCCACCCATCGCCACGAACCTCCGCCCTTTGCTGCGCCCCAGTCTCGCGGCGAGAACGTCGCTGTAACGCCCCGCCGCCGGAACGACCATCAGCGCCAGGACGTACGGCAGGCTGGTGTAAAAACCACCGCCTAGAATCGTCATCTTTCGCTCGTCGACGAAATAAAGATAGAGCCAGAAGAGAAACATGAACAGCACATAGCTGCTGAGGAAGTAGCTGAGGCACATGAGCGTGATGTTGGGATTGCGCAGCAGCGTGAGCCATGAGGTGGACGCTGCGCCGGGCTTCACGGACGCGCTGCCCGTACGAATCAACTGGAGTTCGGCGGTGTTGACTCCGGGATGCGATTCCGGTTGGTCGGTCGAATACCAATACCAGATCGCCGTGACCATCAGCGCCAAGCCAGAGCAGCCGTAGAAGGCCGTCCGCCAGCCGAGCGTTATCATGCTCCAGGCGACAAGCGGTCCAGTGAAGGCCGAGCCGGCAGCCGACGCCGCGATGATTAGAGAGTAGCCGAGCGCGCGCTCATTCACACGCAGCCAATCTCCGGCGACGCGCGCCGCGAGCGGAAACATCGCCGCCTGGCCAACGCCGTGCGCGAAGCGCAGAATCAATAACGACACAAAAGCCGCCGTGCCGCCAGGGATTAGAAGACCTGGGGCCAAGCCAGTGAGCGCGGTGGTCACGACCCAAAGGAGACCGGCGATCCAGAGCATGCGGCGCGCTCCGCGCCGATCACCCATTAATCCCCACGGCAGTTGGAAAAGCGCGTAGCCGACCATGAAAGAACTGAAAACTTGCCCCATCTCGATTTGCGAGATTCCAAGTTCGGGCATCATGAACTTGGCGGCTACCGAGATGTTCATGCGCAGGACGTAGGCAACCAGGCCGAGCGCGGCGAGGATCGCGATGATGCGGTAACGGATGGACGAAGGTCGACCGAGCGCGCTCGCTGTGAGAGGCGTGGGATGCACTCACCGATGATACTCGCAACGCGAGTCGTTTCAACCGCGGCGGAAGAAGTGCCCGGGCGGGGCCGGATAGCGGCTCGCCAAGCGAAGCTTGTGTTCCGCCTGCCGCCCGAGTTCGTCGCGGAACGCCGGATGCGCGAGGTCGAGCAGCGCCGCCGCGCGCTGTTCGTGCGTCAGCCACTTCAGACGCGCCGCGCCGTACTCGGTCGCGATCCAATCGATGAGGTGTTCCGGCATGGTGACGCGCGCGCCCGCCGGATGCATCGCGACGATGTTCGACACCACGGTGCCGTCTTTCAGTGTCGTAGTGGACGGCAGGCAGACGACACTCTTTCCGCCCTGTGATAACTGCGCGCCGAAGCTGAACTCAAACGCTCCGCCGAGGCCGCTGTAGGTTTCAGACCCCAGGCAGTGCGAATTGGTCTGGCCTGCGAGATCGATGTTCAGTGCACTGTTGATGCTGACCAGATTGTTCATCCGCGCAAGCACGGCGGGAGAGTTGGTCTCTTCGACAGGCAGCAGCGCCATCTCGCGATTCTCTTTCACCCAGCGGAACAGCGTATCCGTTCCAGCGGCAAACGTCGCCGTGGAGAAGCCGTTGTAAAGGCCCTTGTGCGCGTTCGTCACCGCGCCGGAGGCAACGAGATCAACGTGCGCGTCACAGAACATTTCGGTGTGAATGCCGAGTTCGCGATGCCCGGCGAGCAGACTGCCGATCACCATGGGCAGCGTCCCAAAGCCAAGCTGAATGGTGGCGCGGTCGTCGATCAGCGAAGCGACGTGGCTGCCAATCCGGCGATCCATCTCCGACGGCCGCGGCGTAGCGAATTCAAGCGGCGCGGTGTCATCTTCGACGAGGAAATCCGCGTCGTCCAAATGCAGACAGTTTCCGCCGAACTCGTCCAGGCCGAACACCCGCGGCAGTTTCGGGTTGATCTCGAACACCACCCGCGTTGCAGGCGAGTGGCGACGCAGCCATTGCACCGCGCGATACTCCCACCCGCAGGTGAGCGACAGGTTGACGAACCCAAGTTCATCCGGAATGCAAACGCGAAGCAGAAAGAAGTCCGGCGGAGTATTGTCCTGCATGCGGCGCGTGGCGCCGGTGTAGTGCACGGGCGTATACGCGACGTCGCCGGTAGCTTTGCGCGCGGCGCGTTCGGAGGGCCCAAGAAACGCCGTCATCAGGCGAACACCGTGACGGCTGAAGAACTTAGCCGCACCGGTCGCGAACGACGTGCTCACGTAGAGCGGGTCGGGCAACGACGACGCATTCTCCATCGCGCGCATCAAACCGTGCGGCTGCACGTACCACGTTCCGAGGACGATCAGGTTGCCGGGCCGATACAGGTCGAGGATCTCTTGCGGCGTTCTCAGTCGATCACGATAGCGGGATTCCAAAGAGTCTCCTCACGTCCATTGCGGGACTCTTTCTTATAGGTCACTCGAACGCACTCGCGCAACTCTTTGAGCGGGAGCCCGTGCGGCAGCAAGCAAGCAAGCGGCCGGCTATCGAACGGGCAGGGTGACGGGCGTGCTCGACTGCCCTGCCACTGTAACGACAACCGGCAAGTCACCGGCGCTGAGGCCCGAGGGAACCACTGCGTTGATCTGGTAGAGGCCGGAGAAACCTGGAGCCAGACCGGCAAAAGCTACGGTCGCGGGGCGTCCGCCAATAGTCACCGTAACCGGATTGACGGTCCGCGAAAGAACGCTCAATGATGCAGCGGTGCCCGCACTCACCGGCGGATCGACCGCGCCGAGCCCCGAGCAGTAGATCACGATTACGAAATCAGCACTGACGGGCTGTCCCGCTGGCACGGCTGTACCATCGGGCCGGACTCCGACAATTATGCCGCGGCCTTTGCCGGAGCGGTCCTCCGTAAACAACGCGGGCTGGGCGGAGGCGATAATCACGGGCTCCGGCACGGAGATACTGTTGCCGAATTGGACGATCATCTGTTGCGTCGTGTTGACAGGAACATCGTAGGGAATGATCGCGTTGATCTGGCCGTTGCTGGCGAACTGCAGCGGAAGCTGGCGTCCGCCGAGAATCACCGAGGTCTTGCCCAACTCGATCTCGAGCGGCAACTTGGGCGAAACGGAAATTCCGTTGCCCAGATTCGAACCGAAGATCGCGGCGTAGCTGCCGGGCGCGAGCGGTTGCTGTTGCACGAAGCTCGCGGCACTCAGCGCTCCGCCGGCCGCGATGACGGGAGTCACTTCATTCTTCGTCAGTCCGCCGCCGATGAGTTCGGATCCCTTCAGAGGCGGTAAAGCTTGTTGCGCGTTGACGGTCAGGGTGACTCGGTCGACGTTACTGCGCGGCTGCCAGGTTCCTGTCCAGCGGCCGTCCTTGAGCGAGGTCAACGCCTGCGCGGGGTCTGCCGACGAGAAGCTTACACTGACGCTTCCGGTGGTCATGGGCGTTCCGCAGTCGTCGACCACGGTCGCCTCCAGCGTCACCGGCCATGCAGCCGTAGCGGCGAAGCCGCTGCCGAGTTTCGTAAACACAGGGAGAAGCTTGGTGGGCGTGCAGGTTCCGACGAGCGGGCTGGGCACCGGGCCTTCGGTGAGGGGCACGAAGCTGAATCCCGCGGGCGTGACGACCAGCAATACCGCGATCCGCCGAATCGAGGAATCCTCCGCAAACCGAACCGAAATTTCAGCCTTGTAGGTCCCAGGACCCAGACCCGTGACATCGGCCTGCGCGGTAAGCGTCGAGGTTTGGTTCAACGTGCCATTCACCGGCATCACCGACAACCACTTCGCGGGCACATCGTAGGAGATGCTCGTCGAAAACGTGAGCGGGCGCGGCGACGGATTCTGGATTGTTACCGTCTTCGGCGCGGTCTTTGCGGGGCCAGCGGAGCCGACGAAGATGAAGCCGGTGGCCGACAACTGCGCCCCAGGACTTTGGGCGACATCGACGACGTTGAGAACAACAGAAATGGTCTGCGGCGAATTGTCGACTCCGGGCGATGCGACTTGCACGGTTCCGTAGTAGTCGCCCACGGGGAGCCGGGCAGGATTCACGGTAACCGTCAGGTCGGCAGGCTGCGCCCCGGCGGCGTTGGTCGCGGCCGTCGCGGAGAGCCACGATCCGCCCGAGATCGTGCGCGACGTCACAGTAATTGGCAGCGTTCCGGTGCCACCGTTGAAGATGCTCAGCACTTGCGCCGGCGGCGTTGGACCACCAATCACGGTTTGAAAACGAAATCCGGTTTGGGTGAGCGTAATACTCTGGCGCGCGCTGCTGACGGTGGCGACGACGGGAACGTCGAAGGCTTCGATTGGTTGCGTGAGCGCGATCCGAATCGAAGCGGTGTACGTGCCGGGCTGTAATCGCGAAGTATCGGCGTTCACTGTAACTCCGGCCGCACCGAACGATGGGATGCTTTGAGCGGCGGGAGATACGGTCAGCCAGGGCGCACCCGCGCTGACAGTGGATGTAAAGCTGCGCGTTCCGGAACCGCGATTCGAGACAGAGATGGTTTGCGTGGCCGTTCCAGTCCCCTGGTTCAGAGAGAGTACGAGACCCTGCGGATCGAGGCGCGTTGCGGGTCCAGTGCCTGGGAGAACCGTTAAAGAGACAGGAATCGGAAACGAGAAATCGATCGGCGGCTCGCCCTCGATCTCGACGTGATACCCGAAGACAATCGAAAAGGAGAACGTTCCCGCAAGAGTCGGGGTGCCGCTTAAGGTGCCGTTCGGGTTCATCGTAAGCCCCGGCGGCACATTGCCGGTGGCGGAGAAACGAAATTGGATAATCAGGCCAGGCTGACTGACGTTATCGAGGCCTTCCGGAAAAATGCTGTAGGAATACGGAACGCCCACGACACCGCCCGGCAGCGCATCAGACTGGGCTGCGGCGCGGGTCGCTCCAAAGGCAGCAAGCAACAGAACCGTAACGGCGATTCGTTTCCACATTGTCAGAGACATTTCCATACTCCCACGCGAGGCGAACCGGCCGAAAGGCTCAGTTCGCTGGAACAAAATCGCGAGTTCACAGTGCGTCCCGGGATCGCGTTCCCGGTGCCGCGCCGAAGCGCGACGATTTCCGCGCCTCTGCACGAAGTATAGGCCTCTTGCATGCCGGGCGGTGAAACGGGCTTCGCCGCTACTCGTAACGCAACGCTTGAATCGGATCAATGCGGGTGGCTCGCCGCGCAGGCAGATAGCCGGCCACTAGCGCGATGACACCCAGCGTCAGGGTTGCGGCGCCCATCACCCAGGGATCGTTCGGAGTAACCCCGAACAACTGCGACCCGATCAGCCGGCCCAACCCGTAGGAAGCAGGCAGCGCGACCGCGAATCCGATGCCGGAGAGCACCAGCACCTCTTTGAGCACCATCCAACGCACCGATGCAGGTTCCGCGCCAAGCGCCATCCGTACACCGATCTCGCGCGTCCGGCGCGTCACGGAATACGACAGGACGCCGTAGAGGCCGATAGCCGCAAGTAACGTCGCCAAGCCACCGAAAAACATCGAGAGCGCGGCGACCAGGCGGTCCACGTAGAGAAGCTCGTCAATCTGCACTTCCATCGTTTTCATCCGCACCACGGGCAACTCCGGCTCGACCATCCGCACCTGCTCGCGGGCCGCTGGAAACAGCTTTTGCGGATCGCCCGCGGTGCGGATATAGAAATTCGTCGCGGCGAGGTTCTTGTCTTGCATCGAGGATAGATAGTAGCGCCGCGGAATCGCCTTTTCGCGTACGTTATCCATGTGCCCGTTCTTCACAACGCCGACAATTTCGGTATCGAAGGCGCCGCCGCGGCCCAGTTGAAACCGCCGGCCGATCGGGTTCTCAGCGCCGAAGAAATACTTGGCGAACGCTTCATTCACCACCGCAACCTTCGGCGCGCCAAGCCGGTCACGCAACGAAATTTCGCGCCCCAGCACCATCGGCATTCCGAGCGCCTCGAAGTAACCCGGGCCGACCACATCGACCAGAGGATTCATGTCCTCGTCTTCCTTCGCCCGATATCCCTGCACGTCGACCGTCGACATCCACATATTGTCCGAGAGCACTGGATTCACCCCCATCGAAGCCGCCCCCACGCCGGGAATCGCCGCAAGATTGGTTTGGATCCGGTCATACAGCGCAAGCAGCCGCGCGCCGGAGTAACCCACCTGCGTGCCATCCACCGTGAAGCTGATCAGATTCTCGGTGCGAAATCCGGTCTGCACACTCTTCAAGTTGAACAGACTGCGGCCGAACAGCCCGGCGCCGAACAATAGCACCAGCGACAGCGCCACCTGCGCCGACACCAGCATCCGCCGCAACCGCACCTGCCCGCCCGCCGCCGAAACATTCGCGGCTTGATCCTTAAACGTAGAAGACAGCTTCGGACGGCTCGCTTGCATCGCGGGCACCAAACTGAACAACAGGCCCGTCAGCAGCGAAAGCGCCATGCAGAACGCGGCGACGCGCAGATCCGTTCCGGCGGAAACCGAGCCGGATTGCCCCGGCAGGGCTCCCGCCAGCAAGCCGCCGAGCCATCCGGCGAGCAACAACCCGAGCAACCCTCCACCCACCGCGAGTACCAGACCTTCGGTCAGCAACTGCCGCACGATATCGCCGCGCGAGGCACCCAACGCCAGCCGCACCGCGATCTCCCTCTGCCGTGACGCCGCACGAGCCAACAGCAGGTTCGCCACGTTCGCACACGCAATCAGCAGCACCGCGCCCACCATGCCCATCAACACCACAATCGGCGTTCCGAACTGGTTCCGCATCTCGGAACGGCCGAGCGCTCCGTCGGTCAGCGTGACTTTCTTGTTCAAATAGCGTTCACGAGATTTTTGAGGCATCCCCGCGGGCATGGTCTTGAGGTCTTCTTCGTTCTGCCTTCGGAGGACCGTGTTGAGATTCGTGGCCGCCGTCTCGCGCGGCACACCGTCCTTCGGTCGCGCCATCAACTGCAGCCAAAAACTCTGGCGATTGTCGAGGTCGTTCCACGTCGGCGTCAAGGTGGCCTTCATCATGATCGGCACCATGACGTCCGGCGGAGCCGCAACATCGACGCCACGAAAGCCTTCGCCCGACACGCCGATCACCGTCATCGGCATGTTATTCACGCGCACCGTGGCATTGACGATTCCCGCGTCGCCGCCATATCGCCGCTTCCAATACCCATGACTCAGCATCACCACCGGATGCCCACCCGGCGTGCGATCGTCTTCCGGAGTCAGCGTCCGGCCAACCGCCGCCGGCACGCCGAGCACCTGAAAGTAATTTCCCGAAACGAGTTCGGCTTGCACCGCCTCCGTTCGCCCGCCATGCGATAGGCTCGCCTCCGCGCGGAAGTACGCGGCAATGCCCTCCATGCTCTCCACCTTGCTGCTCAACTCCCGGTAGACCGTGTGAGAGAAGGTGTTGTTCCCCATGACACGGCCGATATATGGTCCGCCCTGGTTCAGCATCACCAGGCGGTGCGGGTCCTTAACAGGAAGCCGGCGCAGCAGAACCTGGTCGAGAATACGGAAGATCGCCGTGTTCGCGCCGATCCCTAATCCAAGCGACAGCAGCGCGATCAGCGTGAATAGCGGGCTCTTACGAAGTGTGCGCAGCGAGTAGCGAATGTGATCGAAAAGCATGGATGTCTGTCGTAATATACGATGCTAACCCCGGTTGGTTCCCAATCTGCCTCGTTTTTGAATCCGGCGCGGCAGGGATCTCAATACAAACAGCGCAATCCAAACAGAGCATTTTCTAATCCGAGAATGAGCCTGAAGGGGGAAGAGTCAGGTTGGGACGCTGCTGGGCTCCTTTCTGTGTTTTTTTGGTTTCGTTTTTTGAAAG
>JAYVTO010000259.1:0-6640 GCA_043788745.1 Acidobacteriaceae bacterium
CTTTCAAAAAACGAAACCAAAAAAACACAGAAAGGAGCCCAGCAGCGTCCCAACCTGACTCTTCCCCCTTCAGGCTCATTCTCGGATTAGAAAATGCTCACAGGAAATCGCCCGCCAGTACCGAAACAGGGACGTCCCGGGACTGGCTCGAACGGCTACGGAAATTTTGACGCTGGATTGCGCGGGTCGGCATCCCCCCCGTGTGAACGCTCCTATCCGCTCTACCCCGCCTGCCAGAAAGACCCTGCGCTTGGCCGCACTTGCCGCCCTGGGTCTAAGTGTCGTCAGCGTTGCCGCCGGCTTCGCGGATAGCACCTGGCCGCAATGGCGTGGCCAGGAGCGCACCGGTTTGGCCCCCGGAGACGCTTTTCCCGCCAAACTGGACGGCCTAAAGCCCCTGTGGCGCGCGGAACTGGACAAGGGCTATCCCGGCCCTATCGTTTCCGCGGACAAGGTTTTCGTCGCTGAAACCGCGAACACCGACACCGAGATCGTCCGCGCCCTCGACCGCAAGACCGGCAAGGAAATCTGGCGCGCGTCCTGGGCAGGCAAAATGTCCGTCCCCTTTTTTGCCAAGAAGAACGGCGACTGGATCCGCTCCACCCCCGCCTTCGACGGGAAAACTCTCTTTGTCGGTGGCATGGAAGAAATCTTCGTGGCGCTGGACGCACAAACCGGGAAGGAAAAGTGGCGCATTGACTTCCGCAAGCGCTTCAACACGCCGACACCTGATTTCGGATTCTCCAGCTCGCCCCTCGTAGACGGTCAATTCCTCTACGTGCAGGCCGCGAACTTGATCGTTAAGCTCGACAAAACCACGGGCGAAACCATCTGGCGCTCTCAGGATTCGAAGAACGACATGATGGAAAGCGGCGCGTTCTCCTCGCCGACCTTCGCCGAAATCGGCGGTGTCCGCCCGCTCCTCGTCCAGACGCGCACCCACCTCACCGGCGTCGATCCCAAGACAGGCGTCGCCCTCTGGAAGCAGTTCGTGCCTAACTTCCGCGGCATGAATATTCTCACGCCGGTCGCCTTCGGCGATTCCATCTTCACCAGCACGCACCAGAACAATTCCTTCGTCTACAAGGTCCAGAAGGACGGCGCAGCGTGGAAGGTCGAAGAAACCTGGAAGAACAAGGCCAAAGGCTACATGTCGACGCCCGTCCGCATCGGCGACCACGTCTACATGCACCTCGGCAACCAACGCTTCACCTGCATGGATCTGAAGACGGGCGAATCGCGCTGGACCACCGAACCATTTGGCTCCTACTGGTCGATGGCCATGCGCTGCGACCGCATCCTTGCCCTCGACGAGCGCGGCCAACTGCTGCTCATCAAGGCGAACCCCGAGAAGTTCGACCTCCTCGACTCCCGCGAGATCAGCAAGGATTCCACCTGGGGCCACATCGCAGTCGCAGGCAACGAAGTTTTCGTGCGGGAGCTGAAAGCAATCGCAACCTATCGCTTGGAATAGCGGCAGCAGCATCGAAACGCGCGGCGGCGGTAGCAGAGCCGCGCTCGTAAGGGCGCAGGTTCTTTTAGCCGCAACATCTAGCCTCGGCCGTGAGCGGCTGACCCTATCCCCGCCCGGAAACGGGCGGAATCTCCGTCGAGGCGCGACCGTAAGGTCGCGCGGACGACAGCAGCACTGAATCCTGACCGTAAAACCCGGGGATTCTTCTGTCCCCAGCGCACCCCCCCCTTGAAAAACAGCAAGCGCCCAACGGTTACGACGCGCAACCTCGCCCTCGTTCAGGCGTTCGATTGCGCGTACGTCGTAGGTTCAACCCATCGCACCAATGCCCAAATCGCGTAGCCTGCGACCCCCAGCAACAAGAACGCACCACCCCGAATAAATCCATTGTCGGCTCCGAGGATCCAGCCGAACGACAGCAGGCCCATCACTGCCATCATGGGCAACCCTAGCCATCGCGCCCACGTCTTCTGCGCCCGAATTCCACGCCCGGTTACCAGAAGCAGAATTGCAAAGGCGAGTGCGCACGCGGAAACGATCGCGAGCATCACAAAGATCACCTCCGCAATTCCTCCCAGCAGGCCCAGGAAGCCCATCAGCATGCGCGTCGAGCTTTCGACGATGTCGAGCAAGCTGTTAGGGTTCGAAGAACTCTGAGCCGGTTTCGGCGTCGGCGACTGCATCCCTTGCAGCGCTCCCCAGCCAAAGAAAAGCGTTCCCGCAAGTCCAGGCAGTCCTAAGAGGGCAGCCAGAACGAAGTATGCGTTCGAAAGAATCAAAAGATGGCGGTTCATTGGCGTCCTGCGGAATCCTGCATTCGTCCGGCCAGTATAGCGGGCAATCAGAGTGGAATGCTGTAAGCGGTCAGAATACTTTTACGAGCAGCCAGCACGCCCACCCCGCCGCGCAAGCTGCGGCGAGCGCCGTGATGCGAACGAACCCTTTGCCCAACGAAAGCGCCCCGCCCAGTGCGACCACCAACACGGGCAGCAACAGCAGCAGCGCTACCCACCGCGCCCATCCTTGGTGCAGAGCCAAGCCGAGTGCCGTCACGTGCAGCAGTCCCGCGTAGAGCAAAGCGACCAGCGATACTGCAAGCAGCGCCGGAATGCCAATCACCAACGCGCCCACAGCAAAGCCGTCCGAAACAAGAATCAACCGCGAATCCATGCGAAGCAACTATAGCGTGCCGGCACCCGCTGAAGGTGGCGACGCAACAAATCCGAGCCGCGACCAAAGCGGCCCGAAGGGCCGCGTCGGGAGCGGAACTGCGAACGCGGTTCTCGAAGATTCCCTACGTCGGCAACCGATACCCGTGTTTGCAGTAGCTCCAATCGCTGACGCATTCCCGCTTCGTCAATCGGACGTCGGCTTTCGCAACTCGAACGTCATTCGCAACTGCCGATCACGCTCTCCAAAACATCCAGCGCGAAATCCGCCTGATCCTTCGTCACCACCAACGGCGGACACAAACGCAGCGAATTCTGCCCCGCGCCGAGCACCAGCAGACCCTTCTCGAACGCCTTGTTCTCGATCTCGTTGCGCAACTCCGGATTGCGTTCCTTCGTCGCCTGATCCTTCACAAACTCGATGCCCAGCATCAGCCCCAGCCCGCGGACATCGCCGACACACTTGAACTTCGAAGGCCACTGTTTCATCCGCGCCATCATCTGCGCGCCAACCTTGGCCGCGTTGTCGACCAGTTCCTGCTCCAGCAGCTCAATCGTCGTCAACGCCGACGCGATCGCCACCGGATTCCCGCCAAACGTCGACGCATGCGCGCCCGGCTTCCAGTTCATGACGTCCGCGCGAGCCACCGTCGCGCCCAGCGGCATGCCGCTCGCGATGCCCTTGGCCAGCGTCATGATGTCGGGCACCGCGCCGAAATGCTCGCTCGCGAACATCTTGCCGGTGCGGCCCATGCCGCTTTGCACTTCGTCGAACATCAGCAGAATGCCATGGCGATCCGCGACGGCGCGCAATTCGTCGAAGAACTTCTTCGGAGGAACCACGTACCCGCCCTCGCCCTGCACCGGCTCGACCATGATCGCCGCGACTTCTTCCGCCGGCAGAATCGTCTTGAACAGCTGCTCCTCAATTACTTTCACGCACTCGACGGCGCACGAATCCGGCGTCTTGCCGTAGGCGCAACGATAGCAGTAGGCGTAGGGGACGTGGGTCACGCCCTGCATCGGCAGGTTGCCGTAGCCCTTCTTTTGCACGCTCTTCGAACCGGTCAATCCCAGTGAGCCCAGCGTTCGGCCGTGGAACGCGCCCAAAAACGCGATGAACTTATCGCGCCCGGTGTGATACTTCGCCAGCTTGATCGCGGCCTCGACGGCTTCCGTGCCGGAGTTGCCGAAATACACGCGCTTAGCGGAATCGCCCGGTGCCAGGGCCGCCAGCTTCTCGGCCAGCTGCACCATGTTCTCGTAATAGAAATCGGTGCCCGACATGTGGATAAGCTTCGCGGCCTGCGCCTGAATCGAAGCCACCACTTTCGGATGGCAATGGCCGGTGGACACAACAGCGATTCCGGCGTTGAAGTCGAGAAAGCGATTTCCGTCGACGTCTTCAATAATGGCACCCTCGCCGCGCGCCGCCACCAGCGGATAGCCCCGCGTGTACGACGTCGAAATCACTTTGTTATCACGTTCGATAATCGCCTGGGCCTTTGGGCCAGGCAGGGAGGTCTTCAAATTCGGCAGGTCCGTGCGGACCGCATCCAGAACGTTCATGACTCGTCTCCTTTTGAAACAAATGCTGCAAAATGGCACGGCAATCCTGGTTCCATACGTGGAACTCGGCTTGCTAAACAGGGGAGTATGGGAGGGCAACGGACGGCGGGAGCGGAACGCGTTAATCGGAACCAAACAAAGACGGGCGTGCCTGCGAAGGAGAAAGCTGTACAGTGCGCGCCATAACAAGTAGTATAGCGCGAGGCTGCCGAAATTCCGCCACCGCGCGCCAATTTGTTGGCGTTCTTGTACTCTGAAACAGCATTATGGGAGCGAATCGTGACCCGTCGGCCGATTGGCACGCCGCTTGCTTGAACCCCGGCATGATCGCTGGACTCGCTTCCAATCTGGAACACTACATGGATCTGCTGGCGGCACGCCAGAAGCTGGTCGCGTCGAACATCGCGAATTCGGATACGCCGGGATACAAGACGAAGGACATCAACTTTCAAGCCGAATTCCAGAGCGCGATTCGCGGCAGCCCGCCTCGCGTCACCGATGTCGAAGGGCTAGTCACACACAACGACGGCAATAACGTCAACCTCGATCGCGAGGCGAGACTCCTTGCCGAGAACGCGATTCGGTTCAACATCGCATCGAATCTCGTCCGCGGGCAGTTCAAGGCCCTGCGCATGGCAATCACGGAAGGGAGGAACGGATGAGTTTGTTCTCTTCACTTAGCGTCAGTGCGTCCGGTATGAGCGCCCAGCGCGCTCGCGCCGAGTTGCTCGTCGAGAACATGGCGAACGCCGAAACGACGCGGACGCCGGGCGGTGGCCCCTACCGGCGCAAGGACGCCGTGTTTCAGACGGAAGGGGTGTCGTCGCCCTTCGGTTCCGTCTTCCAGCGCGAACTCTCTCAAGGTGTCTCGATTGCCGAAGTCATCGAAGACACGCGCGAACCCGACTTGCGCTATCTGCCTGGACATCCGGACGCCAACAAGGACGGCTACGTGGCGTTCCCAAGAATGACTCCAATCGAAGATATGGTCGATCTCATGAGCGCATCGCGTGGCTTTCAGGCCAACATCACAGCGATGTCGGCCGTGAAGGACATGATCAATCGTTCGATCGAACTGTTGCGAGGGTAACGAGCCATGACCATTCCTCCCGTCAATTCTTCCCTTTCCATCGGCGGAATCAGGCCTGCAGCGCCTCTGCCCCAGATCGGCTACCCCGCTGCCGGAACGTTCCAGGCCATTTTTGAGGAAGCGATCAACCAGGTAGGCAAGTATCAGCAGGGTGCGAAGGAGGCGACCGCGCGCTTTCTTTCAGGCGAGGACGAGGATCTGCACCACGTCGCGATCGCCGGGCAGAAGGCGGAGCTGTCCTTTCAGTTGTTCATGGAGGTCCGTAACAAAGTCGTCAGCGCGTATCAGGAAGTCATGCGCATGCAGATTTGAGCGGCGTCGCCGCCGCGGATTTCTGAGCCCACCGGATGAACCAAATTCGCCAACTCATCGAGTCGCTGTCCGTTCGCCAACGGATCTCGATTCTGGTCGCGGCCGCCGCCGTAATCGGCGGCCTCTGGTGGTTTTCACATTGGAGCAGCGAACGGGACTTCAAACCGTTGTTCACTAACATGGCGGCCGAGGACGCCAGCCTCGTCGTCAGCCGGTTGCGCGAAAATGCCGTTGACTTCCGGCTCAGCGAGAACGGCACCACCGTGCTCGTGTCCTCGGCGAAAGTAGCGGAAGTCCGGCTGCAGATGGCCGGATCCGGAATCCCCAAATCGGGCCGCATCGGCTTTGAGATCTTCGACAAAACCAACCTCGGTGCCAGCGAATTCACCGAGCAGGTCAACTTCCACCGGGCCATGGAAGGAGAGCTTGAGCGGTCCATCATGAGCATCGGCGAGGTTGAAATCGCGCGCGTCCACATCACCGTCGCGAAGGAAAGCGTGTTTCTCGAATCGCAGAAACCCGCGAAGGCAAGCGTATTGGTCAAGCTCAGGATGGGCGCCAAGCTATCCCCACAGAACATCAGCGCCATCTGCCATCTCACCGCGAGCGCCGTGCCTGCGTTGCTGCCCGAGGCGGTGAGCCTCGTTGACGCGAGCGGAAACCTCCTCAATCGTCCCCGCCGTCCGGATAGCGAACAGGAAGGCTCGGAGGCGATGCTCGACTATCGCAAGATGGTCGAGCGCGATATCCAAAACAAAATCATTGCGACGCTCGAACCCATTCTCGGGGCCGAACGCTTTCGCACGAGCGTTTCGGCGGACTGCGACTTTTCGAGCGGAGAACAAAGCGAAGAGATCCTCGACCCCTCGAAAAGCGTCATGCTGAATTCCCAACGGACCGAAGACGGTCCCGGCAACTCATCGGCTTCTGGCGTACCTGGGACGCCCTCCAATCTGCCGAGACCAACGTCGACACCTGGAAAGGGTTCCGCCGCCATGGTTCGCCGCACGGAGAATATCACCTATC
>JAYVTO010000260.1:0-3990 GCA_043788745.1 Acidobacteriaceae bacterium
CATAGATCCGGGGGGAACTTCGAGCCGAATCCGCCGCCGACATGATCCATGTGCGAGTGGATCTGCGCCGCGGGGACTCCGATGGAGCGGCCCAGTTCCGCGCCGATGGCCGACAGGTTTTGCGTGGAAGGATAGTAATTCACGCCATCCGGTTTCCACTCTACCGCCTGCCCGTGCGATTCCAGGCAGCAGTGGGTGATCACTGGAATCGCGTACAGTCCTTCGGATACGGCGTCTGCTTCCTGAAACGCTTTTTCCGGATCGCCGGTGGTGACTTCGCCGGCCGCTTTGGCGCGCGTGCCCGCCTTGCCGAGGTCGCTTTCCTTAACCAGGTGCGGCAAGACTTCGTACTCGACCTTGATCTTGCGGACAGCGTCGCGCGCGATGTTCTCGGTTGTAGCCGCCACCGACGCGATCTCCTGTCCCTGCCAGTTGAGTTCCTTGCCCGCTCCCTGGATGACGCGCAGGCTGGTGACGCCGGGCAGTTTCTCCGCCTGGCTGGTATCGATGCTCTTGATGCGCGCGTGAGCGTGGGGCGAAGTGAGCAGCACGCCGAACAGCAGGCCGGGGAGGTTCAGGTCCGAGTTGTATTTGGCTTGCCCCGTCGATTTCTGAAGTCCGTCCAGACGGGCGACACGCTTGCCGATCGCCCGGCGCTGGTCCATTGGCGGCCAATGATAATCAGGCATTCTTGGTTCCTCCCGCCGCAGTCATTCCGGCCGCTTCGAGAACGGCCTTGCGCACGCCCATGTAGGTTCCGCAACGGCAGATGTTGCCGCCCAGGCCGTGATTGACCTGTTCTTCGGTGGGCTTGGGGTTGTGATCGAGAAACGCTTTCGCCGCGACGACGAAACCCGGAGTGCAATAGCCGCACTGCTGGGCGTCGTTGTTCACGAAGGCCTTCGACAACGGGTGCGGGTTGCCGGCCGGCGAGATTCCTTCCAGCGTCTGGATCTGTTTGCCCTGCGCGTCGATGGCGAGCACGGTGCAGCCGTAAACGGCCTTGCCGTTCACGATTACCGTGCAGGCTCCGCAGGTGCCACGATCGCAGACGCGTTTGGCCGCGGTGAGATCGAGTTTATCGCGCAGCGTATCGAGCAGCGTTTCGCGCGGCTCGACCCCCACTTTGCGCAACTTTCCGTTGATGTTCAGCGTGATGGAGACTGCGGCCGGCCCTACAACCGCGCCTCCGGTTTCGGCTGACGCGGCGGACTCGAGCAGCCCCGTCCCCATCGCGCCGCCGGTAATGCTTACCCCGCGCAGAAACCCGCGGCGGGAGAACCCTTTGCGAGGCTTATCAGGATCTTTCATGACGCCATCCTTTCAATCAATTGTTCCATACCTTAGCACAGGAAAGTCGGGTGTTAATGCGTGTGATCCAACACGATCAGCCAGCGCCCCTGCCGTTTCTGCAACACCAGCGAGAACCAGCCTCCGGCCGGGCCTCCCGCATCGGCCCCTCGATCGAGCTGCCAGTGGCCGATGGCGTAGGCTGCTTCGGGAGCAACAACGTGGATCTCGAGTTCCGAGAACGTCAACGCCCCCATGTGCGCCCGTGTCGGATACTTGCGCAGATAACGCTCCTTGACCTGCGCCGACCCGCGCGACACTTCGCTCCCCAAAAAGACCGTGTCGGGAGCGTAGGTTTCCATGAACCCGGGAATATCGCCGCGGTTCCACGCCGCGGATTGAGCCTCCAGCACGCGGCGAATATCACCTGCCTGCGAGCCGAAAGCCAGAACCGCGGCTGAGAAGAGAAGCGCTAACGTTTTCATCAGTCGTCGGCGCGCACCCAGCCGTACGCCGCGTTGTCGCGCATCCCGCCGCCGTCCAGATACGCGGTCTTGAGCCGGGACAGCGTGTCGGCGGGCAGCGCTTTCCGTTGCGCCTTCACGTCGATGCCGTAAATCTTGGCCGCGTTCAAGCCGAAAATCCTGGCCTTGTCTTCCTTGGTCAGCTTGGCGTAGCCGAATTTCTCGCACAGGTCGTCGCTGATCTGGAAGCGCTTGAACGCGTCGATGCACCACTGCGGCGATCCCCACCAGAGGCAATCCGTTCCCCAGATGACGTGGTCGGAGCCATAGTGCTTGACGTTCTTGCCGATGCCGTGCATGCACATCACCGGATCGGCGATCGCCAGGACGTTGAAGAAGCTGCCGATCTCCGGGTACACGTTTTTCATCCCCGGATTGCGCTTCTTGATATCCATCAGGACGGCGTGCCACGCGAAGTCGCCGGTGTTGGGATCGTAGTTGTTTGCGTTCTTCCAATCGGGCTCATTCGGCCCGTGCTGCAGCGCCGAATGATAGATGATGAAATTCAGATCGGGGTTCCGGAGAGCCGCCTTTTCGACGTCCTTGGGATTCGCCAGGTGTCCCAACGTGCGCGATTGATACGAGAAGCCCTTGTGCACGCTGAAAGTCTTGAGGCCGCGCTTCCTCGATTCGTCGTAGAACCACTGCGCGTTGTCGTCGTCCAGTTGGAACCCGCCTCCGGACCCGCCCGGATCGGTGTGGCAATACCACTTCCACGAACTGATCCCGTACTGGTGCATCTCGCGCTCCATCTGTTCCAGGATGGCCGCCTTGTCGGGCGCGTTATTCTTGCGGTCCCAGTAGTGGTTCGGCGCGAGGTTGCCCTGCCAGACGGTGCGGGTGCATCCGGCGACGCTGTTGATCTCGCGGCCGGCCTGCGACATCAGCCAGCTTGGCAGGATTCCGCCCTGTCGCGCGCGCCCTTCCAGAACGTTGCCCTTATCGTCTTTGTTCTTCTCCTTGCCGGGGACGCCCGAGATCACGATCATCTCGGTCTCGCTGTCGAAGAACATCTCCTTGACGAAGTTCCGGTAGCCGTAGGACTCGACATCTTCCTTGAGGCTGAAGCCCATGTTTTTCACAAACTCGAGGTTGCGGAAACCGATGGCGAAGCCGTTTGTGAAGTGCGACTGCACGTCGAGGATGAAGTATTCGCCTTTCGGGAATTTTTCCGCGGTGGCTTCGGGTTCGAAGGTTTCCGCTTCGTCCACGTCCCAGACTTTTCCGTAGACCTGGTTGGAGGCCAGGAAGCAGGTCGCCAGGCCCATGCTGCTGGCCATGAAGCGGCGCCGCTCCATGCCGAGCCGCTTCGCTCTATCCGCCGAAAGGCCGGCAATCAGGCTCTCGACCTTCTTCTGATCGTTGGTTTGCCGGCGCGGGATCAGCTCCTCGTTGGATACGAGTTGGGTAGGGACGGGCGAGTCGACGCCCTTCCTGCGGTCACGCACGAATTTTGGGATCCACATACGGCGGTCACCTCGAGGCTTTCTGAGATGATAGCCCCCGGGGCGCTTCGGAGCAAGTCGGGGCGGGGGAAAAGGACAAGAGAGTCCGCAAGGCCGCGACGGCGGGCGATGTGAAATCCTGGTTGGACCATGGCCTGCGACCCTGAAGTCCTGAAACCTGTCAATCGCCACGACCTCGCTATTTTGCTGCAGCGGAAACGGATGGCCGGGATGGAAATGCTGGCCGTTCGCTTCACGGGAGCGGAGGGGGTGAGCCCTTCGCAGGCCTGATCCGCGATGCGGCAGGAACCCTCTACGAAATTACACCGGTTGACGGTCCAAACTCGGCGGCGTGGTATTCAAGCTAACTCCCTCGCAGGGAATCATAGTTCGCCGGTTAGCACTATGCGTTGGCGACTTTCTTCGCGCGTTTGCGCGGCTTCGCTTCGTCCGCCGCCGCGCTGGTCGACTCGATCGCGTGAGCCGCGGGCTTGCGCGCCATCTCGAGGCTGGCCTTCAAGGCCTCCAGAATGTCGATCACCTTCGCCGGCTGCGGCACCGGCGGTTCCACGATTTCCTGGCCGGCCCTCTTCGCTTCGACCATCGCCAGCAGGTTGTCGCGATACGCATCCCGATACTTCTCGGGCTCAAATTCGGCGGCCAGCGCTTCGATCAGCCCGGTCGCCAGCGCGATTTCCTTGTCCTTCACCAGGCTCAGGTCCGTGCGGAAC
>JAYVTO010000261.1:0-4883 GCA_043788745.1 Acidobacteriaceae bacterium
CGCGACAATACATTTTCTTTTTGTCCTAAGCCACGTCCGCATTGTTCCCACTATTCCCCGTCACGAATCGGCACCGTACACTGATCCAACCGGTTCAACCCAGGCAACGAATCCGGTGTGGAACGAAGAAAACGAAGGAACTGCCCCTGACTCGGACCGCTTGCTGCACGCTACTTCGTGAGACTGGTGCGCGCGGTCTCGCTTTCTTTGGGGCGCTCACTTCGCGCGAGCAATCTCGAGGCTATTGCGTCGCGGCTGGGTGAAGCGTTGGCGTCCGTGCCCTTGCCAACTGGCGGATCGGCCAGTCGCCAGACTCTACTGTTCCGTGGCGATTCTTCTCTCAGTTCTGTGTGCGATGAAGGCGACATGCCTGATCGAGTCAGACCAACGATGCAGCCTGCTCTCGCTTGTCCGCTAGGATGAAAGCTTGTTTCCTTCTCCTCAGACTTCGCCCGAATACTGCGACGTCTCGCTGCCCGTGCCGCTCGACCGCCTCTTCACCTACCGCCTGCCGGAGACGCTGCGGCATCGGGCGCAGGCGGGTTGCCGGATTGCCGTTCCCTTTGGATCTCGTAAAATGACCGGCGTCATTCTTCGCGTTCACAACGATCCTCCACAGGCGAAGATTCGCGAGACGCTTCATTTGCTCGATGAGCAGCCGGTGATTGATGCCGCGTTGCTTTCGCTGGCGAAATGGGTGGCGGCTTATTATTGCGCTCCGTTGGGCGAGGTGCTGCGGTCGATGACGCCGCTTGCCGGGGAGACGCGCAAGGGCAAGGTATATTCGCTGACTCCGTCGGGGCGCGATGCGGCTCGGCAGTTGTTAATCGGGACGGGTGAGAGCGACGACGACGTCACGTCGTTATTGCGGCTGCTCGAAGCGCGGCAGCAATCGGCATTGTATTTGACGCGCAAAGTGCAAGACGCGGCTCGGCATTTGAAATCGCTTGAGAAGAAGGGCTTCATCGAAGCCGAAGAAGTGTCGGCGGAACGCGATCCGCTGCGGGCTTCGGCGGAGCGGCTGCGCGTGGAATTCCTGTTGCGGCCCGCGGATAAGAAGCTGCCGAAGGCGCAACGCGAGTTGCTGGCGTTCCTCGAATTGCATCCGGGCGGGCACAATCTAGGCGCGTTGGAAGAAACGATGCCGGGCGCAAGTGTTGCCGCTCGGGCGCTGGGGCGCGCTAGCCTGATCCATTTGAAATTGGAACCAGCCGCAATTGCGGGCGGCTTTGAGCGCCCGGTGCCAGTACTGAATGTGCACCAGCAGGCGGCGTACGAGAAGATCGAAGCGGCGATTGCGTCGCGCGCTTACAAAACATTTCTGCTGCAAGGCGTGACGGGGTCGGGCAAGACGGAAGTCTACTTGAAAGCGATCGAAGCGGCTCTTGCGGCGGGGCGCGGGGCGTTGTTGCTAGTGCCCGAGATCGCGCTGACGCCGCAGGTGGCCGGTCAGTTCTCATCGCGATTCGGCGATAAAGTGGCGATCTTGCATTCGGCGTTCCACGACGCGGAGCGGTCGGCGGAGTGGCGGCGCATTCAGTCGGGTGTCGCGCAGGTGGTCGTCGCCACGCGGTCCGGCGTATTCGCGCCGGTGCGGAATCTGGGGCTCATCGTGGTCGACGAGGAGCACGACCAGAGTTACAAACAGCAGGAGACTCCGCGGTACAACGGGCGCGATGTGGCCATCGTGCGGGCGCAAGCTTCGGGCGCGGTGGTGGTGTTGGGGTCGGCGACGCCGGCGCTCGAATCGCGCTACAACGCGGAAAAAGGCAAGTACGATTTGCTGCTGCTGCCGGAGCGCATTGAGGCGCGCCCGATGCCCAAGGTCGCGATCATCGACATGCGCGAGGAGTTTCTCGAGACGCGGAAGAACGGGCCTTTTTCCCGTAGTTTGCTCGATGCGATTCAGGAGCGCCTGGCAAGCAAAGAGCAGACCATGCTGCTGCTGAACCGGCGCGGTTTTTCGAGCTTCGTCGCGTGCCGCGCGTGCGGCTGGAAGATGGAGTGCATCAATTGCGCGGTGACACTCACGTATCACCGGCGCGACAAGCGCATGCTGTGCCACTACTGCGGCTATGCGGAGAAGATTCCGTCGCGCTGCCCGAAGTGCGATAGCGATCATATTCAGTTCCTGGGCACGGGTTCGGAAAAGATCGAAGATGAACTCCACAACACGTTTCCGGAGGCGCGCATCACGCGGATGGATCGCGATACGGTGAGCCATAAACGCGACTTCATCACAATTTTGTCGGGATTTCGCGAAGGCAGCTTCGATATTCTGGTCGGCACGCAAATGATCGCGAAAGGCCACGATATTCCGAATGTGACTCTGGTTGGCGTTGTGAACGCGGACATCGGGCTGGGCCTGCCGGATTTCCGGTCCGCGGAACGCGCATTCCAATTACTGACGCAGGCCGCGGGTCGCGCCGGACGCGGATCGCTGCCGGGTATTGTGCTAATTCAGACGATTAATCCCGATCATTACGCGATCCGCTATGCGGCGGCGCAGGATTATGATGCCTTTTACGAGAAGGAATTGCAGTTCCGGCAGGCGATGCGCTATCCCCCGTTCGCGGCGCTGGCGAGCGTGCTGGTGCGGAGCGAGAACCAGGAAGAGGCGCTACGGATGAGCGGCGAGATCGGCAATCTGGCGGGTGCGGGCGAAGAGGGAATCAAAATTCTGGGTCCGGCAGAGGCGGCGGTGCCGAAACTGAAGCGCGAGTTCCGGTATCAAATGGTGATCAAGGCCGCCAGCCGTAAGCGGCTGAACGAGATGCTGCAGACGCTGAAGCGATACGCGGAGCAGAAGAAGTGGAACGCGACGGCGCTGGGGATTGACGTGGATCCGCTGTCGTTGCTGTAAGAGCGCGATCAACGTTGTAGACTAGCCAGATCGATTGACGACGCTGACTCAGATCATCGACGCGAATCTCCATGCCGCGCTGCGGGTGTTCGGCGACGGACCGCAAGACGGCGTGGTGGAGCCGCTTTCGGGCATTACAATCATCGATTCCGGGCTCGACTATGCCGTCTTCAACCTCGGCGTGCTGCAGGGGCCCGCGGTGACGAACGCGCCCGATTTCGCCCAACGCTTGCAGACGGTAAACGCCTATTACCGCGGGCGCGGCGTGCGCTGGTCGCTGTGGATGTGCGAAGACCACATCGATCGCGCGGTGAAGAACGAGGTGCGACGCCAGATCGTAGGAACGGGCTTCCGGCAGATTGCGGCTCCGCCGGGAATGATCGCGGAGGAACTGGCTCCGCCGGGGCGGGCACTTCCGGCGATCGAATGCAAACGGGTTTGGGATTCGGCGACGCGGCTGGCATTCACACATGTGTCGTCGATTTCCTTCGATATTCCGTTTTCGACGGCGAAGAAAGTGTATGCGGAGGACGGGGCGTGGACGGGCGCGTACAAAGGATGGATCGGGTACGTGGGGCAGACGGCGGTGTGCTGCGCGGCGACGGTGGTGGAAGCCGGCGCGATCGGGGTGTATTCAGTAGGAACATTGCCGGGCTATCGGCGGCGAGGGTATGCGGAGGCGCTGATGCGCAAAGCAATCGCGGAGGCGCGGGAAGAAACCGGTGTAACGCGAACGCTGCTGCAGGCAAGCGACGCGGGTGAGGCGCTGTACCAGCAGATGGGGTATCAGACGGTGACGCGCTACGCCGTGTACTTGTTGGGCTGAGCCGGATTTCAGTGATTGACGGTCGAGACGCCCACGGATTGCGGTCCAAGCGCGAAGGAATCGATGCGGCGAAGGATCTCGCGTGCCGATTCTCCGGTGCGCCTTTCGAGGAACATGATCTGCGTTTTTAGCGAAGGTTGGCGCAGATGTCCGGCAACCTGGACCGGGTAGGCGCCCGGCGTTTGGGTGGCAGCTTTTTTCGAAAGACTGAGAGCGTGAGCGGGATCGCCGCGCAGGACCACGAGTAGTTCATCGTCGCTCCAGCGGCCGAGGTGGGCGTCTTCGCCGAAGATGCCGCGTGCGCGAGCGCCGAGCGCGGCCATGGCTGCCTCGACCACCTCGCGACCGGACTGGTGGCAGAGCAGTTTGTAGTTCCGGACGGCGAGATAGACGAGCGAAACGGGCTGCACCGAATTGTGACTGGCAACGGTTTCGATATGCACCTCGGTTTGATGGCGATTGAAGAGGCCAGTGATTGGGTCGAGAGACGATTGCTTACTGACGCTTTCCACGCGCTCATGCAGCACGCGAATTTCGTCGCAGAGTTGGGCGATGACCAGTTGGTTCTCGCGTTCCATGCGGTTGACGCAGGTTTCGATTCCCTGCACGGTGGAGAGAATACCGGCGCGGATTTTCGTGACGTCCTGGAGACCGCTGGTTGCCCGCAGGCGGACCAGTTCATGCGAAAGCTTCTCGCGATGATCGCTGTCTCTGGCGGACAGGGAGTCGGCGACGCCCTGCATGGCGACGAGAGCGGATTCGAGATCGCCGCGGAGGCGATGGATTTGTTCGTGCGCCCGCTGCTGGTAGTCCCGCAGCACGGCGCGAAAGCGTGAGCTCGAATCTTGCAACGCCGCGGAGTCCGCGCTGCGCTCGACGGTCGCGCACACTTCGCGAACTGCCGCGCGCGTCTGCTCGGCGTCCGCTGGGTCCACCTCGACGAGATAACTCTCAGCGGTTTGCAGCGCGGCGCAATACGATTCGACCGCCGTGCGTTCCACATTCCGCATCCGATCGAATTCATTGAGAGACTTCTGTAGAGAAATCACAGCAACCCTTTCTTGACTCTTCCCGTTCCGTAAGACCCTTATCGGAGGGACGCGGGTGATCTTGAAAGAAACTGGCAACACCTTGCTGGTCGGTTTGTTGCGGGCTTCGCGGATCGCCCTAGTCCACCGCGAAGCTCATGCCGGC
>JAYVTO010000262.1:0-9276 GCA_043788745.1 Acidobacteriaceae bacterium
TCGCGTTCGGAGGCTGTCGAAGGTGGTTTGCGCCAATCCATTTCTATCTCTGCCGTTGCTGAATCTATCTCTGCCCGCGATCTTCTCTATCGCGGCTCTGCCAGCCGATGCCCTAACTAGTTACGTTTCTTGGAACTGGATTTCGGAGCCTTGGCGGCGGTGGTTGCCGGCGTTTTGCTACCCGGCGACGCGATCGGAACGAGAAACTCGTTCGGCATGTACGGAATCGGTTTCGGGTCGTTCGGTCCGAGCGGGGTCGTGATTTCGGGGGTGACCATCACGACCAGTTCGCTGCGCGACTTGGTATCGCTGCGCGACTTGAAAAGAGCGCCGAAGATCGGAATGCTGCCGAGGCCAGGGATCTTCGAGTAGCTTTCCGTCTCGCGATTGTCGACCAGACCGGCAATAATAAAGCTCTGCCCTTCCTGCAGTTCGATATCGGTTTCGGCGCGGCGGGTGGAAAGGGCAGGGATGCGGAAACCACTCACGCTGACACCATTGGCGATATCGATGGTCGAAACTTCCTGTTTTAATTGCAGTTTGATTGTCTTGTTCTCGGTAATTGTCGGCGTGAATTTCAAGCGAATGCCGAACTCACGAAACTGAATGCTGATGGCGCTCGCGTTGCCGCCGCCTTGCACGATCGGAATCGGAAATTCGCCGCCGACCAGAAAGTTCGCTTCTTTGCCGTTACTAGTCACAAGGTTGGGTTCCGCTAGAATCTGCAGGACGCCTTTGCTTTGCAGCGCTTTAATAAAAGCACCGAGGTTCAGATCCGGACGAAAGGCAAAAATGTTGAGAGCGTCCGAGATTGACAAAGTGCGATCGGGCGTCACCGCTGGCGGAGCATTCGCGCCAGTGGTCGTGCGGCCAATCGTATTGAGGGCACCGGTAGTGACGAGATTGACGCCGAAGTCGGACGATGTGCTTCGATCGAGTTCGGCAAACTTGACACGCAGGAGGATTTGCTTTTCGACTGGCCCTGGGGAAATTCCGAGGTTGTTCACGACGACCTTGCTGAAGGTCTGGCTGGCTGCGACGGCTCGATCCGCGATCTCCTTGGACGAGACTTTTCCGCTGAGCGAGATGGAATCGCGGGACGAGAAGACCCGGATGTTCTCATTCGGGAAGGAGTCTTTGAGCAGTTTGCGCAGCGGATCGACGTTCAACTCGACGTTGACGTTGTAGAAGGTCCGCTGACCGGACTTGCTCCAGACGACCATCGTGGCGGTTCCGAGGCCTTTGCCATGAAGCAGGATCTCGCGCGTCGTCACGGGACTAGCATCTAGAATTTCCGGATTGCTGGTTGATATCTGGCGGATGTCGGAAGGGTAGTCGATGACCACACTCTTGCCCACTGTCAGGCGCAGATCTTCAGCGGCCGTTTGCGCGCTGGCCGTTCCGGAAGGGATTGCAACTAAGGCCAGTGCCAAAGCTGCGAAAACTCCGGCGCCAAGAAGGCTGGCCTGAAAAGGAGTCTTTGCGAAAGTCATCGTCGTATTCTCCACTCGCGAGTTCGTTTGCCTACTCTGATACCCAACTAGTTGGTCTTATTTGGAATGATTTCCACGGTCTTCTGGTTGCCGCGGATCACGATCACCTGATCCGGAGCCGCGACGGGCGGCGGAGCGGCGGGAACGGCGGGCGCAGCCACGGGCACGACGCGAGGCCGCGGGCGAGGTTTCGCGGTCTCGTCGTTATTGTCTTTGTTCGAGTTGGACTTCGTGTTGTTCGAGGCGCGCGACCGGGCTCCGAAGAGGTCGTAGGTGTTGCGGCCCGAGGTTTTCTCGATCGCCTGGTCGCTGCCGTTTCGGAGAACAAGTTGAATGTGCCCTTCGGTATTGGCGAGGGTCAGAAGCTCGGCCTGCTCGGGCGAACCGAGCAAGGTCACCGTCGGCGCAGGCATCGCCTGGCCTCGGGCGTCGGCTTGGATCTGTGCTCCGGAGGACAGAACCAGGATGTTCTGGAGGCAGGTGGTTACGACCGTGCTGTCGCCATTCGGCGGGCGGCCGGTGACGAGAACGTCCACGCGCATCCCGGCCTGTACGAAGCCGGCGACCCCAGCCACGTCGTTCACGCGGACCGAAACGGCGCGCATGCCGACCGGAATGACCGGGGCGAGGCCGAGGCCGCTGCCGCGAGCCGCCAGGCGGCCTTCGAGCACCGGTTCGTCAATGAGGATGTTGCTGACGATCGGGCGATCAATCACCTCTTCGACGCGCGAAAAGGCGCCCTTCGGAAAGGCTTCCGCACTCATCTTTACCATCTTCACGTCGGCCGGCTTCACGGTGACGCCGATGCCCAGGGGGCGGGTCGCGACGACGAGATCCTTCATGTCCGACTGTTGCGGTTTTGAAGTAGAAGACCGTGCGGTCATTTGGTAGAACACGCTGGATACCACGAGCGCGAAGACCAAGCTGACGCCCAGTACCGTTAGAAATCTGCGATCCATATATGCCTTCCGTTCCTCGGCTCAAAAATGTCCATTCCAATCAAACCGTCGACAGCAACGATAACCAGGCACCAACGGCGATTGCCGGTGCATAAGGAATTGCTTCCGCAGTGAGCGGCTGGCCGCCGCCTCGACTCCGGTTTCGCAGGGTCATCCACACGACCACGCCAACGGCGAGTAGGCCTCCGCAGAGGGCGGTGAGAAGCGCTGCTTCAAGCAGTTTGGTCACACCGAGAATTCCGCCGAAGCCGGCCATCAGCTTGATGTCGCCTCCACCCATGCCACCCATCACGTAAAACAGCAAGAAGATGCAAAAGCCAGTGATCGCGCCGAGTACGGCGCCGACTGCACCGCGCCAGCCGTGCTCGGCCGTCTGTAAGAGGAAGCCTCCGACCAAAGCGGCGAGCGGAATCCAGTTCGAAATACGGCGGACTGCAAGATCCTGGATCGATGCAACGAGTCCGATCACCAAGGCCAGCGCAGTGATTGGTGTCATTGGATCGCCCTCGGTGTTGTGAGTTCGTGTTTGAGGTCGCTTGCGGAATCCGTAGTACCGGTGACCGTCAGCAGGATATCGGCGGCTTTCCGGCGTTTGATTCCGCCACCGGACGTCACGGCCGAGCTCGACGATTGGGCGCCGGGAATGCCGGAGCCGAGCATGAGCGGGGCTAGGAAGCCTGCCTGTAAGGCGAACTCAGCAAGCGCTTTGCCGGATGGCAACCGCCAAGAGCTGCCGCCAACCCATTCCATCGGCATGCCAAACCGGGCTGGTCCTAAGGGTTTCGACGACAGGCCGAGCGAGGCCTGCCGGCGCTTGGGTTGCCCGGGATCCGAGGATGGTGCGCCGCTCTGTGGGGAGATCTTCATTCCGCGTCCTATGATTACTTCGGCGGTCTGCGGGCTTTTCATTAGGCCAATCCCCCGCATTTGTGCTTGCTCTTAGAACCTTAGTCCTCTGTCTCTTTGCCGGAGAGTACTCGGTCATTGGGTACTGGCTAAGGGCAACGGAACTAGGGGTTTCGGCGGGCGAAGAGGAGTGCTTTGCCGTCGTCCTCGATCAGATTCCAGGACGGACTCTGCTTGAGGAGGGCGGCGAGGGGCCAGTCGATGGGCGCGAGAATGGTGTCGAAGCGGTGTTTGGCGAGGAGATGCTCCCAGTCCCAGCGGGCTTGGGTCATATGGATGTAGTCGTCGCCGAGTTCCTGGCCGAAGAAGTCGCTGCGGCCGTCGACAAAAACCTTTTGCTGCTTAGGCTTGCGATAGATGAGATAGTCTGCCCATTGATCGTAGGTGAGCAACCTGCCGTTGAGGAGCCGGCTTTCGTTCCTTTGAATCAGGGTCGTTGGGAAGAGCAGATCCGGGAAGTCGCTGGGCCACTTGATGGGCTCGCCGATCACGACGAGGGCGGCCACCAACGCGAAAACCCATACGCTCGAACGGGCGAGGCTGGGGGTGAGGTCACGGCCCATTTGACGCAGGATGCCGAGCAGCGACTTGTGGCTGGCGCTGCCGGTCCACTGCTCCCACCAGCGATTGAGCTCAGCGGCGATATAGGGTGCCGCTACGGCTACAAAGACCGGGATGTGGCGTTGCGAGGAGAGCGAGAGATGCGCGAAACCGGCGATCCAGAGAGCCTCGGTGATGCGGCGGCGGCGAAGGAAGGACGCAGCGGCGATCAGGCCGACGAACAGCAGCAGTTCAAACTGCAACATGCTTTCGCTGCGGAAGTTGGGCGACTGGAATTCCTGAACGACGGCGCGGATCCAGTCCGAGCGGAGATAGCCAATGATGTGCTGGTGCACGAGATAGCCGTACGGATTCACGAAGGTCGCGGCGGCGCAGGCGGCCGTCAACACGCCGTAACGGGCGACAGTTTCCCAGCGGTTTCCGAAGAGAAAGGCTTCGACCGCGGAGCCGGCGACGAGCGCGCCGAGAACGAGGAAGATGACGAGGAAGCCGCCGTGCAGGTTGGTCCACAAAATGGTCAACGGGAGGAGCGACCAGAGCCAGGGGCTGGGGCGGCGGCGGTCGGCTTCAATCAGCCAGAGCGCGATGACCAGGAACAGCATTGTAAAGATATGCGGGCGCGCCAAGAAGTGGATGGAACTTGCGCCGAGGCCGAGCAAGGCGACTGGCAGGGCGACCCACAGCGTTACGCCGCGCCACGCCATGGAGCGCAGCAGGAGCGTGAAGACGGCCGTGATGACGACTCCGGCCATCAGGACCAAGCCTTTGAGGCCGCCGCTCCAGCGCGAGAGTTCGGCGAACAGGACGTCGGAGAGCCACTCCCAGGCGAACCAGGGTGCGCCGGGCTTCGAGAACGAATAGAGATCGGTTTGCGGCACGCGGCCGGTTTCGAGAATGTATTCGCCGGTGCGGATGTGCCAGCCGGCATCGCCGTCGGCAAGGAGGCCTTGCCAGCCGAAGGGGCCGGACAGGAAGAGCCAGGCCATGAGCGCGATGAAAAAGAGATCGGCGATCGAGGGAATCAGGAGGCGGCCCCAGACGGTCTTCAAGGCGTCGGAGACCTGCATCGGCTTGGGGCGCGATACGGGTGCGGCGTGCGGGACGGAGGGCAGGGTCGCCATAAATAGGCCCAGCAGGGCTACCTAGTATTCGCCTGATTGCGGCGAACACTTTAGGGTGGGTGATGCCGGTTGAGCCTGCGCGACGCTGCGGATTGTTCATCTGGTATGCTTCGTTTCATCATGAAGCGTCTCCTTTTTGTGCTCTCGATTGCTGTGACATACGGCTTCGCGGCTGAGCTTCCGCAGGCTAAACCGGACAATCTTGGATTTTCTCCGGAGCGGTTGGGCAAGATTGCTCCGGCGATGCAGCAGTGGATTGACGAGGGCAAGGTCGCGGGCGCGATTGGGCTGATCGGGAGGCGCGGCAAGATTGCGTACTTCGATTCCTATGGGTACATGGATCGCGAGGCGAAGAAGCCGATGCGCAAGGATGCGATCTTCCGGATTTATTCGATGACGAAAGCCGTGACCGGCGTTGCCGTGATGATGCTGTATGAGGACGGCAAGTTTGGGATCAACGATCCGGTTTCGAAGTTCCTGCCGGAGTTCGCGAATATGAAGATCGCCGTGCAAGACTCGGGCAAGACGGTGAGCACGGTGGCGGCGAAGCAGCAGATTTCGATTCGCGATTTGCTGCGGCACACCTCGGGATTGAATTATTCGGGTCCGCGCGGTGAAGATGGGCAGCCGGGTTTATTCAAGGCACGAGTGGCGACGGCGGGCCTGGATCTGGCGAGCGTCATCAAAGCGTTTGCTGCCGTGCCGCTGCTGCGCGAGCCGGGGACGGCGTTTGAGTACAGCTACTCGATCGACGTGTTGGGGCGGCTGGTGGAAGTGGTTTCGGGTATGCCGCTTGATCAGTTCTTCGCGAAGAGGATTTTCGAGCCGTTGGATATGAAGGACACGGGGTTCTGGGTTCCGGAAGCGAAGTGGGACCGGTTGACGACGCTCTACGCCCCGAAGGCGGATACGACGATCGAGCGCCACAAGGGTCCACCACAGGAGAGCTTCAAGAGAGCTCCGGGGGCGTTTATGGGCGGCGAAGGATTAACTTCGACGGCGCGGGACTATGCCCGCTTTTGCCAGATGCTGGTGGGCGGCGGAGAGTTGGGCGGCGCGCGGATTCTGGGTCGCAAGACGGTGGACATGATGCGCACCGATCACATTGATGGGATGCCGCGAGTCGGCGAAGTTCTCTCCAAGGGGTGGGGCTTCGGCTTGACGTTCGCCGTGCACCCGGGGCCGGGGAAGACGGGGATGATCGGCAGCGACGGCGAATACTATTGGGGCGGCGCGGCGGGCACGCGGTTCTGGCTCGATCCGAAAGAACAGATGTTCGGCGTGTTCATGATTCAGATACTGCCGAACGGGAATTTGCCGTACTCGGAGCGGTTCCGGCAAATGGCGTATCAATCGCTGGTGGATTAATCGTGCAGCGGCGCGTTGCGGTTTTGCTGCTGGCGTTGGGCGCGCGGACATTTGCGCAGAAGAAGGGTTCTTTGAAACAAGCGAACGGCACGTTTGATGTGAAGCTGACTCCGCAGGGCGCGACGGATGCCGCGGTGGGGCGGATGTCGATTGCGAAGCAGTTCCACGGGGCGCTGGATGCGAGGAGTGTCGGCGAGATGCTGGCGGCGATGTCGGCGGTAAAGGGCTCGGCGGGCTATGTCGCGATGGAGAAGGTGACGGGATCGCTCGATGGGCGTACGGGTTCGTTTGTGCTACAGCACCTGGGCGTGATGAATCGGGGCGAGCAGACGCTCTCGGTGACGGTGGTTCCAGATTCGGGAACAGAAGAGTTGGTGGGGTTGACGGGGAAGATGGCGATCGAGATCACGGACGGGAAGCACTTGTACAAGTTCGAGTACGAGATCGTGCGGTAGAGGATCGGGAGCGGGCGCTTGTCGCTGTCCTGAATGCCGCCTTGTTTGCGGGCCGGATTGTGTGGATTGGATCGGCCTGTACAGCTCACCGACACGGTCGCCGGTATGGGAAAGGCCTTAGACGGGTACGTTCGACCAGGATCTGGTCGCGGATATCGATTCAGCAGCGTACCGGGGCGACGTCGGTATCGGCGCAGTCTGCGATCTGGGTTGAATCGTCTTCGGCACGTCACGCTTTCCCGTCAAAGGGAGGGTCCCCTCGCATTTTGGTTCGACAAGAGTTTGAGTACTCGGCGGGTGTCAATGGAAGGTCGAGATTCACAGCAGACGTCTTCTTCGCTTTCTGCGCTGATTCTCCCTTGAATTCGGGGCAAGCCATGTGATTTTTTCGGTTTGGGACGCGGGTGGCTCAACGAGAAAGGGCGCGCCGTCGAAGGCGCGCCCTTTTTCTAAAGCAGAGATTTGCGGACGAACTAGCTGACTACGTCGACGCCCATGCTGCGGGCGGTGCCGCGGACCTGGTTCATGACCTTTTCGATTTCGAAGCTGTTGAGGTCCGGCATTTTGATCTTGGCGATCTCTTCGATCTGCGCCTGGGTGATCTTGCCGACCTTCTGCTTGTTCGGCTCGGGCGAACCTTTGGCGATGGCGACCGCGCGCTTGATGAGCACGGGCACGGGCGGAGTTTTGGTGATGAAGGTGAAGGAGCGATCGGAGAAGATGGTGATCACCACGGGAATGATCAGGCCTTCCTGCTCTTTCGAGGAGGTCTTGGCGTTGAAGGCCTTGCAGAACTCCATAATGTTGACGCCTTGCGGTCCGAGTGCGGTGCCGACCGGAGGCGCAGGGGTTGCCTTGCCCGCCGGAATCTGCAACTTCACCATTGCTGTTACTTTTTTCGCCATGTGCTTATTCCCTTACGTACTTGCTTACTGTGCTTTTTCTACTTGTAGAAAGTCGAGTTCGACCGGGGTCGAGCGGCCGAAGATGGTCACCATCACGCGCAGCGTATTGCGCTCGGGGTTGACCTCGTCCACCTTGCCGGAGAAGTTGTTGAACGGCCCATCGACAATACGCACATTTTCGTTCTTTTCGAAATTGAGCTTCGGCCGCGGGCGTTCCGCGGAGGTCGACTGGCGATAGAGAATCGAATTGACTTCGTCCGAAGTCAGGGGAACGGGCTGGGTGCCGCCTCCGACGAAACCGGTGACGCGCGGCGTTGCCTTGACGGCGTGCCACAGTTCGTCGTTCATTTCCATTTCCACCAGCACGTAGCCCGGATAGAGCATGCGCTTGCTGGTGACTTTCTTGCCGTTGCGGAGTTCGACGACCTCTTCGGTCGGAATCAGGATCTGCCCGATCTTGTCATCGAAGCCGAAGGCCTGCGCGCGGCTCTTAAGAGAGTCGGCGACCTTCTGTTCGAAGCCGGAGTAGGTGTGGATGATGAACCAGTTGCGTATGGAGGGAACCGCGGGCACCTCTTCGCTGGCATCGTCGGCAACAGCGAGGGCCGTGTCGTGGTGCTCAGCCTCGGCCTCGTGCTCGCCATCGACGGCGGCGGTTGTATGCAACTCGGCGGGCTCCGCCTCGATCTCGACGGCGTGCGGCGTTTCGAGTTCAGCTTCGGGTTGGTTTATCTCTTCGGTCGAATCGGACATAAAGGGTACGGGATCCTACTTCGTGAACGTGTCAAACAGCTTCGTCACTGCGCGGCCAACCACGAAATCGACCACCCAGAAGTAGGCGGCGAACGCGAATACGGCTGCGATGACAACCGCGGTGGTGGCGCGCACCTGTTTCGAACTCGGCCAGGTCACGCGGCGCATTTCGAGCTGCAGCTCTTCGACGTAGGTTTTGACTCGCGCCGGAAGGCTCGCGGCCTTTTCCGCCACTGCTGTTACTTCAGCCATATTTCCTCTTTTGATCCCTAAATGGGTGCGCGGGCCTTGCCGGTTCGACCGGGCCCTGCGCAACAAAAACTCTGGCAGGGGCAGAGGGATTCGAACCCCCAAAGGCGGTTTTGGAGACCGCTGGTTTACCGTTAGCCTATGCCCCTTCGTGCCTCGCGATCCGCAAAGCGCTCGACTAACAGTCTAGCACCCCGTTTCGCGAGGGTTTACTTTACTTCTTTATGCGGAACATGCTTGCGGCAGAACGGGCAGAACTTCTTGAACTCGAGACGATCGGTGGTCGTCTTTTTGTTCTTCATGTTCGTATAGTTCTTCCGCTTACAGTCGGTGCATTGAAACGTAATGATTTCGCGCGCCATAACTTATTTTTCCTTCTTCCGTCGCGATCCGCCTGCGCGGACCGGAATGCTATTCCAAAATCTCCGACACCGTGCCCGCGCCGACCGTACGGCCGCCTTCGCGGATCGCGAAGCGCAGGCCCTTGGTCATGGCGATCGGCGTGA
>JAYVTO010000263.1:0-17321 GCA_043788745.1 Acidobacteriaceae bacterium
CGCATGCTGATGATCAATCCCTAGCATGCGCCCCTTCAGGCTCATCCTGCGTTAGAAACAGGCCCTCCTTCAGGCTCATCCTGCATTAGACAAGACTCGTTCGAGTGTCGGGATTTCCCCCTCGATTATCCTGGGAAGTCGTGGTATCTATTCGAACGGCTCACCGCCGGTCAGATAGACAGGAGTGACAGCTCCCCCCCGTATGTTGAGCTTGGAGATTCGTCGTCGCAGGCGGTCTGGACGCGCGCGGGAGGCGCCGGTCGGTTGTTCGGCGAGCCAATCCGGAATGATCGCGGGCCCCAAGCGTTCATTACCGTGAACCAAACGGGAAGGTCGATTGGTTCATTCTTGAGGGACATCACAGCTACACATGCGTGTCACATCGCGTTACATCTGGGTGGTCAATATGCTCTTCTGGCCTGCAGGATTCTGTTGCGCGGCACTGGCCGCGTTCGATACACTCCCGGAGGCTGGCCTCTCGAAGGGTGGAGTGGGGGGGACGGCGCAGCTTGCGTTCCGCGGAAGGTGTAGCGTGGATAGTAGTCCCGATAGGAGTGAACACGATGGGGCGTCATTCAGACATTGCGGTTTTGTTCTTCTGCTTCGCGTCGACGCTTTGTTGCGCGGCAGAAGCGCGCGTGCAGGTGGTCGTTGTAGAGCCTGGAGGCAAAGCCGGTTCGAAGGTGACGGACTTTTCGAAGGCCGCGAAACCCGGCCCGGGAAAAGAACTGAAGGTCATCGTGACGCCGGACGCCAAGTGTATCGTTTCTGTCGCCGCGTTTAATAAAGACGGGCAGTTGGTCTATGGCGCGCCCGAAACGGCGCAAGGCAGCGACTTGACCCTGGAGCTACCTGCACATAGAAAGTGGACATGGGAAGGCGCGGAAGGCGTGACCGAGATCGACGTGATCTTCGCGTATCCGGAAGCGGCGGATTTTCAGGCATTCGACGCGTTGGTTAAGAAGATGAACGGGGCGAGCGAAGAAGTTCGAAGCATGCAGGCCGGCGCGGTACGACGATGGATTGAGAGCAAGCTAAAGTCGGCGGCGACGGCAGCGGACTATAGCGTCAAAGATGCTCCAACCGCGGTCGGCGGCGTGATGCGCGGCAATAATATCGAGCGCGGACAGAAAGTTTCGATACCCGAGAAGCAGACGACCGTGTTGCGGATCCGCGTAGGCTCGTGAAGAAGGCACGCTACCTTCCTTTCGCGCTGCGCGAGCCATGGCTGCTGGCCGGCGCGATTGCGGCAATCGCCGCTCTGCTGATCGCGCTGGGCGCGAATCCGTTCGCCTCGCTCGACCGCCGTTGGTTCGATTATCTGGTTCAGCAGCGTCTGCAATGGGGCCTCGCGCCCAAGCCCGACGCACGCGTGTTTCTTGTCGACCTGGAGTCGGAAGATTTCATGGGAGCCGCCTCTACCGCCGCCGAGTACAACATGTACGCGGACATTGTGAACATCCTGTCGGACTTCGAGGTGAAGGCTGTGGCGTTCGACTTGATGCTGGCACGTGGGACGGCCGAAGATTCGCGGGGCGTGCTGGCGGCACTGCGCAAGAGCGGCAACGTCGTGCTGGCGGAGGCCTGGGAACAGACCAAGCTGCGGCAGTCGTTTCCAGCCTTCGCTCCGGGCGAGTTTTTTTCGGGGCTGATCAATATTTCCATGGATCCGGACGGAGTGCACCGGCGCTATTCGTATGGCGCAACGGTGGGGCAGTGCAGGCCGTCGCTCGCGCTGGCGGCATATCTGCGGTACATGGACATCGCGCAGACTGCGCTGCATTGCACGGATACCGGCGAGTTGGCTTGGAAAGAATTGGGTGCGGACCAGAGCAGCGTCGTCGAACGCGGACTGCCGTCGCGCAATGTGCTGCTCAACTGGCGGGCTCCGTTTAGCGAGCGCTGGGATCGGGGCTTTAAGTACCTGACGGTGCGCGATCTGCGCACGCGGCATGCGGAGTGGACGAAGCATAAAGACGAACCGGCGAAGTGGCCAAAAGGGATTCCGGAAAAGGGCGACATCGTAATGGTGGGCTCGATCGCGATCGGCACGGGCGATGCGGGCCCGACGCCGTTTGCGAAGTTCGAGCCGTTGATGCAGCTCCACGCGAACGCGCTGAACGATCTTTTGCAAAGCTTGCTGCTCACCGAATTAAGCCCCTGGTGGACCGCGCTGCTGACTGTTGCGGGCTTACTGTCGATTGCGGCCGCGGGGCGGTTTGCGGAAGGGAATCTTCTGTTCTTTCTGGCGAGCGCATTCGTACTGGCGATTCTGTTCGCGGGCAGCGGCGCCATGCTGCATTGGCATCGTGCGGTGGTGGCCGTCATCACGCCGGCCGGATTCGTGGTCGCCGGGTTGTTGGTCGAGTCGGCGCGGCGGACAGGCGTCGAGTCATTCGAGAAGGCGAAAACCAAGGAAACGCTGGGCCGCTATTTCTCGCCGCGCGTCCTCGAAGATGTCTTGAAGAACCCTGACGCCATGCTCCCCCGCGAGGCCACCATCACCGTCCTGCTCACCGACGTCCGCAACTTCACAACCATCACCGAACGCTTCGGCGCCGATCTCATGTTCCGTTTATTGAACGATATGTTCGAAGTCGAGACGAAAACCATTCTCGACCTCGACGGCTCCATGGAGCACTTCGTCGGCGACCAGTTTCTCGCCTATTGGGGCGCGCCCAACGCCCAGCCCGACGCAGCCGACCGTGCCCTCGAAGCCGCCCGCCGCATCATCACCGGCCTCGAAGCCGTCCAAGCTACGCTGGAGCCGGACGTGAAGAAGCTATTTGGCTATGGCGTCGCCATCCACACCGGCAAAGCCCTCTTCGGAAACAAAGGCTCCCAACGCCGCCTCGACTACGGAATCCTAGGAGACATCGTAAACTCCGCCGCCCGCGTCGAAGGCCTCACCAAGCACTACCTAGTCCGCCAAATCATCACAAAAGAAGTCTTCGAACTGGCCACCAGCAAAGAGCAGTGCCGCTTCCTCGACCGTATCCGAGTAAAAGGTAAAGGCGAGCCGCTGGAGATGTACGAAGTACTCCAGGATTTGAGCGAACAGCACGTAACCGTCGCGCGCCTGTACGAAAAAGCCTGGAAAATCTACGAATCCGGTCGCTTCGCCGACGCCCGCGCCGCGCTGCAGCAACTCGCAACGACCGATAAACCCAGCGCTCTCCTCCTCCATCGCTGCGAAGAACTCATCGCGAATCCGCCCACCAAGTGGGATGGCGCGTATCAGTTTACAGAGAAATAAGCGGGGATCGGCGTCGCCTATCTTGACTTTGGCCAACGCCCGCTCGCGTTGGAATCCGTCGAGAAAGCGTTACGCGTGTATCGCTCTGTAGAAGATCCCACCGGCAAAGCTTACGGGGCGCTGCGAAGTTGCTTCTGGGCTTCTTACAGGCGGGGTTATCGTCATCCACTCACTCTCCATGAACCACCTTGTAAGTCATTGAATTTCAGTGTCTGGGCTCGGCCGACGCGGGAGACCGCTTCCTACGCCCGTCGGCAGGTTCGTTCACACGTGATCGATACAATGAAACTAATGCGCTCCTTTGTTCTCGCGGCACTTTGCTGCTTCGCGAGTGTGTCTTTTTCGCAGACACCGCCGATCGCCATTCGCGGAGTCACGATCATCGATGTCGTCGACGGCCGGGCGATTCAGGATTCTGCATTGCTGCTGCGCGACGGCAAGATTGCCTATGCGGGTCCAGTGGCGGGGTTGCGAATCCCGGCGGGCGCGAAGGTGGTCGAGGGTGCCGGCAAGTTCGCGATTCCGGGTCTGTGGGATATGCACGTCCATCTCTGGGAATCGCATAATATGCTGCCGCTTTACATCGCGCACGGCGTTACGGGCGTGCAGGACATGGGGAGCAACTTCGAGCGCACGAAGGCGTGGCGGAAGGCGATCGAGGAAGGCAAAGCGGTGGGGCCTCGCATCATTACTTCAGGACCCGCCGTCGACGGTCGCGCGTCCGGCGAGCCGAAGCTTCCGGTGCTGGTGGCAGGCACGGCGATTGAGGCGCGCAAGGCGTTTGACAAGCTCTACGACCTCGACGTCGATTTCGTGAAGGTGCTGTCTTCCGTGCCCCGCGATGCATACTTCGCGCTCGCAGAACAGACGCGGCATTGGAATTTGCCGTTGAAGGGCCACGTGCCGGATTCCGTTACCGTATGGGACGCAGTGGAGGTCCGCCAGCGCTCAGTCGAGCATCTCTTCGGCGTGTCGTATGCGTGCTCCTCGGAGCTGTACGAATTAGAGCCGGAGCGGCAACAGGCCTTAGCTTCGAAAGACCGTCCGGCGCTGCGCCGGATCGCTCAGCGTGCCGAGAAGTCATTTAGCGAGGAGCGTTGCGCGGAGTTGTTCAGGCGGGCAGCCCGTGTGGGTACGGCGTTCACGCCCAGCCTGACGCTGTGGCGACGGATGCTGCATCTTGATGTCGAGGCGCTCGTCAGTGACGCGCGGCTGAGCGCGGTTCCGGCGGCGGTGAAGAAAGACTGGCCGGATCCGCGAAAGGAAATCGCGGGGCGGACGCCGGAGCAGGAGGCCGCGCAGCGGCAGAATCTCGAAAAGCTACATCGGATTGTGCTGTTACTGCGCGAATCCGGAGCACTGCTGTTGGCGGGCACCGACACCGGCGACGAATACACGATTCCGGGGGCGGCGCTACACGATGAATTGATCGCGCTGGTGCGCGCGGGGTTGCGGCCGCTGGAGGCGTTGCGCGCGGCAACGGTGAGTCCGGCGCGGTTCCTGGGGTTAGAGGCAACGATGGGCACGCTCGCACCGGGGATGGCGGCGGACGTGGTGCTGCTGGATGCGGATCCCCTGGAAGATATCAAGGCGGTCCGGAGGGTGGGCGGAGTGTTCGTGCGAGGGCGGTATTATTCGCGCGAGGAGTTGGATCGGCTGGCGGCGGGGAAGTAATCCGCGTTTTTGCGCTCTCCATTTGTGAGTATTCCGCACTGCGGGCAGGGATGCCAAGGCAACCGGATCGTCGATCCGATGTGATTTGAAGAGCGCAAAGGCGCGGCGGCCTGCGCGCTCTATTCATCGTATCGACGAACCCGCCAAGCATGGTTCGTCGCATTGCCAGCTTCCGTTTTGCCGGGCAAGAGCATAGCAGCGCCGCCGCGATCACGATTTTCTTATCTTCTGATTTGTCCGTAATACGGGCGCACCGCGCTCCACCGCAAATGCTGGTGTGGTAAGGTCGTGCAGGTATCTATGGTGTCGGCCAGTATTTATAGGGTCAGCCGTGAAGTTCCCCGCCCTCCCTCGGTGCGACGACGTCCACTCTTTTCACCCCGAGGAGTCCCTCGACGATATGAACCTTGAACATGACAACGAACTGAACAAGGACAGTGTGTTGGCGTCGCGGACTCAGACGATGCTGGTGACTGACGCCCACCTCGGACCCTACAAGATCGAGGCCAAACTGGGAGCCGGCGGCATGGGTGAAGTCTACAGGGCCACCGACACTCGCTTGCATCGTACCGTCGCCATCAAGGTTCTGCCGCATGACAAGGTCGCAGATCCGGAACGCAAGCGACGCTTCTTGCAGGAGGCCCGCGCCGCTTCGGCTCTGAACCATCCGAACATCATCACGCTGCATGACATCTCCCACGATGGCGGCATCGACTTCATGGTGATGGAGTATGTCGAGGGCAAGTCGCTCGACAAGCTGGTTACGCCGAAAGGGTTGCCAATCAACGAGGCAGCCGGCTATTGCAGTCAGATCGCCAGCGCTTTGGCTGCGGCGCACGCGGCGGGGATCGTGCATCGGGACATCAAGCCCGCTAATGTGATCGTGACTGCGGAATCGCAGGTGAAAGTACTGGATTTCGGACTGGCGAAATTAATGGAGCGCGCGTCCGGCCCTGAAGGCGAAACGATCACCCAGGAGTCCGCGCTGACCGAGACCGGAACCGTGATGGGCACCGTGGGCTACATGTCTCCGGAGCAGGCCACCGCCAGGCCCCTGGACCCGCGCACCGATATCTTCTCTCTGGGAGTGGTCCTCTATGAACTGCTCGCGGGGCGGCGGCCGTTCCGAGGCAACTCGCAGGTGGAAACTCTGCACGCCATCATTCATGATCCAGCCCCACCGCTCGCCGGTGTGTCCCCATGGACGCAAGACATCCTCGACAAGGCCCTCGCGAAAGATCCCAAGGATCGTTACCAACATGCCGGCGACGTGGCTCTCGACCTACGCCGCTCCCTGCGGGCCGCGCCGTCTGGGGCAGTCCTCGCACTGACAAGTCACCGCCTTTGGTTGTGGTTCGCGCTGCCGTTGCTAGTCCTCACAGTGGCCGCAGCCGGCTGGTTCGCCCTCGACTCGGGCAAGCAAGGCGACAACCCGCTCGCCAATGCCCAGTCCGCGCGCTTCACCGATTTCGAGGGCTCGGAGAACGATGCGGCGATTTCGCGCGACGGTCGCTTTGTAGTGTTTCGGTCGGACCGCGACGGCCCGGTGGACGCCTGGGTCAGCCAGGTAGGTAGCCGAAACTTCATCAATCTGACCAAGGGATCGCGATCCTCCGTGGCGGTCCGCAATGCCGGCTTTACACCGGACGGTTCCGAAATCTGGCTCTCCTCGATCACCGGTGGCGATCGCATGCGTTTGATCCCTTCGATGGGCGGCGCGCTGCGGCCGTTTTTCTCCGAACGCGCGTTCAACGCCGCATGGTCCCCCGACGGCTCCCAAGTCGTGTTCCATTCCAACGAGCCTGGCGACCCCATGTTCGTCGCCGACACCAGCGGCTCAAACCTGAAGCAGATCTTCGCGCTCCGCGCCGGCGGTCACAATCATTACCCGGTCTGGTCTAAGGACGGGCAGTGGATTTACTTCGTCAGCGGCATTTGGGACGCAAAGGAGATGGACATCTGGCGTATCCGGCCTTCCGGCGGAACACCCGAGCGTCTGACAAACCACAACAGCGACGTCCGCTATCCCGCCCCGCTCGACAACAGGACCATTCTTTATGTTTCGCCCGACCAGAATGGAGCCGGACCCTGGTTGTGGGCTCTGGACACGGACCGCAAGGTGGTCCGCCGCATTAGCTCCGGGCTCGAAGTCTACTCTTCCATCGACGCCAGCGGCGACGGCAGCCGCCTTGTCGCCACGGTCTCCCACCCCACCGCGAACCTGTTCAGCATCCCCATCCTTGACCGGCCTGCGGAAGAGAAGGACGTGAAGCCGCTGAGCATGCCCACGGTGCGTGCCTACGCTCCGCGTTACGGAGGGGCATCGCTATTCTACCTCTCCTCGCCCAGCGGTGGCGACGGCCTCTGGCGCTATGACAACGGACAGGTGCTGGAAATCTGGCGCGGCGCCGATGGTGCGCTCTTCGAGCCTCCCGCCGTGGCCTTTGATGGACGACGTGCCGCCGTGATCCTGCGCAAGGGGGGCAAGCGCACCTTGAACGTACTCTCCACCGAGGGCGGAGGCGTCACGCCTCTCGCCCCCGCTATTGAAGTCACCAGCGCGGCAAGCTGGTCGCCCGACGGCAACTCTATCGTGGCCGCCGGAGATGACGGCAGGGGCCCCGGACTCTTCAAAATCCCGCCCGATGGGGGCGCCCCCCAGCGCCTGACCACTGGGCCGGCCTCGAATCCCCTGTGGTCTCCGGACGGCTCGGTCATTGTCTACACGGGTCCGGTTGTCTCCTCCATGGGCCCGCTGTTGATGATTCACCCGGATGGTACGGCCGTCGATGCCACTCCCTTGGGCCGGCCCGCGATCCGTGTCCGCGTCAACACTGAACATTACCGTTTCATGCCCGGCCGGCAGGAACTGGTATACGTGCCGACCACTTCCCAGACCGAGCCCGAACATTTTTATTCTCTCGACTTAGTCACAAAGAAAACCCGCCAGATTACCACTTTCGACGCCCGTCTTACCAGGACTTTCGACATCACTCCAGATGGCAAGCAAATCGTCTTCGACAGGCTGCGAGAGAAGTCGGATATTGTGCTGATCGATCTGCCAAAGAAGCCATAAAACTAACCCCAACCCCGTTACCCCGCCAGATCAGGCCACCCTGTCCCGCGGGGAACAGCCGTTCTACTCCTTCGCCTTGCCGTAGCGTTTTCGCCCGTCGGAGAACTTGCTGGCGGTGATCTCGAGCCACGGAATGAAACGTCCGGCACAGGACGAAATCACGATCTGGTCCCGAGCGTCGTGCGGAACGGTGGTCCCTGGCCAGAGTTCCCCAATCTGTATCAATGACGAAGGTGCTCCGCCATCCGTTCGGCCAGAACCTCGTCCTTGGTCTGAATCTTCTTCCCGAGATAGGCAATACGCTCCTGGGCTGCTTGCACACGGAGTACCTACTTCTGAATCACCGACTCCGCCGGCCGAACGGTGGTGATCGGATCCGCGTGGCGGTGGACCAATTTCCACTTGCCGTCGATGAGCTCGTACAAGCTCGTGACTCGCGCGGCGATATTCACGAATTCGTTCGATGCGCCTACTCTCGCGCGGCTGCGTTCTACTTCGACGATGCAGGCCAGATTGGTGTTGGCGTATTTGGCCACGAGTTCGACGTTGACAACTTCTCCGTCTCTGTAGTTGCCTGCTGCTCGCGCCAAGCTTGCTGCTACTTGAGCCGGGCCGCGGCCAAAGGGTCCGAAGGGATTGCCGAGCGTGATGTCGTCGCGCTTCGCGAAGAGTTCTTCGTAGAGCTTTGGGTTCCCATTCAAGATGGCGCGTAGGGCGCGGTGGCTTTGGTCGATGGCGGCGTCGAGGCCGGTGGGGTTGGTTTGCGCTTCGGCTTCGGTGGCGGCGACTGCTGCTGCTGCGCTGAGCAGTGCGCGTCTTGAGAGTTTTTCGGACGGTGTTTTCATGGCGGCGGTGCTTCTCTTCTTGCGAAGGTCTGACTTCATCGAGGGATCTGGGATCGATCCACTCACTTCGTTCGTGGTTCTTTGCCGGACGCGCTTTCAACGTGGATTGGTCGGACCCGGCGGTCCGACCTACCGGCTAGTTTTCTGACCGCGTGATTCGGATCGAAACGAATCCCCGCCGTAACCGGCGATGCTATAACCCCGGGCTTCAGCCCGGGGATGTATTCTGCCGGTCAAAGCACTAGCCTTCAAGAATGCAGATGTCTTTGAGATTCCGGTAATCTTCGGCGTAGTCGAGGCCGTAGCCGACTACAAACTCATCCGGGATCTGGAATCCGACGTAGTGGACCTCAACCGGCCGCAGGCGGCGTTCGGGTTTGTCTAACAGCGTCGCGATGCGCAAGGACTTTGGCTTGCGTTGTGCGAGGACCTTCATCAGGTACGTCAGCGTCACACCGCTGTCGACAATATCTTCGACGATCAGCACGTTCTGGCCTTCGATAGAGACGTCGAGGTCCTTCGTGACCTTCACTTCTCCAGACGTAGTCTTGCCTTTGCCGTAACTCGAAATGCCCATGAACTCGATGCGGGCGGGGGTTTTCATGGCTCTTGCGAGATCGGCGACAAAGATGAACGCGCCTTTGAGAATGGTGATGAGATAGACAGGACCTTCGGGAAAGTCGCGGTCGATCTGCGCGGCCATGTCATGGATGCGGGTCGCAATCTGCTCAGCGGAGAGGAAGACGCGGGTGTGGGTCGGGGTGAACGGCGATTCGCTCATGAAGGATGAGGATAGCTAATCCGCGGAGCGGATGCGAACGCTCCCAGGACCCACGTGGATGTGGGGCGCGGTTGCCTTGCCGGCGATCGCTGCCCGGAAGGCGTAAAACGGGATATTGCGTCCAGTCAGATGCTGACGGAGCCACTTGCCCTCGAAACCATCCGGCTCGACAGCGATGTCGATGCGGCCGCGATGATCGAAACCGAGCGCCCGGTGGACCGCGGTTTCGCCGCGAGCGCTCACTGGCATGGGGTGCGAGAACTCTTTCTCGAACGCGAGGGTCAGTTCGCGAACGTCTTTCGGCGTGAGCATGGCGCCGTTGCCGTCATAGCGTTCGGCGACCGGCGCGGAAAGCATCGATTGCGATTCAGCGGCACGCTCGACGGCTCCAGCGATTTCGGCGGCAGCTTCGGAGCGGGCCATCTCCCCAATTTCCGCGATCAGCTTTGCGCGGCCTCGCGCGAGTTCGAGAGTCTTCTGGCGATTCGCGAGATCCTGTTGCGCGGCTTCGACGCCGATCTTGCCTTTGACGCCGGCAGCGATGAGATCCTGCTCGTGCTGCAAGCGGGCGGCCTGGCGGTCTATCAGGCGTTGGGCGGCGGCCAACATGTCGGCGGCCTGCTGTTCGCCAAATTCCTCGGGCGCGAGTTTGGCGTACAAAGTGCGATTGAGAACTTCTTCGTCGCGCGCGTCGGCCACAACGGTCTCGGCCTCGCGAACCCGCGCGGGAGCGATTGCACCAGCGGCGGCGAGTTCCTTCAGGCGCGTGAGTTCGGCTTCAGCGGAAGTTTGCGCATCCGCAAACCCGGGCAGCAGTGCCATCAAAACGATCAATGGGGACAGGAACTTCATGGAGTGCGAACGGGAACTTGCTTCCCTATTGTAGTACGATCAAGCGGGAAGCCTTGTTCGCTTTTTGAACGGCTTGCCGGATTATCGTTCGCGCAAGGAGTTCGTTTATCGCCACCCGGAAGACCACCACCAAGAAGGCCGCGGGGACCAAGTCCGCCAAAAAGACGGCTGGCTCCACTGCGGCGAAAGCTGCCCGCGTCAAGCTGTCGAAGCCAGGATTCGCGCAGGCGCGCCCGGCGGCCCCGAAGAAAACCAAGAAGGCGGCTCCAGCGCCGAAGGAGCCAGATCTTTCGTGGCATACGGTGGTGAAGGCCGCCGAGGATAAGCAGGCCAAGGACATCAAAGTCCTCGATTTGCGCGATATTTCCAGCTTTGCGGACTTCTTTGTGATCTGCTCAGGCGGCAATATCCGGCAGATTCAAGCCATCAGCGACGAGATCGAGATCACCATGAAGAAGCGTGGCGACTATCCGATTTCGATAGAAGGCTACAACAACGCGGAGTGGGTACTGCTCGATTTCGGCGACATGATCGTGCACGTTTTTACTGAGAAGGCCAGGGCGTACTACGATCTCGAGCGCTTGTGGCGGGATGCGCGCGAAGTAGAGCCTTCCGAAGAGTAAGCCGGGTGCCTCCTTTCGGTCTCCGTTCATGGTCTGTCTGGACAGATGAGGACTACGGTTCGATTGAACGATGCGCTGCTCAGACGAGCCAAAGCGGAGGCTGCTCGGCGCGGGGAAACAGTGACTTCACTGATCGGACAGGCGCTCGAACGCGCTCTCAAGAAACAGTTGACACCAAGGCCCACGCCACTCCGGATTCCCCTTTCGCGGCAAACGGGCGTAACCCTCCCGGGTGTTGACCTCAACAACAGCGCCGGGTTGTGGGATTTGATGGACGGGCTTCGTTGATCCTGTCGGATGTCAACATTCTGGTGAACGCGTTCCGCGGAGACTCACCGGATCACACGGATCACGCCATCTATCGAAAGCAGCTCGACCAAGCCGTTGCAGACCCGGCAGCATTCTGGGGGCGCCGGAAATAGGGCTCCTTACAAATCCTTGCGGTGCAAAACCAGTTTGGGCTGCATCTTCCTCAAGGTCCTCGCGATATAATTCTGTAGACACCACGGAGGTGCTGTAATGCCGTTCGCCCGCGCTCTGTTTGCCGCGACCCTTACTGTTGGACTGGCTGCAGCCGCCAATACCAGCGGATCAAAGCCGACGTTCCACAAGGACATCGCGCCGCTTTTGCAAAAGAACTGCCAGTCTTGCCATCGTCCGGGCGAAGTTGCTCCGATGTCGTTCCTGACTTATAAGGAAACCCGGCCCTGGGCGAAATCAATCCGTCAGGCAGTGGCGACGAAGAAGATGCCGCCATGGTTCGCGGATCCACGTTATGGCAAGTTCCACAACGATCCCCGCCTGACGGAAAGTGCAATCAGCACCATCACCGCGTGGGCCGATAACGGCGCGCCGGAAGGCGACGTCAAAGACGCTCCGAAGCCCGTTCAATGGACCGCGGGCTGGGCGATTCCGAAGCCGGACCTCATTCTCAGGATGCCGGTGGCGTTCCAGGTTCCCGCTACCGGTACGGTCGACTATCAGAACATCGTGATTCCGACGAATTTCACGGAAGATAAGTGGATCCAGATGGCCGAAGCGCGGCCGGGCAATCGCGCGGTGACGCACCATGTCGTCGCGTTCATTCGCGAGCCGGGATCGAGCTATCTGGACAACTTGAAGCCGGGCGAGTTCTTCTCACCGCGCGAGACGGCAGCGAAGCTCGCCGCGGATCGCGCCTCGGGCAAGCTGCCGTCGGAGGGCTCCCCTGAAGACATGCGACGCCGCCAGGTGAATGCGGCCGCGATGCCGAGCGAGATTCTGGTGGGCTATGCGCCGGGCACCGATCCGAGCGTCTACAAGCCCGGCCAGGCGAAGCTCTTGAAAAAGGGCTCGGCGCTGGTGTTCCAACTGCACTACACGCCCAACGGCAAGCCGGGCGAAGATATCTCGGAAGTCGGTCTCGTATTTGCGAAAGAGCCGGTGAAGGAGCGTGTCATTACGACCAACGCCGGCACGTTCAACTTCGCGATCCCTCCGGGCGACCCGAACTACGAAGTGAAGGCTTCGATCACGCTGCAGACGGATGCCAAGCTGATCGACTTCAATCCGCACATGCACGTCCGGGGCAAAGATTTCGAGTACAAGATTACCTATCCGACGGGCGAGAGCGAGATCGCGTTGAAGGTGAAGTACGATTTCAACTGGCAGCTCTACTATCGGCCGGAAAAAGATATCCTGCTACCTGCCGGCACGCGCATCGACTGCGTGGCGCACTTCGACAATTCGGCGAACAATCCGAATAACCCGGATCCGAAGGCGACCGTGCGCTGGGGCGACCAGAGCTGGGAAGAGATGATGTTCGGCTGGTTCGACGTCGCCATTGACGTCAACAAGGATCCGATGGATCTGCGGCGGCCGAAGAAGAGCGCCAGCAAAACCGGAGCAGACGAGTAGGCTCGTTCCGAAGGCAGCTACCGAAGAGGCCGCCGGGAAACCGGCGCCCTTTCCATTTCCCCCTACAGGGACGGATACTTTGTTCGCAGCCAGTCGATAAATGCCGGCGGAACAGCCATCGTCGAGAGACGGCTTTGCCGTACCAGCGCGAAGTCCGCGAATTTTGCCGTTGCCTTGATCTCGACCAACGAAGTGGGCGGTTCGAGCCTGGACACGAATTCGAGGTCGACGACAAAGGATTTTTCGATCTTCGGATCGGGACGAGCAACCGTTCTCACGCGAGCAATCCCCACGATTTGCTTGACGCCTCCGGAGTGATAGATCAGCACCTTGTCTCCGGGCTTCATCGCGCGAATCGCCATCAGCGCCTGGGGGTTTCGGACTCCATCCCAGGTTGTCCGCGTATCCCTTTCGAGATCGTCAATCGAATAAACCAGAGGCTCGGTCTTGGCAAGAAAATACTTCATAACGTCGCTCATTTCCTTCCCGAACGCCGACCCGTAGCAGCCGAGCAGTCTGATCCGATCTGCGGCTGGACGGCTCACCAGCCGATAGCACAAAAGTTTGAGCTAGGAGCCGAAGGCCCAGTACCACGGGTTCTGGACAGCCTGCGGTCGAATGGTGTTTCATCAATCTTAGCAATAGGTTTGTACCAACGGATTCTCGTGCCAGCCGAGGCCGAGGCATTGTACAATGAAGGTAGCTTGGCACAGTTTGCGCGCAATCCGGACCTCGGGCAGGTGCGACGCGAGCACCGAATGGCCGTTGCGACGGAGCGGAGGGAACGAAATTGGCTGTGATCTTCGATTGTCGGGTGAAGTCTTTTCTTTTTGCCATGGTTCTAGCCACGGCGCCGGGTCTGGCGTTGGGGCAGTCGGCGAATAAGCCGAAACCGAAGGCCGAGAAAGCCGATAAGAAAGAAACCGCTGCCGAGAAGACCCCGGCTGCGGGCGACGCCACAAAGGCTGCGGCAGCGCCGGTCGACCCCAAGACGTACGTTATTGGTGCCGAAGACGTTTTGTTCGTCAGCGTGTGGCGGGAACCGGAGTTCACCAGACAAGTGGTTGTCCGGCCGGATGGCAAGATCTCGCTGAACCTGATCTCGGATGTGCAGGCCGCGGGCCTTACTCCGGAGCAGTTGGGCGGCCGGGTGAAGGAAGCGCTGCAGAAGATCATGAACACGCCGGACGTGAGCATTTCGGTGATCCAGGTAAACAGCAAGAAATACTACATGAACGGCGAGATCGGGCGTCCGGGGCCGTACCCGATGCCGGTGCCGGTGACCATCCTCGAAGCGCTCAGCAATGCGGGCGGCTTCAGGGATTTCGCAAACAAGAAGAAAGTTGTGATCCTGCGTGGGTCCAAGCGGCTGTATTTCAATTACACCGAGGTGGTCAAAGGCAAGAAGATGGAACAGAATATCGTACTTCAGCCGGGCGACCAGATTTTCGTCAACTAGGTTTTTCTTTCAATGTATCGCCGCAGTTTGCCGTAAAGAGAAACAGCGGAAGAAGTTAGGGGTTCTAGAGTATGCAAGCAATCGACTCGCTGAGTGTTTCCCGCCGCGCGCTGGATTTGGAAGATTACCTGGATATCCTGCGCAGGCACAAGGGTTGGATCCTGGGTCCGTTCCTGGTGGTGCTGGTGATGACGACGGTAGGTGTATTCCTTTGGCCGGATACATACGTCTCGCAGGCGGTCGTAAAGGTGGTTCCGCAGCAGGTTCCCGAGAACTTGGTCCAGTCGACGATCAATCAGCAGATGTTCGACCGCATCAACGGAATGCTGCAGACGATTCTCAGCCGCAGCACGCTCACCGCAATCATCAACAGCTTCAACCTGTATCAGCGTGAACGCAGCCGCCAGCCCATCGAAGACGTGATTGAAGACATGAGAAAGAAGATCACAGTGTCGCCGGTTGCCGGCATGGGCTCGAGCGGCGGCGGTAGAGCCGTGCTTCCGGCCTTCGCGATTCAATATTCGTACGAGAATCGGCTGCTCGCGCAAAAGGTGGTGCAGGATCTAGTCTCGAAGTTCATGGAAGCCAATATCCGTGAGCGCAACGGCCAGGTCACGATCACGACGCAGTTCATCCGCGAACAGTGGGAACAGGCCAAAAAAGAACTGGACGACCTCGAAACGAAGGTCGCGCAGTTCCGCGCTTCGAATCAGGGCCGGCTGCCGGATCAGATGGATCAGAACCTTCGCCAGTTGTCGATGATGCAAGCGCAGATCCAGGCGATGAACGGCGCGATTTCGCGCGTCAGCCAGGAGAAGCTGCTGCTCGAATCGAATATCCGAATCTACAAGGATCAATTGGCAGCGACGAACAAAACCGAGATTCCGGCGGCTGAGTTTGCCGCCGCCCAGGTGAATCAGAAGGTAGCGGAATCCGAAGCCAACGTGCAGAACCTCGAGACGCAATTGGCCGTTCTTCGCCAGAGCTACAAAGATGGCCATCCCGACGTACAACGGATGCAAGGGCTAATTGCGATCGCCAAGCAGAAGCGCGATGAGGCTTCGAAAGAAGATGTCACCAAGAAGCCCGCCACGCTGGGTGTGAACCAAATGCAACGCGCCATGACAATCCAAAACGCGCGCGACGCGCGAGAACTCGACAAGACGGTTCGCCAACTGCAAAGCCAAGTGGAAGCCAAAGACTTGGAGATGCAGGGCTACAACCAGGAAGTCGGGCGCATCAACAGCCAACTGCGGTCCTATCAATCGCGGGTCGAAGGGATTCCGGCGGGCGAAAAACAATACCTCGAATTGATGCGAGATCGCGATCTCGCCAAGCAGAAGTATCTCGACTTGGACGTCAAGATGAACAAGTCCATGCTGTCTCAGGATATGGAACAGCGCAAGCAGGGTGAGACCCTCGAGTTGCTCGACCCCGCGTCCCTTCCGCAGAAACCAACCGAACCCAACCGCCCCATTGTAGTCGCCGTTGGCGCCGGGTTCGGCCTGCTGCTGGGTATCGCGTTTGCGGGAGCCCGCGAGATGAAGGACACGTCTTTGAAGAATCTGAAAGACGTGCGCGCCTACACGCAAATGGCGATCCTGGGCACGGTGCCGTTGCTCGAAAACGATTTCGTCGTGCGCCGCCGGCGTCGCCTCGCTTGGTTGGGTTGGACAACAGCCTGCCTGGTAAGCGCAGTGGTAAGCGCCGGATCGATTGTTTATTACTTCGTGACGCGAACCTAACCGGTTCCCGAGAACGCGCCGGGGTTGCGGTTGACCCACGCGACAAACGCTCCCCAGCCGCTTTCTGGAAGTCGTCCGCCAAAGCTGTTGGCTCAAAGCATTTAGCCCAAAGTTGTTAGTAAGACGAAGAGGATTTTCCCATGAGCAGAGTTCATGACGCACTACGCCGGGCCGAACAATCCGGCACCGTAACCGCAGCCCCGAAGGTCTACTTCTCAGAGGCGCGCTCCACGGTCGTCGCTGAGCAGGTTTCCGGCCCGCAAATGGACGGCATGCTAAGCCTGATTCCAGAAATCGTGTTTCAGGCGCCTCCCGACTCTCTCCTCATCGACGCCACCCGGCCCCATGAAGCCCCCACCGAGGAGTTCCGCAGCTTGCGGACCCGCCTGAATCACATGCAAAGCCTGCAGCCGATTCACTCGCTCGTGATTACCAGCGCATCGCCCGCCGAGGGGAAATCGCTCACCGCCGTCAACCTCGCGCTTGCCCAATCCCACCTGGCAAACAATTTCACTCTGCTTGCCGACTTCGACTTCCGCCGTCCGGTCGTCCATCAGATGTTTGGCATCGACCGCAGCCCCGGGATTACAGATTATCTGCTCGGCAAGGTCCCGCTGCACGAGGCTATTCGCCGTGTTCAGGGAACCAATCTCTTCATCCTGCCCGCCGGCGAAGCCGTGATTAATCCGCTCGAATTGCTGAACCTCAAGGAAGTCCGGCAAATGCTGGACCGCCTTCCGCAATTGTTCAACTGGGTGATCCTCGATTCCCCGCCCCTGCTGTTCGCCGCCGACGCCAATCTGCTTGCAACGCTATGTCACGCAACGATGCTGGTGGTGCGCATTGGCGCCACAACGATTGAATCCGTCACCCGCGCCGTGCAGTCCTTGTGCGAAAACAACGTCGTCGGAATCGTCGTGAACGGCGCCCGCCGCGGAGAACTCTACAGCAAGTACACCTACTATCACTCCTACTATCAGCCGAAAGACTACGGTCATCATCCGGCCGAAGGCGAAACGGAAGCCGGGCAGCCGGAACCCGTCGGCGTCGCGGCCGAAGGCCCGCCGCCCGAGCACCGGCCGGAATAATCAAGTCCATCCGAAGAACTCGAAAA
>JAYVTO010000264.1:0-21082 GCA_043788745.1 Acidobacteriaceae bacterium
GGGCGGTTGCTTAAGGAGTACTCCGGGCGCTACCAGATTGAAGACGAAGATCTTGCGGCGGTAGATCCGGCAGTGGCCGCGTTTGAAGCCGATCAGGACAAGGTCATAGAAAAACTGAAGCAGGTGCAGCCCGAACTGCTGTGGGCCACCTGGGATGTATCGAAGACCGCCGAGACGCGTCTGCTGCTGCGCGGCAACTTCGATAGTCCCGGCGAACCGATTGCTCCCGGAGTTCCGCTGATCCTCGACAACCCGAAAGCGCCGTTCCGCATCCCCGACCCTCCGGCGGATTCAGAGCACACGGGACGCCGGCTCGCGTTCGCGCAGTGGCTGACGCAACCGGATCATCCGTTGACGGCGCGCGTCATCGTCAACCGTGTCTGGCAATATCACTTCGGCAATGGTATCGTCGGCACTCCGGACGATTTTGGGTTTCAGGGAGCAAGGCCCACTCATCCGGAACTGCTCGATTGGCTGGCTGTGAGTTTTGTCGAGCATGGATGGAGCCTGAAGTGGCTGCATCGTCAGATCATGCTATCGAGCGTGTACCGGCAATCGTCTTCCGTTCCGGTAGACGTGTTCCGCCGCGACGAGCGCAACCAGTGGCTTGGACGTTGGGGAACGCAGCGCCTGGAGGCAGAGCAGGTTCGCGACGCCATTCTCGCGGTCAGTGGGCAACTGAACCCCGTTATGTACGGTCCGCCAATCGCGATGTGCACATTACCGGACGGCAGCTACTTTACGGAGAGTTCCGGGCGGATTGACGACAAGGTGGAAGGACATACGCGGTTCTTCCCGCCGCCATGCGAAAAAGCGGCCGCAACGCCGCCTGCGGACCAGAGCCGTCTGCCGACGCGTCGCAGCATTTACGTGCAGGCCCGCCGCACCTATGGCATGGGCTTCCTCGGTGCGTTCGACGTTCCCGTGATGGAGACCAACGCCTCCAGCCGGTTCAGCACGGCTTCTCCTCGCCAGGCGCTGTCGATGCTTCACAATCCGATGGTCCTGCAGTCGGCAGAAAAATTGGCCGGACGCGCGAAGGCCGACGCCGGCGAGGACACGATTGCGCGCATCCGGCGGATGATGGAATTGGCTTACTCGCGACCCGCCTCAGAAGCCGAGATTAGTTTCGCGTTCGGTGCGATCAGGAAGAGTAAGAATCCGGAATTCGGATTGCGGCTGTTTGCACAGGCCCTCTTTGGGTCAAACGAGTTTTTGTACGTCGACTAGGAGTAGGTGATGGATCAGCCTGGACCAATCATTGGCAACCTGACGCGTCGCGAGGCGTTAACCCGAAGTATGGGCGGACTCGGCGGCGTGGTGCTCAGTTGGATGATGCAGCAAAACGCCCTCAAGGGCGCGGACGGAGTGCCCGTGTACGACCTGCTTCCTCGCACGCCGCACTTCAAGGCGAAGGCCAAGGCGGTCATCTTCCTGTTCATGCCCGGCGGTCCCAGCCAGATGGATCTGCTGGATCCGAAGCCTCTGCTTACCAAGCTCGATGGGCAGGACAGTCCAATCAAAGTAGTCTCGCGCTCGTTTGATGCCAAACCCAAGATCTGGGGTAGCCCGTTCAAGTTTCAAAAATACGGGCAGTCGGGAACGGAAGTTTCGGAGTTGTTGCCAGGCCTCGCCTCCGTCATCGATGAAGTAGCCGTGATCCGTTCCGGTGTGACCGAACGCGTCGATCACGATACCGCCACGTATCATTTTTTGACTGGACGCAACACCGCCGGCTTCCCGACGTTCGGCGCCTGGTCCGTTTACGGGCTCGGAACGGAGAATCAGGATCTGCCTGCCTACGTCGCGTTGCAGGAAGGCGGCTTGCGCAAGTTCTATTCGGGATTCCTGCCCTCGACGTATCAAGGGACGCTAATGGAACCGGAAGGCATTCCGCTACCGGACCTGCAACGGCCGAAGTCGTGGGGCATCGAAGATGAGCGCAGCGTCATCGACATGGTGAATGGGCTGAATCAAATTGGACGAAGCCAGCACCCCGAGCTTTCCGAGCTCGACACGCGAATCGCCAATTATGAGCTGGCTGCCCGCATGCAAATTGAGGCGATGAAGCGCGTGGACTTCTCGAAGGAGAGCGAAGCCACGAAGCGAATGTACGGCCTCGATCAGGATGACCAACGGTCGACCGGACTGCGATGCTTGCTGGCCCGGAGGCTGGTCGAAAGCGGAGTTCGCTTCGTGCAATTGCAACTGAGCGCCTGGGACCACCACAGCAATCTCCCGAATGGTTTGAAAAGTGCATGCCGCCAAACCGACGGACCTATCGGAGGCCTGATCAAAGACCTCAAGCAGAGAGGCCTGCTCGATTCAACGCTGGTGGTTTGGGGCGGTGAGTTCGGGCGCCTGCCAACGGTGCAAGTGAAGGATGGCCGCGACCATAACCCGCACGGATTTACGGTTTGGATGGCGGGTGGCGGTATCAAGGGCGGCCAAGTCTACGGATCGACGGATGAGTTCGGTTATGCTGCCGTGGACAATCCGGTTTCTCACAGCGATATGCATGCGACCATCTTGCATTTGCTCGGCATGGATGTTCGCAAGTTGACCTACGACTACGACGGTCGCGTGGAAACACTGATCGGTGTAAATCCGGCGCGCGTACTCAAGGACATTGTCAGTTAGTGCAGGCCCGCTCGATCGCAGGAAAGCGCCGTGGGCCGCCGCGCTCAATTGCAGGCCCGGAGGAAAGGAAACCGTCGCACATGTTCCGGCTGATTGTCTTCGGACTCGTCACAGCGGCGGTCTCGCTCCCGGCCGAATTGCCGCTGCTGGGCCTCGCCCATGCGGGCGTTCGCGTCAGCGACATGGCGAAAGCGCGAGGCTTCTACCGGGACGTACTGGGCCTCGAGGAGGCGTTCGCAAGCCCAACGGCGGATCAGACCGCCGCGTCCTATTTCAAGGTGAACGATGATCAGTTCATCGAGATCATTCAAGGACTGAGCGCCGCGGAAACGGTTCCCATGTCGCACATCGCGATGCGGACTGCGGAAATCCAGAAGTTGCATCGCATGTTGTCCGGCCTGGGCACAGCTCCGACGGCCGTCAAGAAGTGGCCCGACGGCACGCTTCGTTTTTCTATCGAAAAGCTACCCGGCCAGGTTGGTTTTTTGGAGTTCGTCCAATACCAGGGTAACTCCCGGCCGGTGAAGTTACGGGGCAAGCATCTCGGCAGCCGGAGGATGGGCGACCACCTTCAGCATGCTGCATTCGTGACGCTCGATATTGCGGCCGCCCGTAAGTTCTACGTCGAAACGCTCGGCTTTCGCGAAACCTGGAGCCGCACGAACGCCGGCAAGCTCGTCCTGGTGCACCTGCGAATGCCCGGCCCGAGCGGCGACTACATCGAGATTGTCAATCGTGCGGGGGCAGATCTGACGAGAGCCATTGGCGGCGAGGCCGGGCATTTTTCCTTCGAGGTTCCGGACGCTAAAGCCACGCACGAGGAAGGCATCGGGCGCGCGCCCGATGCCAAACGGCAGTTCCCCCGCTTCGGCATGGATGAGCGCTGGCAGTGCAATCTGTTCGATCCGGATGGAACCCGCGTCGAGTTCATGCAACCCCGGGACAAGTCAAAAACCACACCAGTGCCGCCCGCAGTGGTTCCGTAAACCAAAGGACGGTGCGCGATGCTCACTCGAAGACACTTGCTTCTGGCGGCACTTGGCACAGCAGCGGCAAATGCCGCGGGCGCCAATCCGGTCGTCGGATGCCAAACCAATGCCTGGAAGATCAACCCTCCGGATTTCGAGGAATTGCTTGGGAAGGCGGCCGCACTGAAGGCGCTGGGCTTTGCATCGTTTGAATGTAACGTGCGTTTTGTGGAATCGCAGTTCGGCAAGCCGCGCGAGGCACGTGAACGAATCGCCGAGACAGGCCTGGTTTTTTACGGGCCTCACACCGATCTTCACTGGCCTCTCGATCAACTGCTGAAGTATGCCGACGGCGGAGCTTCAATTGGTGCCAAGCACATGGCGCTCAGCGCCGGGCCAGGGGGAAACGTAAAGCTCGATGCAGAAGCGCTGGGGCGAAAGCTGGACACGATCAACCGCCTCGGGGCGCACTGCCGAGGGTTGGGCGTTCGACTCGTTTCGCACAACTATCCGGTCGACTATACCGACAGCCAGGCTGGTATCGAAGAGATGCTGCGCCAGACCGATCCCGAAGCGGTCTCGTTGCAAATGGACATCGGCAACGCGTTCGGCGTCCGCACCGATGTCACCGCGTTCTTCGAGCGGCATCATCGGCGCATCGACAGCTTTCATCTACGGGACCTGCGCAGCGGAAAGCAGGTGCCCTTGGGTCAGGGAGAAGTCGACTTTCAGGCACTCGGCGCGGCGATCCGGCGAATCGGGTGGTCGGGATGTCTCACCCTGGAGGAAGAGACTCTGCATTCAACAGACAATGCCTACATCCGGTCGGTGCTCGCCTCGAGCAGAGAAGTAATTCGCAAGTGCTTTGCGGTTTAGTTCGAACGCTGGCAGTCCTCAATCATCGACCCGCTGTGAGATGACGCTGGCACGAACAGGGGCTCGCGAGGGCGAGTGAGGAGTTGAGCGGGTGGTGGACGGTTAGGGACTCGAACCCCAGACATCCTGCTTGTAAGGCAGGGCAGGGTAATAGTGCATCATTTATGGATATTTACGTTCAATGACTTAGATCGGCTCAAAAGCTAAGATATCGCCCCAAAACAGCGCTATTTAGCACTAACTTTGACACTAACCGGCTCGCGGGATGGCTTCCGTCGACGGCGGGTGGATGGAGCGACAGGGCGATGCGCCCGAGGCATCCGAACGTCAGCCGATATGGCCGCTAAACCACACCTTTCTAAGGCTTTTCCGCAATATCATCTACAGTGCGAAATCTAATTGGATAGTCAATTCTGTCGCTGTTTGCACTCGCTTGCAATGAGCGCTGAAGGAGCCTGTTCGAGTGCGGCGGCACTGGTTGGCTGTTCCACGCCTCGAACAGGGCTGTAGTGATTGACCAAGGTCGAACTCACCCGAATCAGCGACATTGTTCCAGTGCGGCTGAGCATGGGTCCGTGTTCCACATAGGGTGGCCGCCAGAAGTAGTCGCCGGCTTCGAGGATACGAGTCGAGCCGGCTTCGTAAATTTCCATATCGCCGGAGAGCTTGAAGCTCTCCTCGACGCAGTCGTGATGTTCGGATCTCGATTCGCGCCAGTTGGGCAAGATGCCCACAATGAAGGTCATTTCACCGGTGGCCGGGGCGCGACGCAAGACCTTGACCATGATGCCGGCGTCTGGCCCTTCGGCGATGGTCGGCTGCCAGTCCATGTGATCCGTGTGGAGAACGTTGGGTGCGTCTGCATTGGCACCAGCGGCCGATGCCAGATCCAATTCCCCGTCCCACATCGCCAGAACGACGGCACCCTCCACGCCCGACATCGCGCCGTGGAGCGAGCCCGCTGGCTGGAAAGCGTAGGCATGACGTTCGTAATTGGTTTCGCCTTTCCGTAGGCTGCCCTCGAGGACAAACAGTTGCTCGTGGGCGGCGAGACGAAACCGAGCTTCGTGCCGCCAACGCGGCGGGATCCGCCAAATGCACGTCGATGCCCCGTCTGCGCGGTCCACGGAGAGCGTCCGCAACTGCGTGCCGGGGGTTAACCCGCGCGCCACGAGTCCCGATTCGAACCAAGGCACCTGAGAAGAACGCAAGTGTTCGGTGTAGTCCCGTTTCCACATGCTTACTGCTCTGCCTTTCTCGCGACAAAAAGCTGCCAAGGGAAGCGCCAGGCCGGTGGCACCGTCGCACGGTCGTACAACCCGGTTCCGTCATCGAAGCATCGCATCTCGGCGGTCTCGAAGCCCACCGATCGCTCGAAACCCAGGAAGTCCATTTCGCAGAATGACCGCATGAAGAACTCATTGTTGCGGCGGCCGTGGCCGTAATGAATAAAGTCGCCGAACACGCCGCCAGGCGGAGAATGGAAGTCCAGGTTGACGAACCAACCGCCCGGCGCCAGAATGCGGAAGGCTTCTTTCACCGCCTCCCGGATGGCGGGCGGCGGCATCTCGTGCAACATGAACGTGGAGTGCACCAGATCGAAATGCCCGTCCGGAAACTCAGTCTGTTCCATGTTCGGCTGCGCCCACCGCACCGCGATGCCGCGCTCCACCGACCGCAGATAGGCCAACTTCAGGCAGGGTGCACTTAAATCGATGCCGTGAAGTTCCGCCCCCGGATGCAGCGGAGCGAACGGGAAGGTGCTCTTCCCGGTGCCACAGCCCCAATCGAGGATGCGCCGAAAGTCTCCCCGCGGCGTTGCCGGCGCCATGCGAAGGTGGATGTCGTCGGGGTCGACGTGAAGAGGGGTGGTGGTCTGGCGGCCATATTCGTAGGCGAAGCCAGCCAGGTTGTCCGTCCAGACGCCGCCGGGATGTTGGTGGAAATCGATGGCCGTGTAGTAGCGCGGGTACTCAAACGACGCGTCCAAAGCCAGAAGCCCTTTCTCCAGCCCTTCCGACGCCGAGTTTTCCAAAGCCGCTTCCAGGCCTTCCTGCCCCGCAGCCACCGTCCGAATCACGCCCCGTGCACTCGAGTATTTCAGCCGCTGGAGATGCCGCTCGAACCAGGCGAAGTACTGGTAGTCGACTGTCTCCTTCAAAGTCAGCTCCGCGTGGTCACTTTCTGGCTGCTTGCCCTGGGCGCGGCGTCGAGCTTCTACGTCATCTTCGCGGTAAGCCAGAATTTGCTCCTCCATCTGCAATCGCCGCTCGTTGGCCTTTCGAATCCGGCCACGCAAATTCTCGCCGATGTCTTCGCCAACCCGAACGACCCCAGCAATCCCGCCCGCGCACGGGGCTCCAAGATCATCATCGACGCGACCCGTCAACTGCCCGGCGAAGGCGGACCAAACCCGTACCCCGCCAGCGTACTCGCATCCCTAAGAGGTACTCCACCATGAACGATTTCCCCGTCTTCCGCCGCCACCATGGACTTTGGGAAGGCACGTATTCACTGCTCGACTTGAATGGTCGCTTACTGGACCGTCATCAGAGTCGTCTACAATGCGACATTAAAGCCGACGGCTCGTACTTCCAGCGCAACACATACACCTGGCCCGACGGCAAGCACGAAGTCTTCGAATTCCCCGGCGCCTTTCGCGACGGCGCGCTGCACTTCGATACGCCCCGCCTGAAGGGCCGTTCGCTGGAATGCACCGGCGACATCATCATTCTCTATTGGAATTACAAGGAAAGGCCCGAAGACACGCTGGCCGAGATCATCACCTTGGTCAGCGACACGCGCCGCGTACGCACCTGGCAATTCATCGAAAATGGCCACCTCACAAGGCTGATGGCGATTGAAGAGAACAAGGTATCGGAAGACCCCTATGCATAGCCTCGCCATTCTCTTTCACGTCCTCTGCATCATTGTCTGGCTCGGCGCGGACCTCGTCGTCTTCTCGCTCAGCATGAGTCTGCTGAAGCGCCACCTGCCCATCGCCATTCGCGTGGAACGCGCGCACATCGCCGAAATGGTGGATAAGTGGGTGCTGCGCTCCTTCCTGCTCACCATGCCCGTGGGCATCTACTTGCTGTAAAGCCGCGACATTCTGCCCTTCGACGCACCGTGGATGTCGACGAAGCTGGCCCTCTTCGGCGTCATCGTTCTGATGGCCATCACGCTGCTCACCGGCGCGTCCGGCACCACGCGCGCAAGATTCAGAATGGCGCAGACGACGCCGAGAAGCTCGAAGCCCATCTGCGCAGCCGCGTCATCTGGCTCGCTTACCCGGTGCTGATCGTCTACATCTGCATTCTGGCCATCCTCTACGTCATGATCGAGAGGCACGCATGATCTGGATTTGGATTTCCTGGGTGATGATCGTCGCCTTCTCCGGCTGGGCTTATTGGGCCCTGCGCCACGCCGTCGCGCCGGAGCATCTCTTCCTCAACTCGCTCATCTGGGGGCTTTGCCTCCTGCTCGGCGCCGCCGGCTTCGTGCTCTTCGCCTGGAAGCAGCTACAGAAGCCGAAGAGCTAAATGGCGAAGCTTCCTGAACATGCCGGTAAAGCGCTGCTGCGGGCCGCCGGAATCACCCCTCCGCGCGGCCGCCTCGCGCGCACCCCGGACGAATGCGCCGTGATTGCCGCCGAACTCGGCTTCCCCGTGGTCGTGAAGGCGCAGGCCTTCATCACCAGTCGCGCGGCCGCCGGCGGCATTCACTTCGCGAACACGGCCGAAGAAGCCCGCGCCGCGGGGCGAAAGCGCCCTAGCCCTGGCGCCGGAACTGCTGGTGGAAGAGAAGCTCGCCATCGCGCAAGAGTATTACCTCGGCTGGATCGTGTCGGACCGCGTGAAGGCGCCGCAACTCTTGCTCAGCGCCGGAGGCGGCTCCGGCATTGAAGAGCGCGGCGAAGGCGTGCAGTCGCTCACGCTGAGCGTCCTGCACGCTCCAGACCCTCAGGCCTTAAGCGACATGGCCAAGGCCGTGGGCGCTCCGCCCGCGATGGCCACCTTGATGGCGCGTTTCTGCGAAGTCGCGCGGCGGTACGAAGCGCGTTCGGCCGAAATTAATCCCGTCGCCCTGCTCAAAGACGGGCGCTGCGTCGCGCTCGATTGCCGCCTTTCGCTCGACGACTACGCCGTCTTCCGTCATCCCGAACTCGGCATCGAAATTGCCCGCGAACTGTCGCAACCGCCCACCGCGCTCGACCGCATTGCCTGGGAAGTGGAGAAGGACGATTATCGCGGCACGTTCTACTTTCTCGAAACGCCCAGCAGGGGCGACGCGCCCTTGGTCGGCTTTCACGGCTGCGGCGGCGGCGGCGCGATGGCCTCGCTCGACGCCCTCGGTCGGGCTGGTCTGCGCGCCGCCAATTTCTGCGACACCAGCGGCAGCCCCGCCGCCTCCAAAGTCTACCGCGCGGCGCGCTTGATCCTCTCGCAGACGGGCATCGCCGGCTATTTTCTGTCCGGCTCCGGCGTCGCCAGCCAGGAGCAGTTTCATCTCGCCCGCGCCGTGGTGAAGGCCTTCCGCGACGCTCCCCTCGGCGTTCCCGCCGTCCTGCGCCTGGGCGGCAACGGTGAGAACCAAGCCGTCGAGATTGTGCAGCGCTACGCCGCCGAAGCCAAGGTGCCCATCGAAGCCTACACCAAGGATCGCAGCGCGGACTTCTGCGCCGCGCGGCTCCGCGAGCTCATCGCCGCCCGCCGCGATTACCGCTTCGCCACGCGCACCGGCACGATTCGCTTTGATCACGCTCTCTGCGAAACCTGCGCGAGCAAAGCCTGCATCGACGCCTGCGGGCCCCGCATTCTCGAGATCTCCCAAGGGCTGCCCGGATTGGCCATCGCCGCCGAAGAGGCTGAGCGCGGCAAGTGTACCGAGTGCCTCGCCTGCGAATGGGCCTGCGGGTACCTCGGGCAGGCCGGCGCGACCATTCACTTGCCGATCAAAGGATGGAACGCATGGCCATCCTGATTGACCAATCGAAACGCGTCATCGTGCAAGGCATCACTGGACGCGAAGGCGCCGCCCGCGCCAAGCTCATGCTCGACTACGGCACCCGAATCGTGGGCGGCTGCACGCCGGGTCGCGGCGGACAGTCCGTCCACGGGCTCCCCGTCTTTCACTCGGTCAAGGAGACCATTGACGCGCTCGGCCCTATCGACATCAGTGTCGTCTTCGTCCCGGCGCCGCAGGTGAAGTCGGCCGCGCTCGAAGCCGTCCACGCGGGCGTCGGGCTCGTCGCCCTCATCGCGGACCGCGTGCCCCTCTTCGACGTCCTCGCCATCGGCGAAGCCGCGCAAAGCACCGGCACGCGCTTTGCCGGGCCCAATACCGTCGGCGTGATGAGCCCGGAGAAGGCCGTCATCGGCATGATGGGCGGCTCCGCCAAAACGGCGCGCTCCTGGTTTCGCGCGGGCGACGTCGGCATCGCCTCCCGCAGCGGCGGACTCAGCGCCTCCACCGGCTACTACCTCTGCCAGCGCGGACTCGGCCTCAGCACGATCGTCCACGTCGGCGGCGACGGCGTTGTCGGCTTTGACCTTGCCGATGCCGCTCTCGCTTTTGAAAAAGACCCCGAAACCCGGCTGATTGTGCTGATTGGCGAGATCGGCACTACGCAGGAAGAACGCGTCGCCGAACTCGTCCGGTCCGGCCAGGTGCGCAAGCCCATCGTCGCTTACGTCGGCGGCCGCGCCGCGCAAGGCGGCACGCGTTACTCGCACGCCGGCGCGCTCGTCGAAGGCAATCGCGGCACGTGGGACAGTAAAATGGCCGCGCTGCGCGGCGTCGGCGTCACCGTAGTGGAGACGTTCGGAGAGATTCCAGAGGCGGTAGTACGTCAATGCCCATAGAAGATACCCAACGCCGGACCGCCATTTCATGGTCCTTCGAGGGCCGTGTCCTGCTGCGCGGCTATCGTATCGAGGAACGATGGGGCGCTTGCCCTTCGCCTCCGTCGTCTACTTGACCCTCACCGGCGAACTCCCCAGCGAGCGCCAAGCCATGCTCTTCGACGCCATCCTGGCCTCCGTCGTGGACCACGGCCCCACGCCGCCCTCGACGGCCGCCGCGACCACCGTCGCCATCACCGGCGCGCCCCTGTCGGCCTCGGTCGCCGCCGGGGTCCTCGCCATTTCGAAGTATCACGGCGGCGCCATTGAAGACGCTATGACGGCTCTTCACGAAGCCGTGAACACCAGCGCAAGCGACGTCGTTGCCGCGCACAAAGCCGGCAAGCAGCGCATCTCCGGCTTCGGCCATCGCCTCCACGGGGAGGACCCACGCACGGTGCGGCTCTTCGAACTCGCCGGCCCCGGGCCCTACGTCCAGGCCGCCCGCGACATCGCCGCGCAACTCAAGCTACCCATCAACGCCGACGGTGCTATCGCCGCCGTCCTTTGCGATATGAAGTTCCCTTCTGCCGCCGCCAACGGCCTCTTCATGATCGCCCGCGTGCCCGGCTTGATCGCCCACGCCCTCGAAGAAAGAGAACGCCACAAGCCCATGCGCAGCGTCGACGTGAACGACTACGAATACGACGGGCCCGGCGAACGGAACCTCCCATGAATGTCCTCGAACTACTTCCCGAAATCAACGCCATCCATGACCCGGACACGCGCGCCAAGGTCGTCGCCGTCTGGCAGGACGCGCTCGCGCAAGGCGGATGGACCGCCGCCACCCTAAGCGGCATGCCCTGCTCGCTCTTCGCCGCCGATGCGGGCGTGAGCTTCATTGAGCATGTCCGCACCGTCTGCCAGCTCTGTCTCGCTTCCTGCGACATCGTCCAGCGCAACTATGGCGCGCGCGTCTCGCTCGACCGCGACTCCCTGGTCGCCGGTGCCCTCTTGGCCGACGTCGGCAAGTTGATTGAGTACGAGTGCCACGACGGCAAGTATCAGTTCAGCGCTCGCGCCAAGTACCTGCGCCATCCCTTCTCCGGCGTCGGCCTCGGCTGGAAACACGGCGTGCCCGAAGCCGCCCTGCATGTCGTCGCGACCCATTCGAAGGAAGGCGACCACGTCAAGCGCTCCGCCGAATCCATCGTCTTTCACCACGCCGACTTCATCAGCTTCGATCTCATCAGCAAGGGGCGCCCGTTCTAGCCATGTCCACTTCGATTGCCCGTCAATGGGCCCGTTATGCTCTCAATGTCCGCTACGAGTCGCTCGGCCCGGCCGTCATCGCCGCCGCCAGAACGTTCCTTAAGGATTCGATTGCCTGCGCCCTCGGCGGTGCCCAAACTGAGGACTTCCACATCCTGTGCCGCGTCTACGCCGATCTCGGCGGCAAGCCCGAATGCACCATCATCGGTTCATTGCTGCGCACCAACGTCCGCAACGCCGCCCTCGCCAACGGTCTCGCCATCCGAGCGCTCGACTACAACGACGTCTATTGGAAGCAGGACCCCTGCCACCCCAGTGACCTGCTCCCCGCCGCCCTCTGCGTCGCCGAGCGTGAGCACCGTACCGGCCGCGACCTCCTCCGCGGCATGGTCGTCGCCTGGGAGCTTGAGATGCGCATCTGCGAAGCCGCCTTCCCCGGCGTTCGCGAACTCGGCTGGCACCACGCTTCGCTCACGCAGTTCGTCTCGCCCGTCGTCGCGGGCCTGATGCTCGGCCTCACCGAGGACCAGATCGTGCATGCCATCGGCATCAACGGTTCACACAATCACACGCTCGGCGCCGTCACCGCCGGGCAACTCACCATGATGAAAAACACCGTGGATCCCATGGCCACCGAGGCCGGCGTGATGGCGCCCTCATGGCCCAGCAAGGCTACCAATGGCCTGAGTTCATCTTTGAACAACGCGAAGGCCTCTTCGACGCGCTCGGTGAAGTGTGGAAGGCCGAGGCGTTGCTCGCAGGGCTCGGCGACACGTACAAGATTCTCGATTGCTCCATCAAGCCCTTCCCGTCCGAAGCCCTCACCCGTCGCCATCCGTCTGCACAACGGCCGCGTCTTCACGCGCGACCGCGCCTATCCCAAAGGCGACCCCCGCGATCCCGTCAGCGACGCCGAAACCCGCGCCAAATTTACCGCCCTAGGCGACGGCGTCCTGCCTGCCGCGCAGCTCGAACAAGCCCTCGCGCTGATCGATCGCGTGGAAGAGATCGACGACATCGGCGAACTAATGAACGTTTTGAGGAAGCCATGAACCAGCGTTACGACCTGATCATCCAACATGCCCAGTTAGTCCGGCCCAATCAACAGGGCACCGAGACGCTCGACATCGGCGTCAAGGACGGCCGCATCGCCGCGCTCGCCACCGGCCTGCCGCGCGAAGAAGCGGTTGAGGTCCATGACGCGCGCGGCCAGTTGGCCTTTCCCGGTGCCATCGACGCCCACACCCACGTCGGCATCTATCAACATCCATCGGTGGACGCGCCCACGGAGTCCGCCGCCGCCGCCGCCGGCGGCGTCACGGTGATGCTCAACTACGTCCGCACCGGCAGCTTGTACCTCAACATGGGCGGCTCCCACCGCAAGTTCTTCCCCGCGATGCAGCAAGCCTGCGAAGGCCACTTCCACGTCGACTACGGCTTTCAGGTCTCGCCAATTGAACACGGGCAGATCGCCGAAATGGAGTACCTCGCCACCGAATGCGGCTGTCCGAATTTCGGCGAAGTCTTCATGTTCTACGGCCTGCACGGCTTGCATGGCCGCTCCGAGGAGCAGTCAAAATGGCTGATGCTGAACGACGGCGACCACTACGACCTCGCCCACTTCGACTTCATCTGCCGCGAGGCCGCCCGTCTCCAACAGAAGCACCCACATCTGGTGCCCTACCTCGCCGTCAGCTTCCATTGCGAGACGCCCGAGATCCTCCGGGCTTATGAGCAGAAGGTCCGGCAGGAAGACGTGCTCAAGGGCCTCCAGGCCTATAGCGCCGCGCGTCCGCCGCACAGTGAAGCCATCGCCATCTCGATCGTCGGCGCCATGGCCAACGCCGCCGGCCTCACCAATGCCAACATCATGCACATCACCTCGCGCGAAGCCCTCGATGCCGCCCTGGCCGCGCGCGCCAGTTACCCCAAGGTGAACTTCGGCCTCGAGACGACAGCGGGCCACCTCCTCCTCGACTACAACTGCGCCATGGGCGCCTACGCCAAGGTGAACCCGCCCCTCCGCTCGCCCGACGACCGCGACTATCTGTGGCAGCGCATCGCCGACGGCACTTTGCAGTGGATCATCACGGACCACGCCTGCTGCCCTTTGCCTATGAAGGCCTCGGACACCGACGACATCTGGAACGCCAAAGCCGGATTCGGCGGCGTCGAGTTCCTGCTCGCGGGAATCTTTAGCGAAGCCGCTAAGCGAGGCGTGAGTGCGAATCGCGTGGCCGAACTTACTTCGTATACGCCTTCGCGCCGCTTCGGGTTGCTCACCAAAGGCGATCTCGATATCGGCTTCGATGCCGACATCGCCTTGCTGGACGCATCGGAACGTTGGACCATTCGCGCGCAGAGTTCGCGCTCCGCGCAAGGGTATACCCCGTTTGAGGGCATTGAGGTTACGGGGCGCGTCAAGACGACATTCCTGAGCGGACGCAAGATTTTCGACCACGGCGAAGTGCTTGGCGCCCGACTTGGGAGATACCTGCGGCGTCCAGGTTAGGGGGAGAATTTCTACAATTCCTCAAGCCGATTGCATTGTCCGCGGTAACCCGCAAGGGCGTAGACGCTAGGTTTTCGTTTCGACGAACGGTACGCCGCTCGATGAATTGAATCTCTGCAAGAGAGTGTTGAAGCCGGTCGGGCGATCCCTAGGTTCTAGGAATGCCGTGGTTGAGCTGGCACGTGTTCCGCCACACTCACGCCACGCTAGGCGAGCCGATGGGACACGGGGATGTGAGGATGACGTTGCACTATACGCATGGGGATCTCGAACGACGGCGCGCTGATATCGAAACGATGACCTGCAAACTGCTGGGAGAGGCCTTGAATGCGTCGAAGTTGGCGCATTCTGACACTAAATGACACTAGGTTTATGCGACGGGACGACGCTAAGTCATTGAAGGTATGGTGGGCGGTTAGGGACTCGAACCCCAGACATCCTGCTTGTAAGGCAGGCGCTCTAACCAACTGAGCTAACCGCCCGCACTCTTATAGCGTAGCAGCCCGGCGGCGTGAATATAGCTTGGGCCTCCGCTGGTGGCGCTGAAGTGGTATCCCTTGTTATTGCACTCACACATGCATCGTCTGCTCGGCACGTACGGTTTTGCTGCGGCTCTTTTGCTGTTGATTTTGGTATGCGGCGGTTGCTCGCGGCCGGAGGATGCGGTTCGGCGTACATTGGCGAACGCCACTGGCCCCGGGCCGCATGTGATCGCACTTCCTGCTGGCGTCGTGGAGTTGGTGGACGAGTTACAGATACCGGCTGGTGCCCATGATGTTGAGATCGTGGGCGGGGGCGGTACGGTTCTGCGGATGGCGAAGGAGTTTCGCGGGCGGGCGATGATTGCCGGGGCGAAGGCGACGCGCGTGAAGATTCGAGCGTTGACGATTGAGGGGTATCGGCAGGATCGCGAGGTTGTTCAGGAACTGGCGCCGCCGGAGAATGCGTTCCGTACGATTTACAGGAAAAACGGGATGCTGTTCGATGAAGTGCAAAGCTTGGAAATTTTCGATGTCGTGGTTCGCGATGTGCCTTCCTTCGCGATTCTGGTGAGCCGTTCGTCGAATGTGAAGATCAATCGCGTGGCGGTTGCCGATAGCGGTTCGAAGAACGCGAAGGGGCGAAATAACGGCACAGGCGGGATTCTGATTGAGGAAGGCACAACGGATTTCGCCGTGACGCACTGCGACTTCCTGCGGGTACCTGGGAACGCATTATGGACCCACACGCTGTTTACATCGCCGCCGAATGCGCGCGGCGTGTTTGCGGACAATCACGTGGATACGGTGGCGCGCGATGCGTTCCAAGTAGGGGGCGGGATTGAGATCCGCGTGGAGCGGAATCGCGCGGAGCGCGTCGGCTATCCGCCGGAGTTGGTGGATAACGAGAATCAGGCGACTCCGGTGGCGGTGGATACCGCTGGTGACGTTCGCAAGAGCGTTTATGCGGACAATCGGTTTTCCGAGATCAATGGGAAGTGCTTCGACTTAGACGGATTTCATGATGGCGAGGTCCGGGGGAACGTATGTGTTAACAAGGGCAACGCGGCTGTATATCCCAATGGGCATTTTGGCGTGGTGTTCAACAACAACGATCCGCGCATGACGTCGGGCGGCGTGCGGGTGGTGGGAAATACGTTTGAAGGGATGAAGTTCGGCGGTGTGTTTCTGATCGGGCAAGGGCAGACGATCGAGGACAATACCTTCGTTGTAAATACGGCGCGGTGCAACGAGCGGGCCGAACTCGGGTGCTTGTATGTTCCGGCGGAACCGGATTTATTGCGGTCGGGGATCTATTTGAGCCGGGGCGTGAAGCGAATGGAAGAGACTCGGGGCAACGTGATCCGCGGAAACCGGATTTCGGGCTTCGGGATGCGTGCACGTTGTCTGGCGGCAGGTCCGGGAGTTGCGCTGAAGGATAACTCGATTGCGGGGAATATCTGCGAGGACGTGCGATAACGGAGTCGCTTGTTGCATTCGCGGGGCAATTAGCCGTCTGCGAAGCAATCCCCTTCCAAGCACGTGTCCCCATCGATTTGGTTTGACATCCACCCTTATTTTGCGTCAAACTGAAAGGCGAACAAAAGGCGAATATGTCAGCCCTTCCCGTCCGTCTCCCAGCCAAACTCAACCCCGGCCTGCTCGGCTGGCGATCCACCACCACACCGGAGCGCATGCCTACCGGCATCTCCTCCGCCGACACCCTTCTCGAAGGCTGCCCGCGCGGCCGCATCACCGAGATCTCCGGACCACCATCCAGTGGGCGCACAACGATGCTTCACTCAATCCTCGCGTCCGCTTCGCGTCGCAGTGAAACGTGCGCGCTCGTCGACGCCTCCGACTCCTTCGACCCTATTTCCGCCGCACGCGCCGGCCTCGATCTGAAGCGCCTGCACTGGATCCGCTGCCGCGGCAGCGTCGAACACGCCATGCGCGCCGCCGACCTCCTGCTCGCCAGCGCCGGCTTTGGCGTCATCGCACTCGACTTCTGTGATGTGCCCGCCGCCGCGCTCCAACGCATTCCGCAAGCCTTCTGGTTCCGCTTCCGCCGCGCCGTCGAAGACACACCGGCCGTGCTGCTGGTGCTCGCACGCGAGCCGCAAACCAAGTCCTGCGCCGTCTTGGCGATCGAGATGAAGCGCCGCCAAGCCGAGTTTACTGGCGGCTTCCCGCTGCTGCGTGCAATCGAATACGAGGCCGCCTCCCGCAAGCCCGTGCTCGCCCAGAGCGCCCCATTTCGCGCCGTCGCCGCCAGTTGAGGCCATGGATCATGTTCGCCTGCATCTTTTGTATCGATAAACCCGAAGGCCTGGCCCAGATCGCCAACCAGTTCTCGCCCTGGGTCGAGATCGTCGCACCGGGCACGGTTGTCTTCCCGGTCGATGGCCTGCGCAAGCTGATCGGCGGGCCGCACCAGATCGCGTCCGCGATCGGTAAGGCGCTGTTCGACGCTAAGCTGCATCGCACGCCCGGCATCGCGATCGCGCCGACACCCGACACAGCGATCCTCGCCGCGCAACATCTGCCCGGAGTCAACATTCTTACGCCCGGCGAAACCTCGCGCCTCGGCGCGCTGCCGATCGAATCGCTGCCGCTCACCGAAGACCTCTATGACACGCTGTCGCGCTGGGGCATCCGCTCGCTCGGCGACCTCGGTAAGCTACCCGAGACCGGCATCGCCGAGCGGCTTGGCGCGGAGGCGCTGCGTTGGCGGTCACTCGCGCTGGGGCAAATCGATCGGCCATTGAAGCCGCTGAAAGAACCCACGCACTACCTGCGCCGCGTCGAGCTCGAGTATCCATTAGAAGACAGCGAGCCGCTGCTGTTCCTACTCTCCCGCTTCCTCAACGAGTTGTGCGAGGAGTTGAAGGCACAGTCGCTCGCAGCTGGCGCGTTGCGCGTCACGCTCGAAGTGGAGCGCGACATCGGCAAGGATGCAACAGGCACGCACGAGCGCACCGTGCGACTTCCCTTCCCCACACGGGATCTGAAGTTCCTGCTGAAGCTGCTGCAGCACGACCTCGAAGCGCATCCGCCGAAGACCGCCGTCCTCGCCGTCGGGCTTGAGATCGAGAGCACTGCGCCGCGCCTGTTGCAAGGCGGCCTGTTCGTGCCGCAATCGCCGGAGCCGGAGAAGCTCGAACTAACGCTCGGCAAGATTCGAGGCTTGGTGGGTAGCGAGAACGCCGGCACGCCGGAGTTGCTCGACACATGGCGTCCAGAAGGCTGGCAGATGCAGCCACGTCCAGGCGAGACGCCGCGAACCAAGAGCAAAGCGCCGGCACCGGAGCCGATCACGCGGCTCGCCTTCCGCATGTTCCGGCCGCCACGCAAGGTGCGCGTCGTGGTGGAAGCGGGTATGCCGCGCAAGGTGGGTCCGGAGAAGGTGCTGCAGGTGGCAGGCCCGTGGCGCAGTTCCGGCGATTGGTGGGGGGAGATGGTTTGGGATCGCGACGAGTGGGACGTGGCGCTGAGCGACCTCGCGCTCTATCGATTGTTCCTGGATCGGCGCGGCAATGAAGAATGGTTCCTCGATGGCAGCTATGACTGAGAGTAAACGATGTACGCCGAGCTTCATGCTGCCTCCGCCTTCAGCTTTCTGACCGCTGCCTCGGCGCCTGAAGACATTGCGCAAACCGCCGCCGACTTGGGGCTGCCCGCAGTCGCACTGCTCGATCGCGACAACGTCAGCGGCGCGCCACGGTTCTACATGGCCGCGAAGAAGCTTGGCCTGCGCGCGCATCTTGGCGCGGAAATTACTGGCGTCGATGGCCTCATCTATCCATTACTCGCCGAGAATCGAACTGGCTATCAGAACCTGTGCCGGTTGATTACGACGATGAAGCTACGCTCGGCAAAAGGCACCGCTGCAGCGAAGATCGACGATCTGCGGCAGTATGCGCCGGGGCTGATCTGCTTGGCCGGAGAGCAGCACGATCTGCGCACGTTGACCGACATCTTCGGGGCGAAGAGCGTTTACGTCGAACTGCAGCGGCATCTGCTACGCGAGCAGGAGGACGCGAATCAGGAGCGTATTGAGCTGGCGCGTCGATTGAAGCTGCCGCTGGTTGCAACCAACGGAATCCGCTATGCGCGGCGCGAGCAGCGCGAGCTGTACGATGCGCTGACCTGCGTTTATCATAAGACGACGATCGCATCGGCGGGCCGTTTACTCGCGAAGAACGCGGAGCGCTTCTTAAAACCGCCGAAGCAGATGGCGCGGCTGTTCCTGGATATTCCAGAGGCGATCGCGAATGCGAACGAGTTGTCGGACCGGCTGGGATTTACGCTAGCTGATCTTGGCTACGAGTTTCCGAAGTATCCCGTGGTGCCGGGTGAAACGATGAATCAGTTCCTGCGGCAGCGCGCCGATGAAGGCGCACGCGAGCGCTATCGCCCGTTTCATGAACGCGCGCGGCGGCAGATTGAGCGCGAGTTGAAGCTGATCGAGAAGCTCGATTTGGCGGGCTATTTCCTGATCGTCTGGGATATCATCCAGTTCTGCAAGAAGAATGGAATCCTGGTGCAAGGCAGAGGATCGGCGGCGAACAGCGTGGTCTGTTACTCGCTGGGAATCACGGCAGTCGATCCAGTTGCAATGGAGTTGTTGTTCGAGCGGTTCTTGTCCGAAGAGCGCGGCGAGTGGCCCGACATCGATCTTGACCTTCCCAGCGGCGACCAGCGCGAGCGCGTGATTCAGTACGTCTACCAACGCTACGGTAACCGCGGCGCAGCGATGACAGCAAACGTCATCACGTATCGTGGCCGGTCGGCGGCGCGCGATATCGGCAAGGTGCTGGGGTTTGAGGAAGCGTCGCTCGCAAAGCTGGCGAGCCTGGTTTCGCACTGGGGCTATCAGGATCCGAACGAGACGGCACAGAAGCACTTTCTGGATGCAGGGTTTGATTTACGCGATCTGCGGATCAAGCAGTTTCTCGATCTGTACGTCGCGGCGCAGGACCTGCCGCGCCATCTTGGCCAGCATTCCGGTGGCATGGTGATCTGCGCGGGGCAGTTGGATGCGGTGGTGCCGCTCGAGCCGGCGACGATGCCGGGCCGCGTGATCGTCGAATGGGACAAGGAAGATTGTGCGGATCTGGGGATCATCAAAATTGATCTGCTGGGTCTCGGGATGATGGCGGTGCTTGAAGAGACGATCCAGTTGATTGGCCACGAGTATAAAGAGGATGTCAGCCTCGCACATTTGCCCGCGGATGACCCGCAAGTGTACGAGACGCTGCAGAAGGCCGATACGATTGGCCTGTTTCAAGTGGAGAGCCGCGCGCAGATGTCGTGCCTGCCTCGTCTGAAGCCGAAGGTGTTCTACGACATCGTGGTGCAGGTGGCGATCATCCGACCGGGTCCGATTGTGGGCAAGATGTTTCATCCGTATCTGCGGCGGCGGCAGGGCCTGGAGCCTGTTGTTTCGCTGCATCCGTGTCTGGAGCCGGTGTTGAAGCGGACGCTCGGCGTGCCATTGTTTCAGGAGCAACTGCTACGCATGGCGATGATCGCGGCGGGCTTTACAGGCGGCGAAGCAGAGGAGTTGCGGCGCGCAATGGGCTTCAAGCGCAGCGAGCAGCGCATGGTGCAGATAGAAGCGAAGCTGCGCGCGGGTATGACGCGCAACGGCATCGACGATGAGGCGCAGGAGCGGATTGTGCAGTCGATCGTGTCGTTCGCTCTCTATGGCTTTCCGGAGTCGCATGCAGCGAGCTTCGCGCTGATTGCTTACGCGAGCGCGTATTTGAAGTGTCACTATCTGGCAGCATTCACGGCGGCACTGCTGAACAATCAACCGATGGGCTTCTATCATCCATCGACGATTGTGAAAGACGCGCAACGGCATGGGCTGCACTTTCTCCCCGTCGATGTGTCGGCGTCAGCGTGGTTGTGCACGTTGGTTCCACGCGAGGATGGCGCATTCGCGGTGCGGTTGGGCTTGAATCACGTTCGCGGATTACAGGAGAAGACGGGGACAGCGATTGTTTCTGCGCGGGAGCGTGGAGCCTTTCGATCGATTGACGATTTGAAGCGGCGCGTGCCCTCGGTGGGCAAAGACGATCTGCGCATGCTCGCCGAAACCGGTGCGCTGAACTCATTGCGCGAAGGCATGCACCGGCGCGATGCGCTCTGGGAAGCGGAGCGCGCGTTGCGTCCAGCGGGGCCTTTACTGGACGGCCTGGAGGCGGCGTTGGTGGCGTCGCCGTTGGCGGTGATGACTCCGGAAGAGCGCGTGCATGCGGATTTCTGCGGCACGTCAGTGACGATAGGGATGCATCCGGTGGGCATGCGGCGCGGGCAGTTGGATGCAATGGGCGTGACGCGGGCGGCGGAGTTAGGAAGGCGATCCGATGGGAGTTGGGTGCGTGTGGCGGGGTGCGTGATTTGCAGACAGCGGCCAGGGACGGCGAAGGGGTTCTTGTTTTTGAGTTTGGAGGACGAGACTGGCGTTTCGAACATCATTTGTAC
>JAYVTO010000265.1:0-20201 GCA_043788745.1 Acidobacteriaceae bacterium
CCGCGAGCGTAAGCGAGCGGGTGCCCAGAGCGTAGAGCGCCCTCCAACAAAGAACCGCGAGCGTAAGCGAGCGGGGTGCCCCGAGCGCAAGCGAGCGCCCTCCAACGGAGAACCGCGAGCGTAAGCGAGCGGGTGCCCCGAGCGCAAGCGAGCGCCCTCCAACAAAGAACCGCGAGCGTAAGCGAGCGGGTGCCCCGAGCGTAAGCGAGCGCCCTCCTCTCGAAGAACCGCGAGCGTAAGCGAGCGGGTGCCCCGAGCGCAAGGGGCGGGGTTGTTGTCTGGGGCCGCTCACTAACGTTCGCGGTTCTTCGAGAGGAGCAGGGGAACTCTTCCCAGGTGGTGTGACCCCCAACGGTTGATCGACATCCGGACTCGTTCCGGAGGATGTGTCTGGAGCGGCTGAAGAATTGCGGCAAGATCACCAAGGCTCGTTTCTTTCCCTCTTGCAGTTCCTTTCCCTGCAAAGTGTGCCAACCGCGAGTGTCTCAAGTTTGCATGGGCGGTTGCTGTACAGATGGCGCGCCGGGTTGGTGCCGATAGGCTGCAGGTCGCGCAACTGAAGCGGCTGGTGGCGGACAAAAGCGCTCGAAGCCGATTTTTGAAAGGTGCCTTGCAAAAAGTCGAGGCTCGACGCCAGAGCGGCGGCAAATATCGAGCGGATGTGTCAATTGGCAGGGGTGAGCCGCGGCGGGGGAAATCGGTACGGGGAGTCCTGGGGAGAGATTTTCACGGCCGGGAGGTCCACACTGCCGGCAGTGAAGCCGTAAACGATTTGGTCTGTCTCGTCCACACAGCGCCGTCCGAAAGCCGGCGCTGTTCTTTTTGCCGCGTGCGCCATCCCGTACCATGTAGTGATCGGCAACCCAATGAACATTAGCGTCCTCGATCAGTCTCCCGTTTCTGAGAATTTCACGGGTGCCGATGCGCTGCGCAATACGCTCGACTTGGCGCAGTTGGCCGACGACCTCGGCTATGCGCGTTACTGGGTCGCCGAACACCACGGCACTCCGATGCTGGCGTGCGCGAATCCGGAAGTCATGATGGCGGCGATTGGGGCGACGACGAAACGGATTCGCGTCGGGAGTGGCGGCGTGATGCTACCGCACTACAGTCCGCTGAAAGTCGCCGAGACGTTTAGCATTTTGAGCGCACTGTTCCCGGATCGCGTCGACATGGGGCTTGGACGCGCGCCGGGCACCGATGGGTATACGGCGTTCGCGTTGCAGCGCGATCGGCGGCAAGCCGCTCCGGACGATTTTCCGGAGCAATTGGGCGAGTTGCTGGGGTATCTGGAAGATCGGATTCCGGCGGCGCATCCGTTTTCGCGGCTTTCGAAATCACTGCCGGGGCGTCCGCATGTTCCGGAAGTTTGGTTGCTGGGCTCGTCCGAGCAAAGCGCGTTGTGGGCCGCCGACAGCGGGTTGTCCTATGCGTTCGCGGACTTCATCAATCCGAATGGCGCGGAATATGCGGCCGCGTATCGCGAGCGCTTTTGTCCCTCGGAGACGTTGCCCGCACCGCGCGTGTTAGTCGCGGGCTGGGCCGTCTGCGCGGAGACCGGCGCGGAGGCGCAACGCATTGCGTCGAGCGCGAGGATGACGCGGGCGATGATGAACGAGGGCAAGCTGATTCCGGTGCCTTCGATCGAAAAGGCGATGCGCTTCCTCGAGGAACGAGGTCCGAAGGCGGATACGATTGTGCGGCCGCGGCGCGCAATTATCGGCGACCAGGCGACTGTAAAGCGCGGCATCGAGGAATTGGCGGCGTTGTATGGCTCGGACGAGGTCGCGATCGTAACGATCACGTATGACCATGCGGCGCGAAGGCGATCGTACGAGTTGATCGCGGAGGCGTTCGGGTTGGGCGGCGCGTCATAGCTTTGCCTTGAGAATCCGGATCACGCGCACAAAGCTCGGCAAAATGCGCAAGGTGTCCGGACTCAGCTCTTGGCGAACCCTGAAGGAGCGCTTTCCTTTCGCATATGAATTCGAACAGTTGCGGGTGGAATGAACGAGTTTGTCGTGAATCTCGTGCCTGTGGCGGCGTTCCAGGTTGTCGAGCGGAGGCAAGGAACTCTCTTGGAGCTTTTGACCGGAACTGTGAAAAGATTGAGATCTGCTCCTCTCGAAGAACCGCGAACGTTAGTGAGCGGATCTCGCCAGCGCCGTCAGTGAGGACACAACCCCGACCATAAGTAACTTTGAACAAGTCGGCACCTTCTCTCTACGAGGAACCCCGAGCGTTACGATCTGGGCTGGAGCGGGCGCTGGTGAGATCCGCTCACTCTCCATGAACCACCTTGTAAGTAATTGAATTTTGGTGTCTGGGCTTGGGGCCGACGCGGGAGACCCGCTTACTGCGCCCGACTTCGTCGGGCTTCGTGCGCGGCTCGGATCTGTCGCATTTCTTCGACTTCTCAAGGCACTCGCCGCATGAAACGGTTTTTTCGCAGTTTCCTGACGTTTGCGAGGACGTCAACAGTGGATGGTCCATGGCACTCGCGGCGTGCGCTGATCGCCGCCCGACTAGCCTTGGGTAGTACCGGCAGGTGGAGGCCCCGTGTGCCGAATGGTAAGGTGAACTTTCCGGGCGTTCTACAGACTCAGCTTCGTGGCTGGGCATAGCCCGATGAACGGGCGCGTTCCGCGGAGCTTCACGCAACGAGGCACCGGCGAGCTGCGGTTGTCTGCCGAGAGTATGCAGCCCCGACGGAACTCTACTGGTTCTTGTTGCCCGGCGAGCCTTGGTTCGCTAACTGCACCTTGGCCGATTCCAGTTTCCTCTGGACCGTGGCTAGTTCGTTGCGATCAAGCTCTGCTGGGGAGCCGGTTTCCCATTCTTTGATGGATTGATTCCATTGGGAGATGGCTTCCTTCAGCTTGCCCTGTTTGAAGTAAACGTCACCGAGATGGTCGTGAACCGTCGGATCCTTGCTGGTCTTCTCGAGCGAACGTCGCAGCGAATCTTCCGCGTCCGGATAGCGGCCGAGGCGGAAGAAGGCCCAGCCCAGGCTGTCGAGGTAGGCGGCGTTGCCTGGTTCTTTAGCCACGGCTTTCTGGATCATCTGCAATGCTTCCGCGAGGCGCACGTTGCGGTCGGCGAGCATGTAGCCGAGGTAGTTCAGTGCTCCGGTATTCTCGGGATTCACGTCAAGGAGTTTGCGGAACTCGGCTTCGGCGAGCTCGAACTTCTTCTGGCGCTCGAACATCGCGCCGCGCATGAACAGCAGAGTTTCCTTGTCTTCTTTCGTCGAACTCAGGCGCTGCGCTTCGCCGAGGGCCTTTTCCATGTCGTCGAAGCGCTTCGCCTTCTCGTAGAGTTGCGCCAGGTTGATGTAGACTTCGCGATCGCCTTTCCCGTCGAGCAGCTTCTTCGTTTCCGCCGCTGCCTGATCGATCTTTCCGAGATCGGCGAGGATCGTCGCGTAGACTAGGCGCAAGGTGCGTTCGGCCGGGTACTTCTTCAGCGCGGCTTCGGCCGCTGCCTGGCCCTTCAGAAACTCCTTGCCTTGCCGGTACGTATCGGCGACCTGTGCGGCGACGCGCGAGGCGGCGTCGGGATCGAGTTCGCCGATCTGCTTGAAGGTGTCGACGGCGTTGTCGGTCTGCTCGAGCGAGCGGTACAACTGGCCAAGGCGTTCGAGCAGCAGAATACGGTTGCCGCGGTCAGCCGTGCTGTAGTTGCGGCGCTGCGTCGAGGTGAGCATCTCCTTCATCGCGGCGACGGCCTCCGCGCTCTTGCCCTCGGCTTCGAGCAGGTTCACATCGTTATAACGGATCTCGAGGTTGTTCGGGTCGAGTTCCTTGGCTTTCGCACTGGCTTGTCGAGCCTTGTCGAAATTCCGCAGTTGGCGATAGATCTGCGAGATACGCAACAGGCTGCCAAGATCGCGAGGCTCATCGACAATCAGATCTTCGTAAACGGCCAGTGACTCGTCGAAGCGTTCGGCAAATAGCAGGTTCTGCGCGAGCGCGCGCTTGAGGTCACCCGTATTCGGTGGGCTGAGGGCGAGGGCTTTTTTGAGCGATTCAGCCGCGAGCGAATAGTCGCGCATTTGCTCGTAGGCTTGCGCGAGTTGCAGCAGGCCGCGAGCGGTGGGGTTTTTTTCAGAAACTTTGCGCAGGATGTCGGCGGCGCTCTTGGTGTCACCGAGGTCGGCGAGCACGGTGGCAAGGCCGGTCATCGCGTCTTCATTTTCGGGATCGACTTCGAGCGCCTTGCGAAAAGCTTTTTCGGCGTCCGTGTTGCTCTGCGCGACTTTGTGGAGGCGGCCGAGCATCAGAAAGCTGTCGACGTCTTTCGGCGATTTCTCGATGATCTTTTGATACTGCTCGATCGCCTTGGTGACCATGCTCTGGTCCACTTTGCCGCCCTGGGAATCGCCAATCATCCGCGTGTAAATGCGAGCGAGCATGCGGCGGGCGTTGAGGTCGTTGGGATTCTGCTTGAGAACTTCTTCGGTCTCGTTCACGGCGTCGCGCAGACGGCCTGCCTGAATATAGAGATCCGAGAGCTCTTCCGTGAGGAAAGTTGCGTCGGGATCGGCTTTCACCGCGGCGCGATAGTTATCAATCGCCTTGTTGAAGTACTCGCCCCGATTGCCGTAGGACGCGGCAAGTTCCGCGTACATGTGGCCGAGAGCGTAATGATAATAAGCGGCTGCTTTATCGGATTTCTTCGCCGCGGCGGCGGGCGTCTGTGCGGACGCAATGGCGCTGCCTGCAAGAACGAGCGCCAGAATCCGACCATAAATCGAACGCATGATTGCAAACTCCCAGCTTCAGTATAGCTCCGGCCTCCAACAAAACGAAAACGGCCGGGCGTTACAGATCGTAACGGAACCAACAAGTTAGAGGACTTCTCACACTGCGGTGCGCTTTCGATGACAACCTCGCTACACCGCCCGGCAATACCCTAAAGACGCCGCCCGCAAGAATCTGGTTGGCAAGAATTTACTGGATCGAAAGCTTTGAGCCGTTGCGGATCTCGTCGGTGGCGCGCTTCAGGATGAAGTCGCCTTCGCGCAGCGAGCCCGTCACCTCGATCATCGGACCGTACGCATTTCCCTTACGGACGTCGACCCACTCGGCGGTGCCATCCTTCACGCGAACGACGAAGCTGCGTTCGGTGGTGGTTACGATGGCGGAGGGCGGAACAAGCAGGGAGGTTCCGGGACGGCGAACGGGCCAATCGACTTCGGGAAACATTCCCGGCGCAAGCGCGGCGTTCGGGTTGGCGACGTCCAGTTCAACGGGCATGGTTCGCGACTTCGGATCGACGGAACGCGCAAAGCGCGCGACGACGGCCGAAAACGACCGCGCTGGATAGGCGGGTACGGTGAACGTGACGCGCGAACCGTTGGCGATGGTCGCGGATTCCGATTCCGGCACGGCGACCACGAGGCGAAGTTTGTTGAGTTGTTCGAGCTTGACGAGCCAGGGCGCAGCGGGCCCGGCCAGAGCGCCGGGATGTGCGCGGCGTTCGGTGACGACGCCGTCGAAAGGGGCTTTGATCTTGAGATACGACTCGAGCTCAGCAAAAGCCTGTTCGGCGGCGACGGCCGCTTGAATCGAGTTGTCGATTGCACGGATGCCGGCTTGCGCAGCTTCCACATTCTTGCGCACGATGTCGATCTCGTTCTCCGCGATCGCGCCGGATGTTCTTGCCGCGGCGACGAGCCGCGCGAGCGTTGCCTGCTCGGAGGACTGCTTCGCGAGAGCTTCCGCGCGCTGGAAACGCAGGCTCTCGATCTTTGCTTTCGCTTCGGCGCGTTGGGCCTTCATTTCCGGCGCGGAAATCTCGGCCAGCAGGTCGCCTTTCTTCACGGCGGTTCCGCGATCAACGGCAATTCTATCGACAAAACCGGTCACGCGCGCGTAGACATCCACGGACTCGAACGGCAGGAATTCGCCCGGCAGCTTGATCGATCGCAAGACGGGCTTGGCCACGACCTTAACGGTTTCGAGTGGCTGGCCGAGCGCGGGGAGCGAGGCAGCGACGAGTATCAGGAGGTGACTCTGGATTCTCACGTTCATTCGGTCCTGCCTTCCAAGCGCACTGGAATAATCACGCTAAGCCGCCACCAGCCCACTGCGCCGACCGCGAGCAGCAAAACGGCGCTGCCGTAGAAACTCGGAACGATACCGAGGCGGGCGGCGAGGGCACCTGCGATCAGGAGCGCAATGCCTTGCGAGAGCGTGAAGAGCGATGTCGAAGTGCTCATGACGCGGCCGCGCAGTTCGTTGGGGGTCGCTTCCTGCAGCAGCGTCATCGACGGAATCAGGATGAATGCGACGCCAATGCCGATTCCGAACGTGCAGGCAACGGTCGCACGGATTTGCCCGAAGAGTGCCATCGCGGCGATGAAGCCGCCCATCACGAACATTCCGAAGCTCACCATGTGCGCGCGGGAGCGATGCTTCAGCTTCATCACGATAAATCCGCCGAGCATGGTGCCGATGCCGATCAGCGAGCCGAGAATGCCGAAGACCTTGGTGCCCGCGTGGAGTTCGTCCCGGACGTAGACCGCAAGCAATGCGCTGAAACAGCCGGAAGCAAACATGCCGACTGTAAGCGAAATGATCACGAACGAGATCGCGGTATCCGTAAGGATGAAACGGAATCCACCGGCGAGATCGTCGAGTACGCCGCGCACGGTTTTGACGGCCGCCGGCATCACGGGCCGGTTGATCAGGAGGGTGACAAGCAGCGCGGCGGAGACCAGATAACTCAACGAATCGATCCAGTAGCAGGATTGCTCACCCGCCAATCCGACCAGCGCGGCCGCGGCGGCGGGGCTGAGAATGCGAATCAGCTGCATGGTCTGCTGCATCAGCGACGTCGCCGCCATGAGGTCTTCTCGGTCGACAAGTAGAGGAAGTGCGACGGATTGCGCGGGCGCAAAAAAAGTCGAGACGGCGCTGAGGCTGAATAGAATCGCGTAGATGTGCATCGGCGCGGATGCGACGACGAGGCCGAGACACAGCACGGCGCGCGCAAGGTCGCTCACGATCATCGTGCGTTTCACGTTCCAGCGATCGACGAAGACTCCGGCGAGCGGGCCCAGCGTCGCGAAGGGCGCAAGAAACGCGATCATGATTCCGCTCACTTGGCTGGCTGTGCCGTGCATGCGGAACGTGACGGCACTGTAAACGGCGTAGATCGCGATGAAGTCGCCGAACATGCTTACGAATTGCGCGATCCACAATCGGACGAATTGCCGATTCGCGAAGACCTTCTTGAAGTTCATGTCCGACCTTCCGCATCCGGCAAAAGCGACGCGGCGCGCGACGCGTTGCCTTGCAGGATGGCGTAGAAAGCGGGCAGAACGGTGAGCGTAGCGAACGTGGCGGCGATGAGGCCGCCGATGACGGCGCGGCCGAGCGGGGAGTTCTGCTCCGCGCCGGTTCCGATCGCGAGCGCGAGCGGCGCCATGCCGGCGATCATTGCGGCGGCGGTCATCAGGATGGCGCGCAAGCGGCCGGAGGCGGCGTGGCGCGCGGAGTCGAGCGCGGTATTGCCTTCTCGCCGATGCGCTTCCGCAAACGAGACGAGCAAAATTGAGTTGGCAGTGGCGATGCCAAGTGCCATGATTGCGCCGAGGAACGATTGGATGTTGAGCGTGCCTCCGGTGAGCTTCAACGAAATCGTGACGCCAGACAGTACAACAGGCAAGGTGAGGAAGATAGCCAAAGCGAGTCGCGCGGACTGAAAGCTTGCGGTCAGCAGCAGGAAGATCGCGGCGGCGGCGATGAGGAGGCCGGTCTCGAGGCCGGATTGGGTTTCTTCGAGCGGCGGAATCTGTCCGCGGAGGGCGACGGTGGATCCACGGGGGGCGGCTCCGACACGGGTGATGGCAGCCCGAACCTGCTTCGCCGCTTCTCCGAGAGAAAGGCCTTCGATATTCGCAGTAAGGCTGACGACCCGCTGCATGTTGTAGCGTTCGACGGCACCGAAGGCTTTGCCTTCGGTCATGGTAGCGACGTCACTCAGCAGCGGTCGCGCCTCGCCGGAGCGCATGACCGGGAGGTCGAGCAGATCCTGCATCGACGCCATGCGATGCTGCGGAATCTCCACTTGAATCTGAAATCCGTTGCCGCTGCCGGGGTCGCGCCAATAGTTGGGTTCGATGAAGCGGCTCGATGACGTCGCTGCGACCACCGACCGCGCGATGCCCGCGGCGGTGAGGCCGTACTGGCCGGCGCGCTCGCGGTCGATCTTTACATCGACCGTTGGGTAGTCGAGAGGCTGTGCGAATTGGAGATCGCGGAGGAAGGTCAGCTTGTCGAGTTCGGCGCGAAGCTTTACGGCATGCGCGCGGTTATTCGCGATGCTCGGACCTTGCACGGCGACTTCGATGGGTGTGTCCGAGCCAAAGCTCATCACGCGCGAAACGATGTCGCCGGCTTCGAAAGATACTTGCACGTCGGGCAGATCGGCGTGCAAGGCCTTGCGCAGACGTGCTTCGAGATCGCGCACGGCTTGGCCGGGTTTGATCGCGACGAGCAGCACTGCTTCCTGCGGCCCGGAGGTCCAGAGGTAAATCGTATTGATCGGATAGCTCGCCGGCTGGACGCCGATGAACGCCGTGGAGATCTCGACGTTCGATTCGCCCGCCGTTCTCTTGATCGACTCCAGGGCGCGCAACGCAACCAGCTCCGTTCGCTCGACGCGCGTCCCGGTGGGCGCGCGCAAGCGAACCTGGAACTGGCCAGAATTGCTTTTCGGAAAGATCTCCGTACCGAGCGTTGGAATCGTGAACCAAAGAATGACAGGCGGAATCCCGACAAAAGCCGCCGCCACGGCCCAGCGCAATCGCAGCGCCGCGCCGAGATATCCGCGATAGATCGCCGCGAGGAAACCGGCATGGTCGGGCTTGGCTCGCATGAGCTTTGCCGCAAGCACCGGCACCAGCGTGCTCGACAACACGTACGACGTCACCATCGCGAAACCCACAGCGAGGGCCAGCGGCACGAACAATTGCTTCGCGACTCCGGTGAGAAAGAACGACGGCGCGAACACGGCAAGGACGGCCAGCATCGAGAGGAGGCGTGCGTTGGCGGTCCGGCTGGCGGCGTCAACGACGGCTACGCCGCGTTCACTGCCTCCGCCCATGCGAGCGTGGATATTCTCGATCTCAACGGTGGCTTCGTCGACCAGAACGCCAACGGCAAGCGCGAGTCCGCCAAGGGTCATGATGTTGATCGTCTGTCCGGCGGCCCAGAGCCATACGACCGCGCCGAGCAGCGAGATCGGAATCGTAAGGACAACGATCATCGCGCCGCGCCAGTCGCGTAGGAAGAGCAGCACGGTGAGCGCGGTGAGCAGCGCACCCAGCAGGCCTTCGTTGACCAACGCGCGAATCGCAGACGTCACGTAGCGCGATTCGTCGAAGACCAGATCGATCCTGACGTCTTCGGGACACACGGCTTGCATCGCCGGCATCGCGGCGCGGACTCGCCGGATGACATCGAGCGTCGAGGCGTCCGAACGCTTGGTCACTTCGATGTAGACGGTGCGCTTGCCGTTGACGTGCGCGTAGCCGGTAATGATGTCCGTGCCGATTTCGGCAATGCCCAGGTCCTTCAGGTAAACGGAAGTCCCCTGCCCTCCCCGCACGGGCGCGTCCATCATGATCTGGATATCGTCGAAAATCGACGCGTTCGAATTCACGATCCGATTGAGGTCACCGGTGCGGAGGCTACCGGACGGCATGACCGTGGTGGATTTGCTGACGGCGGCGATGGCGTCTTCGGGAGAGATGCGGTACTGCCTCAGCTTATCGGGGTCCAGCCGAACGACGACAGTGCGTTGATTTCCACCGAAAGGAGGCGGCGCGGAGACTCCAGGAAGGGTAGCGAAGAGAGGCCGTACCTGGTTCAACGCGATGTTCTGCATTTCACCGGGCGGGCGTCCGGTGCTCGACGAGAAGACCAGTTGTCCGACGGGCACACTGCCCGCATCGTAGCGGACGATGAAGGGCGGCACGGCTCCAGGCGGCATGAAGGCGCGGGCACGATTGACGTAGCCGACCGTCTCCGCGATCGCCTGATTCATGTTGGTTCCCGCATGGAAGACCAGCTTCACCAGCGCGACGCCTTGCACGCTTTTTGACTCCACGTGCTCGATTCCCGTGATGTACAGGAAATGATACTCGTAGTAATACGTCATGAAACCTTCCATCTGCGAGGGGTCCATGCCCGAGTACGGCTGCGCGACGTAGATCTGCGGCGCGCCGAGATTCGGGAAAACGTCGACCGGCATTCTCTGCACGGCCAAGTAAGCGGCCAGCGCAAGAGAGATAACGGCGACGAAAATAGTCACCGGACGGCGCAGTGCAAACAGAACCAGCTTCATTGCGCACCTGCCTGCTTGACGCTTTCTAGAAACGGTCCAAGGTTGCCTCGGGCGGCAGCGACCGCCAGTCGCGCGCGCCAGATGTAGAGGCGCGCAAGGGCGTGATCGATCTCGGCCTGCGCCAGTGTCCGGGCAGCGTCGGCTAATTCCGTCATCGTTCCGAGACCCGCTTTGTAGCGCGCGCTCATTTGCGCTTCGGCGCGGCGCGCGGATTCGACGAGAATGGGCGTCTGGCGCGCGATGCGTTCGGCGGTGTCGAGCGAAAGGCGAGCGCGTTCGGCGTGCGCGTTCAGTTCGACTCGCACCAGATCGAGGCGGGCGTTTTCGCCTTCGAGGCGCTTTCGCTCCGCATCGCGTTTCGCGCGAAGGGACGGTAGTTCGAGAATCGGAAACGAAACCTGAAACCCCGCCACCCAGTTCGCGATGTTGGGACCGATTCCTGAAATCGCGCCGCCCGTCGAGCCGTCGATTCGCGCTCCGCTGCCGCGGGCGTAGAGGTTCGCCATCAGTTGGATCTTAGGAACGTAGGCGAGGTTCAGTTGCGTCGAGCGGGCCTTCGATTCATCGATGGCAAGGCGCTGTTCGAGTAGCGCCGGATGCGCGAGTAACGCCGGAACTTCGGCAGTTGCCGCGGCGGGATTTTCGCTGCCAGCGTCACGGAGAAGTCCAAACGCGATGAATTGGAAGCTGTCCGGGAGAACGGCCAACATCTGCGCCAGTGTGACGCGCGCGTTCGACGCCGCTTGCTCGGCTTGCAGCAGTTGCAGATTGGCGGCGGCTTGTTCCGATATCGCGCGTTCGAGATCGGCGCCGGGGCGGAGTTGCGCTTCGACGACGGCGCGGGCGGCGCGGACAGCCACTCCGGCGCGTTCGACAGCGGCGCGTGCCGCGGCGACAGTTTGATCGGCGGCCAGAATCGTGAGGTAGGCATCGGCGGTAAGCACCGCGACTTCGTGGCGCGTGCGCACCATGACCGCTTCGGCCCGGCGTTGCGCCGCGGAAGCCGTCTCAACGCCTGCGCGGCGTTGACCGAAATCGATGGGCTCCCACAAGACCATCACGCCCAGCGCGCTGCCCCAACTGTTGCTGAAACTGTTGTTGACGACGGGGCCGGAAATCGGCGTGACAACCGATTGCGGAAAGAACGGGCCAAAAATGTTGTTATGCGTGCCGCGATTCAACTGTGCAAGGCCTTCAACGTGAGGCAGGTAGGCGGTACGCGCGAGGCGCACTCCGGCGGCTGCGGCGTCGATTTGCGATTGGGAGATGCGCAGCGCGGGATACGCGTTTTCGGCACGGGCGACGGCGTCGGCAAGCGAGATCGGCCCGGTTTGGGCGCGCGACTCGGCACCCAATGCGGCGAACAGCAGAACGAGACGGAGGAGATTAATCATGTGCAAACAACTCGCCGAATAATTCTTGGACTTTGGTCTTCGCCATTCGCAAGGCCCGCTTGCCGAGTGGCGTCGCGCGATAAATCCGACGGTCGCGGCCGGCGGACCGCTCCTCAATCGACCGCAGCAGGCCCTTACGCTCCAAGCTGTGCAGCAAGGGATACATCGTGCCGGCGCTTAAGCGGTAGCCGTGGCGCGCAAGTTCTTCCATCATTTGCTGGCCGAAGACGGGCTCTTCGGCTGCGTGGTGCAGTACGTGGAGACGGATGAGGCCGGAGTAGAGATCGCGCTCCGCCGTATGAATATCGGGTTTCGATATCGACTTTCGAGGCAAGGGGGAAGTGTACAGTATGCTAGCGAGCACGTCAATCCGCAATTTCCATTCCGTCAATTTCCATTCCGGTCGTTGCGTTCCTGGATGTCCGACTCCGGTCGCTGCAGATGCCGCGTTTGCTCGCGCGGACGAATCGCACCAGATGCCGGGTGTGTTCGGAATCGATTTCGGTTTCGATGCGCGAGAGCGCTTCGGCACGCTTCAGACCGGAACGATAGAGCAGCGTATAGGCTTGCTTGATTGCGCGAATCTCCTCGGCCTTGAAGCCCGCGCGGCGGAGCCCGACGAGGTTGAGACCCTTCGCCTCGATGTCAAATTCGGAGAACGTGAAGAACGGAGGGGCGTCGAGATTCACGCGACAGTTGCCCGCGATCATCGCCAGGCGGCCAATTTTGCTGTACTGATGCACGACGACGCCGCCCGAAATAAATGCCTGATCCTCAATCTCGACATGTCCGGCGACCAGCGCGCAACTGGCGATGACGCAGTTCGACCCGATGCGCGAGTCGTGCGCGATGTGGCCGGAGGTCATGATGAAGTTGTCGTCGCCGATCACGGTTTCCGAATCCGGCAGCGTGCCGCGCGAGATCGTGTAGTGCTCGCGAATCTTGTTGCGATGGCCGATGCGCAGGTAGCTGCGATCTCCCTGGAAGCGCTTGTCGAGAGGGTCGGTGCCGAGTACGGTTCCGGCGGAGATCTCGTTGTGTTCGCCGAGACTGGTCCAGCGTTTGATGTAGACGTAGGGCTCAATGCGGGTGTGCGCGCCGATCACGGTGTCCTGTTCGACGATGCAGAATTCGCCAATTACGGCCTGGGGGCCGATCTGGGCGTCGGGATGGACCCTAGCGGAACTGGCGACAACCGCCGATGGATCGAGAGGCATAACCTTGTATGATAGTCGAGCCCGGACCGGGTCCTGGCTTACGGCGGGAAGACGTGATCCGGCTGCCGACGGTAAATAGATACAGATCCAACGAGTTACACAACTCGGAGCAGGAGGGCTGGATGCGGGTTCGGGAATTGGCGGAGTGGCTGGGCGCGGGATGGGAAGGCGACGGCGAGCGGGATCTCCGTCGCGTCTCGGCGCTCGAAGACGCCGGGCCAGAGGACCTGTCCTTCGTCAGCAGCGCGCGCGCACTCCGCCAGACTGCCGACTCGCGGGCCGGCTGCCTGCTTGTGCCAACCACGTTTCCGAACCAAGAAGCCCGCACCGTAATTCGGACCAGCGATCCGCGCGGTTCGGTCGCACGCGCAATCGCGAAGATCCACCCACGGCGCGAGCCGCCTCCGGGCATTCACCCCACGGCTGTCCTCGGTCCAGGAGTTGTCACCGCAGCCGGCGTAACCATTGGGCCGCTATCGCATATCGGCGCGGGCGTGCATCTGGCGGAAGGCGTCGCGATCGGCTCAGGCTGCGTGATTGGCGACTACGTCCGGATCGGCGCGGGCAGCGTGTTGCATTCGCACGTGACGATTTATCGGGACGTGTTGATCGGGCATCGCGCAATCCTGCATTCAGGTTGTGTGATCGGCGCGGACGGCTTCGGCTTCGTGTTGAACGAAGGCGCGTACGAGAAGTTCCCGCAGATCGGACGCGTTGAGATTGGCACCGATGTCGAGATCGGTGCGAATAGCTGTGTCGATCGCGCGGCTCTCGGCGTCACTTCGATTGGCGACGGAACCAAGATCGACAACATGGTGCACATCGGACACAACTGCAGGATCGGGCGTCACGTCGTGATCGCTGCCCAAACCGGGTTCTCCGGTGGCGTTGTTGTTGAGGACTACGCGGTGATCGGTGGCCAGGTTGGCGTCGGCGACAAGGCGCGCATCGAAACGCGCGCGGTGATCGGGTCCGGCGCCGGCGTGTTGACTTCGAAGATTGTGAGAGCGGGTCAAGTGCTGTGGGGCACGCCGGCGCGGCCGCTGAAGGTACACCTGCAGCAACTCGCGATGCTGGCTAAGCTTCCGGGATTCCGCGCGGAACTGAAAGCGGCGCGCAAAGAGATTGAGGAGTTGCGAGCGCAGAAAGTTAGATCGAACGGTTCCTGAGTGAGAGGGGCGATCTCCGCCTTAACGGGCGCAGTTAGGTCGCACGCCATCGGCATCGTGAGAGATCCGCTCACTTCGTTCGCGGTTCTTTGCCGGCTTGCGTAGAGCAAGTGAGCTGTCCTTGAGACGCCGATAGCGCCCGGTCGCCTCACTCTCCACAACCGCCAGGCGACAGCCTCGAAGGCGCGCACGAAGCGAGACGAAGTCGAGCGCGGTAAGCGTCCGTAGAATCGCGGTATCGAATCATCAGGAACAGCCCACTCGATTCGTACGCCCGACCTTACGGTCGCGCCTCGTTGAGTCGTTGGGACAACCGCTTCGACTCTTGCCTGAATTTTGCGCTGATCTCACCGCGCTCGGTGTCGGACAGCTTCTCCTCGGGGTCCAGCAGCAGATAGCAAGACGGTGGCATTTCGCCACTCTTGAGTTGCCCCGCCGCAAGCGCCGGCAGCGGTGCTTGCCCGGCCGGACCATATTCATTCCAGGTTGAGAAATTCATAAAGCGTCGCGCTTCGCTGACAGGTTTGCGGACCATCCACGAAACAGGCGCGATCCGGCGATACCAGGGCCATTCCGTCAAGTTCGAGTGGCAGTTTCCGCACGTGCGAGAGACGCCCGCGACAGTCGCAGGATCGAGTTGGGCCGATTCCAGAATCGCATTCGACATGGGTGTCACGCGCACATCGGCATAGGGACCAGGCACCAGCGAGGCAACCACAAAGGCAGCAGCGAGACCACCGGCAAACTTCACACTCCTTCGTCACGATAGAACCTCTCTCACTCGTTCCCGCAAGGCGGGTAGCAACTCGGTCACGAACCACGGCCGCTGTGCGGCCCACATTCCATTGCGCCCCGATGGGTGCGGAAGGGCCAACCGGCTCGGCAGTCGATCGCGGAACTGTTCGGCTGCTTCCGACAGATTGCGATACGTTCCGCCGAGATTCACTTCGTACGCGAAACTGCCGATATAGATCGTCAATTGCACTTTCTTCAGCAACGGCAGAATGCGGGGATGCCAGAGCGGGGCGCATTCGGGACGGGGCGGCAGGTCGCCGGTTTTGCCCGAGCCGGGATAACAAAACCCCGTTGGCACAAGCGCGATCTTTTTCGGATCGTAGAACTCTGCGCGCGACACCCCCGAGCCAGTCGCGCAGCCGATCGCCGCTGCGATCCTGCCACGGGTTCCCGGCCTCGTGCGTCGCTTTTCCGGGAGCTTGGCCGACGATCAAAATACGCGCCGCCGTATCCGGGGCCAGCAGCATGTGTGAACCCTCTTCCGCGCCCTCGAGGCTGAGCGCGATACGCCGGAAGTCGGCGGGTTTCACTTGCGCACCCCCTTTTGATCGCGGCCCGCCTGGTGCATGATGATGTGCGTCACCTTGCCGGCTTCGTCGCGCTCGAACGTGACTGACGCGTCGACGACCTTCAGGAAGAACTCGTTCTGTTTGGACGCGAACAACTCCAATCGCGGCTGCCCGGTGATCTGCGTGTAGAGCCGATTTCCTTCCATCGTCATCGACACTGTCGCCGACCCTAACGCGTAGTCGCCCACGTGCGTCTTCAGAATCGCCGGATCGACCCTGATCTCGGTCGGCGGCGGATTGAAACTCGCCACTGGCCATTTCGGTTCCAGAATGTGCCGCCCGAGATCGTCATTGTCGAACGACGTATTGCACAAGACCATCACAGCCTTCTTCGCTGCCAGATCGTATCCGGCGAACGAACGGTAGCCCGCCATTCCGCCGTTGTGCCAAGCGATCTTTTGCCCGCCTTGCGCGCGAGGGCATGGCCTAACAAGCCTACGCCGAGATTCGAATACTGATACTTCTCGCCACTGTCGCCCTTCAGTTCGAGGCCGGATAGAAATTCGTAGAGCTTGGCCGCCGTGTAGTCCGCGTACGGATTCTCCGGATCGGCCGGCTTGAAATTGTTCGGCATGCGCGGCAGACCGGAAACCTGCATCGACAAATCAAGCAGCGTGATCTGCTTGCCGTTCCGTGCCGGAACCTTGACAGAATCCGGAAGCAACTTCGCTACCGGCGTGTCCGCAGTCACCTCGCCGCGCTCGATCATATCGGCGAGCAGCAACGACGTGAAGACTTTCGTGATCGATCCAATTTCAAAAACGGAATCCGCGCCAACGTCGCCGCCGCCACTCGAAACTTTCCCTCGCGCAAACACCTCGCGTCCATCGGGCGAGATCGTCCCAACGACGATGCCGACCGCTTTCTTCGCGACCTCCACGCGATTCCCGAGCGTCGCGCGCGTATCCTGCCCAAGCATGCCAACCCGGAGGCGAACAGCGCCACCGGCCAGGGCTTCGTCGGCCTCACGAACCATGTATTCGCCATATCCGCATCAAAAACGCTGACGGCTCCTGCCGGCAAATCAGCCGATCGCCACCAGGCTCTCGGTTGTGCGGATGTAGACCGTCCCTTTCGAAACCGCCGGAGTCGCAAAGCAAGGCTCACCCATGTGATTCCGCGAAATCACCTCGAACTTCGCACCCGCCTTTACGACAAACACATCGCCGTCGATCGAAGGACAGAACACTTTGCCGTCCGACGCAACCAACGACGCATAGATCTGCGCGTCCGGCGACAAGCGTTCTTCGTACAGCTTCTCGCCCGTCTTCGCGTCCAAACAACGCAGCACACCGTTCGTGTTCCCGAGGTACAAATAGTCGCCGTAGACAACCGGCGTCGAGATGTACGAACCCGCTTGCGGCGTCGACCACACGACGCCCGCGTTGGTCGTCTCGCCGTCTTTCAGTGAAATGTCCCCGCGCGCGTCCGGCCGGATGGCAAACACCGGTGCCTTGCCGCCATGCGCGTTTGTCAGGTAGATCCACCCGTTCGCCGAAAACGGCGTCGGAATCGGATTGTCGCCGCCCGACGCGATCCGCCAGACTTCCCTGCCCGATTCAAGATCGTAGGAAACCACCCACGGCCATCCGTTCGTCACCACCTGCACGCCGGACGGGCTGGCATGAATAAACGGCGTACCCCAACTGCGCTCGCAGATCTCTTTACGCGAAACGCGCCACAGTTCTTTCCCGTCGGAAAGCCGCAGCACCGCCATAAACGGATTCGCCGGATCGTCGCAAACAATGGCGATACGATTCTGATAAATCGCGGGCGAACTGCCGTAGCCCCAGCCAACGCCGTACTTGCTGATGTTGATCACACCGAGATCGCGCGTCCAAAGCAGCTTGCCCGAAAGGTCGTAGCAGAACATTCCTTCCGAACCAAAGAACGCAACAAGCTTCTCGCCGTCCGTCGCGAGCGTCGTATTCGCGTGTGTCGCGATCTCGTGCCGTGTCGCGCGCGGCGCCGCGCTCCGCGCAATCTGACGCCACACTTCCTTGCCGGTCGCCGTGTCGTAGCAAAGCACGACCCAACTTTGCTCCTCGTCGTCCTTCGCCGCCGTCCGCGCGCCACCGACTTTGAGATTGAGAGGAGCCTTGCCCGCCGCCTTCCGGATGGCCGAGCAAACATACAACCGATTGCCCAACACAATCGGACTCGAATGCCCCAACCCCGGCACGGGCACCTTCCATCGAATGCCGGTGAGCTTGCCCGCCGCCGCATCGGCATTCCAGGCGCTTGGCAACGCGAATCCGTCGGAAGTTCCGCCGCCCGCGCGACCGCGAAACGCCGGCCAGTCCGTCGCCGAATCCGCAGCGAGAAGAGGCAGCGAAATCGCGGCCGGCACACCCAATAGCAGTTCCCGTCTCGTCAGAGGCATGACTGAGAATAAACCACGACCGGCAGCCGTGCAATGTGCGGGACTACTCTGGAGAAACACGCATGCGATCGTTTCTACTGCTCCTCGCGCCCGCCGCCCTTCTGGTTACCGTTCTCGCGCAATCGCCCGAGGTCCCAGCGCCGCTCCGATCCTTCGACCGCGTCGTGCTGCTCGAATCCAAATCCGAAACATCCGCCAGCGTCAGCCTCGGCGACATCGACGGCGACGGCGATCTCGACATCGTGCTCGCCAAGGGCCGTCACTGGCCGCTCGATAACCTCATCCTCCGCAACGACGGCAAAGGCCACTTCACCACGGAAGTTCTCGGCAACGCACCCGACCGCACCTACTCCGCCGCGCTCGCCGACCTCAACGGCGACGGTAGCCTCGACATCGTCGTCAGCAACGATCATCCCGACAAGAAGCTTGTCTATTTCAATGACGGCAAAGGCCACTTCCGCGTCGGCGGCGCCTTCGGCCAACCCGAGTGGTCGACGCGCTACATCACTGTCGCCGATCTCAATGGAGACGGCCGCCCCGACATCATCGTGGCCAATCGCAGTTCCCGCCCCGAGCGGCCCGTCACCAGTTTCGTCTGCCTCAACGACGGCAAGGGCGCGTTCCCGGTTTGCAATCCTCTGCCGACGCAATCGGCAACGATCATCGTCGCGACCGATCTCGATGGCGATGGCTTCATCGATCTCATCGTGCCGCACCGCGACGGAGGCCGGAACCTCATCTTCTGGAACGACGGCACGGGCAAGTTCGCCGCGACCCCAACGCCGTTTGGCCCGAAGCAATCTTCGATTCGCGCCGCCGCGTCGGCCGACATCGACGCAGACGGCAAAAAGGACATCGTTGTCGGCGATGAGAAAACCGGCCTCTTCTTCTATCGCGGCCTCGGCGGACGCGCCTTCGCCGATCCGGTTGCGCTCGGCACCGCTAAGGCTTCGCCTTTCTCCATCGCCATCGCCGATCTCAATCGCGACGGCAAGCTTGATATCGTCGTCGGCAACTTTCAAGCGCCTGGCGCGATCTTCTTCAACCGCGGCAATGGCAAGTTCGACGAGCTCCCCTGGAACGACGGCAAGGGCGCGGTATACGGAGTCGCGGTCGGAGATCTAGACGGAGACGGCTGGCCCGACATCGTAGCAGCGAGGACAGACGCGCCGAACGCCATCTGGTATAGCCGACCGGCGAGGCAGCCACACCGCAGCAGCAATGAAGAACGCCAACTCGCGAAGGAAAAGCGCCAAATCAGAGCCGCGACCAAAGGGGCCCGAAGGGCCCCGTCGGGAGCGGATTCCCGGCAGGACGGGATTCACCCGTGCGCGGATCAACCTTGGAACGAGGACAGACGCGACGAACGCCATCTGGTTTAGCCGACCGGCGAGGCAGCCACACCGCGGCAACAAGGAAGAGCGCCAACTCGCGAAGGAAAAGCGCCAAATCAGAGCCGCGACCAAAGGGGCCCGAAGGGCCCCGTCGGGAGCGGATTCCCGGCGGATCGCCTTGGAGTCTGGCACCATCGCCCCTGAACGTGATCAGATATGTTACACGCGTTTAGGTACGTGACCTTGCCAAGGAAATTGCCGCAGCCATCCTGATTGCGGCGTTGCTTCGTTGTTGTATCCTTTCCCGACGGGGCCCTTCGGGCCCCTTTGGTCGCGGCTAGGATTTGTTGCTTGCGCGGCGCGGTTCGGATTTGTTGCTTGGAGTTCTTGCAACGCTTGTTTGATTTCGGCCGGGCGGCGTGGCTGCCCGGCGCCAAAACACCCGTCCCCCGGACCGCAGTCCAAACTACAGAATAAAGTGAAAAGGAAAGAGTATCAACGGACGGGTATTTCACCACTACACCGGAACCCATTGCTGACAGCGCGAGCCGAAGGACGAAGCCTAAGGCGGCCCGACACGCGGACGAGACTCGCACGAAAGCCCCAGGAGCCGCCCCGCAAGACCCTATGCTCGCCGCCCTGCGGACCCTGCGGATCATCCTCTCCGCCCTCTCGATAGTAGCTGTCCTTGTACCAGTCCCCCGTCCACTCCATAACATTTCCCAACATGTCGTACAACCCAAATCCGTTCCGATCCTTCTGCCCCGCCGCGTGCGGCCGATTCCCATTCTCCGCGATCCGCTTGATGTAATTCTTAAGGTCATCCTTCAGAATCGCCGTCGTGTCCAGCCTCTGATTCCCGGCGTTATCCCCGTACCAGGCCACGCTGTCGATTGCCCCATACCGGCTCCCCGACGTCCCACCCCGCGCCGCGTATTCCCACTCGGCTTCCGTCGGCAGTCGCATTCCCGCCCACTCGCAATA
>JAYVTO010000266.1:0-13736 GCA_043788745.1 Acidobacteriaceae bacterium
GGCATCGACAGCGGCAGAATCACGCGCCACAAGGTGTCCCAGGGCCCCGCGCCCAAGTCCGCCGACGCCTCGACCAAACTTTTATCCAGCCGCTCGAGCGTCGCGTAAATCGGCAACACCATGAACGGCAGGTACCCGTAGACCAACCCCAACAGCACCGCGCCGTCGTTGTACAGCAAAGGCAACGGTTCACGAATCAGCCCCAGGCCCCCCAGCGCCGAGTTGATCAACCCGGTATCGCGCAACAGAAACATCCACGCGTAGGTCCGCACCAGAAAACTCGTCCAGAACGGGAGAATCACCAGCGAAAGATAGAGCGACCGCCGTGACTCGCTCCTTGCGATAAACAACGCCAGCGGAAATCCCAACACCGCGCACAACGCCGTCGACACGAAGGAGATCCAAAACGTCCGCAACAATATCGACCCGTACAACGGATCAAAGAATCGCCGATAGCTCTCCAGTGTCCACGGCAATTCGACGCCGCCATAAACGCCGCGCGTTAACACGCTGTACGCGAAGACGATCCCTAACGGAACTAGAAATAGCCCCGCCGTAATCGCCACCGACGGCGCAAGAAACAACGCACGCAACCGTCTCATCTAGCGCGACCCCTCACAGCGGATCTCGTCGCTCGCACTCCACCACACGCGCACCGCGTCGCCGGCGCGATACACGTCCGCGTCCGCCCGCGGAATCTCCGCCATCACCGCATCGCCGCAACTCAGCCGCGCCGCGACGTGCACGCAATTTCCCAGAAAGCTCGTCGACGTCACTGTGGCCTCCAGACACCGCGCACCGCCATCCGCCTTCCGCCCGATCCGCGTAACCTCCGGGCGCACGCCCACCTCACCGAACCAGTTCATCGCCCCTAGGAACGTAGCCACAAAGCGCGTCGCCGGACGCAAGTAAATATCTTCTGGAGTCCCGATCTGCTCAATCTTTCCGGCCTGCATCACCGCGATGCGGTCCGACAGCGAAAGCGCCTCTTCCTGATCGTGCGTGATCAGCAGGAACGCCACCCCGACGCGACGTTGCAACGCCTTTAATTCGGCGCGCACTTGCTTGCGCAACAGCGGATCCAGCGCCGACAACGGCTCGTCGAGCAACAGCACGTCCGGCGACAGCACCAGCGAACGCGCTAAGGCCACGCGCTGCCGTTCTCCACCCGACAACCGCGACGGCAACCGCGACTCCTTGCCCGTCAACTGCACCAGTTCGAGCGCCTCGCGCACTTTCGAAGCGCAATCCGCGATGCCCCGCCGCCGCAAACCAAACTCGATATTCGCCGCCACCGTCAAATGGGGAAACAGCGCGTAGCTCTGGAATACCGTGGTTACGTTGCGCTCGTAAGGCTTCAAGCCGTCGATGCGTTGCCCCCCGAGCCACACCTCGCCGCCGGTCGCGTCTTCAAAGCCCGCAATCAGCCGCAGCGTGGTCGTCTTGCCGCACCCCGACGGGCCCAACAGCGAAAACAACTCGCCCTCGCGAATCTCGAACGAAATGCCATCCACTGCCGTGTGGCCCGCCGCGCCGGCTGGCCCGGGATACCGCTTCGACACGTCGCGTACTTCAAGAATGTTGGGCACCGATTTGCGAACCAATCGATTTGGCAAGAATCGATGTTGATAAAAAATGGTAGCGTACCATGTCGTCGAAATGATAGAGATGCCGCCCCGGCTTCGCTTCGCGCGCCGCCGCCGCCACCTTGGAGGCGGAAATCGGCCGGTACTTCCGCAGCGAAGCAGCTAGCACCCGGCTCAGCACCTGGGCGAAGCCGATGCCGATCCGTTCGCCGAGACGCGACTCCGGCCGATCGCCAACCAGAAAGCGAGGCCGAAATACGTGCACGCCCGCGAATGGCAGCGCGTGAATCTCCCGCTCCAGCTCGCCCTTCACCCGAAGGTAGAAGTTCCGCGATTGCGAGTCGGAATCGACCGAAGTTACCAACAAAAACTGCCGCACACCCGCCGCACTCGCGGCACGCGCCATCTCCAACGGCAAATCGAAATCCACCGCGCGAAACGCTTCCTGCGATCCCGCCTTCTTGATCGTCGTTCCGAGCGTGACGAACACGGCATCCGCGCCGGCGAACCCGCAATCGGCAAGACCCCGCTCCTCCAAACGTGCGTGAGTGAAACCTAGCGGTCGCCGCACCAACGCGAACACATACTCGAACTGCTCGCAAAGTATAGGCAAAGGCTGGCTGCCCACCAGGCCGGACGCGCCGGCAACAATCGCAGTAGAATCCATCAGAAGTAATGCCCCATCAAGCCAGATGCCATTCGCCACGCGTCAAATCCGAGCCGCGACCGAAGCGGCGTAAACAGTTGCGTCGGGAGCGGACGCATCACGTCCGCCCTCGGCCGGGTTCACAATATTTTAAAACGCGAGTGCTCGTTGCTATCATCTGAGGAGTTGAGTGTTTCCAATCAAAGATAACAATGAGCGCAAGTGCAATCCAGCTTCCACGGTCGCGTCCAGCGGGCTTGTGGGGCACAACCAACGGCAAGAAAGCCGTCATGGCCGTCACCGGAGTCGTCCTTTATGGATTCGTCTTCGTTCATATGGCCGGAAACCTCCAGATTTTCCTCGGCGCCCAGGCCTTTAACCACTACGCCGAAACGCTGAAAGCCGCGCTCCCCCTTCTGTGGGGCGCGCGAACCGTGCTGCTGTTGGCCGTGGCGCTACACATCGTCTCCGCCGTCGCACTCTATCGCGTAAAGGCCGCCGCGCGGCCCATCGGCTACGTCAAGCAGAAACCCCAAGTCTCCACCTACGCCTCGCGCACGATGTACATGAGCGGACCCATTCTCGCCGCCTTCCTCGTTTACCACCTGCTGCACTTCACTCTCGGCCAGGGCGGAACCCCCTTCGACGCGCTCGACCCCTATTGGAACGTCGTCCACGGCTTTCAGTTCCCGCTTGTCGCCGGCTTCTACGTCCTCTCGATGGCGCTGCTCTGCATGCACCTGTACCACGGCGTCTGGAGCGGTTTTCAAAGTGTCGGCATCAACCACCCGCGCTACACACCGCTCCTCCGCATCTTCGCGAAAGGCTTCTCCCTCGTCGTATTCCTCGGATTTGTGTCCGTGCCTGTCGGCGTCCTGACGGGGCTGGTGAAATAACATGGCCGATAGCAAACTCCTCGACGCCCGCATCCCCGGCGGACCCATCGAACAGAAGTGGGACAAAGCCCGCTTCGACATGAAGCTCGTCAACCCCGCGAACAAGCGCAAGTACAACGTCATCGTCGTCGGCTCCGGACTCGCCGGCGGATCCGCCGCGGCCACCCTCGGTGAACTCGGCTATAACGTCAAATGCTTCTGCTTTCAGGATTCGCCTCGCCGCGCGCACTCCATCGCCGCGCAAGGCGGAATCAATGCCGCGAAGAACTACCAGGGCGACGGCGATAGCGTCTATCGCCTCTTCTACGACACCGTGAAAGGCGGCGACTTCCGCGCTCGAGAAGCCAACGTCTACCGCCTCGCGCAAGTCAGCGTCTCGATCATCGATCAGTGCGTTGCCCAAGGCGTACCCTTCGCCCGCGAGTACGGCGGCGTCCTCGCCAACCGCAGCTTCGGCGGAGCGCAAGTCTCGCGCACCTTTTACGCCCGGGGGCAGACAGGCCAGCAGTTGCTGCTCGGGGCCTATCAGGCGCTCGAACGCCAGATCCACGAAGGCTCCGTCACCATGTATCCGCGCACCGAGATGCTCGATCTCATCGTCATCGACGGACGCGCCAGGGGCATCGTCACCCGCGACCTCGTCACTGGAAAGATCGAAGCCCACATCGCCGACGCCGTTGCGCTCGGCACCGGCGGCTACGGCAACGTCTATTACTTATCGACCAACGCCAAGGGCTCCAACTGCACCGCCGTCTGGCGCGCCCATCGCCGCGGAGCCCTGTTCGCCAACCCTTGCTTCACGCAAATCCACCCGACCTGCATTCCCGTCTCCGGCGACTACCAATCGAAGCTCACTCTGATGTCGGAATCGCTGCGCAACGATGGACGCATCTGGGTTCCGCTCAAAGAGGGTGACAACCGATCACCCGATCGCATCCCCGAAGCTGAACGCGATTACTACCTCGAACGCAAGTACCCCAGCTTCGGCAACCTCGTCCCCCGCGACGTCGCCTCCCGCAACGCCAAAGGCGTCTGCGATGAGGGCCGCGGCGTCGGCCCCGGCGGCCTCGGCGTCTATCTCGATTTCGGCGCCTCCATCTCGCGCCTCGGTGAACACCTCATCCGCGAACGATACGGCAACCTCTTCGAGATGTACCAGCGCATCACCGACGAGAACCCCTACAAGGTTCCGATGCGCATCTACCCCGCCATTCACTACACGATGGGCGGCCTCTGGGTCGACTATCACCTGATGTCGACCATCCCCGGCCTGTTCGTGATCGGCGAAGCCAACTTCTCCGACCACGGCGCAAATCGTCTCGGCGCAAGCGCCCTGATGCAGGGCCTCTCCGACGGCTACTTCGTCCTCCCCTACACCATCGGAAATTACCTCGCCGGAGTGAAGCAAGACAAGGCCACCGCCGACCACCCCGAAGCCCGCGCCGTCGTCCAACACGTCGAAGCGCAGGAAAAGCAACTGCTCAACATTAAGGGCAAGCGCACCGTCGACAGCTTCCATCGCGCTCTCGGCAAAATCATCTGGGATCACTGCGGCATGTCCCGCACGGCCACCGCACTCAAGGCCGCACGGAGCGAGGTCCGCGAACTTCGCGAAGAATTCTGGAAGAACGTCAACGTTCCCGGCAGCGACGCCGAAATCAACCAAGCCCTCGAAAAGGCAGGCCGCGTCGCCGATTTCTTTGAACTCGGCGAACTCATGATCAAGGACGCCCTCGAACGCGAAGAAAGCTGCGGAGGCCATTTCCGCGAGGAGTATCAGACTCCCGAAGGCGAAGCCCAACGCGACGACGCCAACTACTCGTACGTCGCCGCCTGGGAGTATAAAGGGTCAACCGGCGAACCCCAGCTCCACAAAGAGCCCCTCGAGTTCGACTACGTCCACCCCAGCCAGCGGAGCTACAAGTAGGCAAATGCCTATGCCAGCCATCCAGCGGGAACCAGGCACCGCCGACGCAAGCAAGACCCAACGCGCCGAGGCGCGCACGAAGCGACCCGAAGGGTCGCGCGGTAAGCGCCCGCACGGCACGGACGCTGCGCACCGCGGAGAAACCAATCAATGAAACTCGTCTTCCACATCTGGCGCCAAAAGAACGCCATCTCGACCGGCGGCATGCGGCGCTACGAATCCGCCAACATGAACCCCGACATGTCGATGCTCGAAGCGCTCGACGTGCTGAACGAAGAGATCATGAACCGCGGTGACGAGCCCGTCGCCTTTGAACACGATTGCCGCGAAGGCATCTGCGGCTCCTGCGGCATCATGATCAACGGGGTCCCCCACGGACCAAATACCGCTACCACCACCTGCCAACTCACCCTCCGCCATTTCAAAGACGGCGAAGAACTCTTCCTCGAACCCTGGCGCGCGAAAGCCTTCCCCGTCCTGAAGGATCTCGTCGTCGACCGCAACGCCTTCGACCGCATCATCGCCGCCGGAGGCTACGTTTCCGTCCACACCGGAGCCGCGCCCGACGGCAACGCCATCCCCATCCGCAAAGAAGACTCCGACCGCGCCATGGACGCCGCCCAGTGCATCGGCTGCGGAGCCTGCGTTGCCGCGTGCCCCAATGCCGCCGCTGCCCTCTTCACCGGGGCCAAGATCTCGCACCTCGGCCTGCTGCCGCAAGGTCAGGTCGAACGCCACGAACGCGCCATCCACATGGTCGAGCAGATGAACGCAGAATCCTTCGGCAACTGCACCAACATCGGCGAATGCGAAGCCGCCTGCCCCAAGGAAATCAAACTCGAAGTCATCGCAAGAATGAACCGCGATTACCTCGAAGCCTCCTTCGCAAGCCGCAAGTAGCACAGCGTTCCCGGCCTGCCAACCAATCGCGACACAAGCCGGCAGGCCTTGTGCTACCGTCGCCTCATGTCGGACCGCGACCTCTTCGATGTCCCTACCCACGCCCCTGGACCCTCAGGCTCTCTTCCCATTACCCCCGAAATGCTCCTGCATCGCCCGTCCGGCGATCTCTTCGGACTTTCCCAAAACGCCGGCATGGGCTGGGATCCCGCACGCCTCACCGGACCGGAGGTCCTCATCCTCTCGACGCACGGCGGAGTCCGCCGCCCCGACGGAACGCCCGTCGCGCTCGGCTTTCACACCGGACATTGGGAGGTCGGCCTGCTGGTTGAGGCCGCCGCCGGACAGCTCTCCGCCGAACACGCCGTGCCCTTCGCCGCCGCCTGCACCGATCCCTGCGACGGCCGCACGCAAGGCACCACCGGCATGTTCGATTCCCTGCCCTACCGCAACGACGCCGCGCAAATCTTTCGCCGCTTGATCCGCTCTCTGCCCACTCGCAGCGGAGTCATCGGAGTCGCCACTTGCGACAAAGGCCTTCCCGCGATGATGATGGCGCTGGCCGCGCAGCGCGATTTGCCGACCGTGTTGATTCCCGGCGGCGTCACTCTGCTTCCCGAGCAAGGCGAAGACGCCGGCCGTATCCAAACCATCGGAGCCCGCTTCGCACACGGCACAATTACCGCCGAATACGCCGCTGACATGGGCTGCCGCGCCTGCGCGACCGCCGGAGGCGGATGCCAGTTCCTCGGCACCGCGGCGACCGCGCAAGTCGTCGGCGAAGCCCTCGGACTCGCGCTCACCCACTCCGCGCTCGCGCCCTCCGGACATCCCATCTGGCTCGACATGGCGCGCCGGTCCGCCAGCGCGCTCCTTGCCCAACGCAAACGTGGAACCACCACCAAAGACATCGTCACGCAAGAGGCCATCGAGAACGCGCTGATCGTCCACGCGGCGTTCGGCGGCTCAACCAACCTCATTCTTCACCTCTCCGCCATCGCCCACGCCGCCGGGCTCAAGAGACCAACGGCCGCCGATTGGTCTCGCGTCAACCGTCAAGTTCCCCGCATCGTCGACGCCTTGCCCAACGGCCCGAAGTACTTCGCGACGATCCAGGTCTTCCTCGCCGGCGGAGTCCCCGAAGTCATGCTCCATCTCCGCCGCGCCGGTCTCCTGCACACGAAAGCCCTCACCGTGTCCGGCCAGTCCATCGACGAAGCACTCGACGAATGGCAACAGAGCGAACGGCGCGAGCGGCTCCGCGCCCAACTCCGCGACCGCGATGGCATCGACCCCGACGACGTCATCATGAGTCCCGCCTCCGCCACCGCTCGCGGACTCACGTCCACCGTTTGCTTCCCCACCGGCAACCTAGCGCCGCTAGGCTCCGTCATCAAGAGCACTGCAATCGACTCGACCATCGTCGACGCCGACGGCATCTATCGAAAGACCGGACCGGCCCGTGTTTTCGTCACCGAACCCGCCGCCATCGCCGCCATCAAACAAGGCGTGATCCAACCCGGCGACGTCCTCGTATTGATGGGCCGCGGACCGATGGGCGCGGGCATGGAGGAAACCTCGCAACTCACCGCCGCGCTCCGCTATCTTGATTGGGGCAAGCACGTCGCCGTCCTCACCGATGCCCGCTTCAGCGGCTTCTCGACAGGAGCCTGCATCGGCCACATCTCGCCCGAAGCCCTCGCCGGAGGCCCGCTCGGAAAGCTCCGCGACGGCGACCTCGTCGAGATCGTCATCGATCGAAACAACCTCGAAGGCACCGTGCACTTCGTCGGAGAAAACGGTACCCGCACGACGCCGAACGAAGCTAACGAAATCCTCAACACCCGCGAACCGCACCCCGGCCTACAGCCCGACGCCGCACTGCCCGACGACACCCGCCTCTGGGCCGCGCTGCAAGATGTCAGCGGCGGAAGCTGGGGGGGCTCCGTCTACGACGTCGATGCTATCCTCGAAGTCATCGCCGCCGGCAAGCGCGCCCTCTCGCATCCATGAACTCCGGCCTACCCAAAAAAGCTGTCTGCCTATTGAGCGGCGGACTCGATTCCTCCACCTGCCTCGGCGTCGCCCGCCGCGACGGCTTCACGACGTACGCACTCTCGTTCGACTACGGCCAGCGCCACAAGATCGAACTCCAAGCCGCCGCGCGGATCGCGAAATTCTACCAAGCCGCCGAACATCGCACCGCCACCATCGACCTCCGCGCCTTCGGTTACTCCGCGCTTACTGCCGACATCGACGTGCCGAAGGGCCGCTCCGCCGATCAAATGGATCACGGTATCCCCATCACCTATGTCCCGGCGCGCAACACGATCTTTCTCTCCTACGCGCTCGCCTGGGCCGAGATCCTCGAAGCCTCCGACATCTTCATCGGCGTCAACGCGCTCGATTATTCCGGCTATCCCGATTGCCGGCCTGAATTCATCGAAGCCTTCACACGCATGGCGAACCTCGCCACCGCCGCCGGTGTCGAAGGCCGCACGAAGATCGAGATCCGCGCGCCGCTCATGTACCGGAACAAAGCCGACATCGTGAAGCTCGCCGTCGAAGTCGGCCTCGACTTCTCGCTCACGCACTCCTGCTACGATCCAGCACCAACCGGAACGCCCTGCGGCCAATGCGACTCCTGCCTGCTGCGCGCGAAAGGCTTTCGCGAAGCTGGTATCATCGACCCCGGAGCTACAGCGACTAGCTAGTGTGGTGCGCCGTGATTCTTTGAACGGATCCAACCGGATCGTCAGCACGGATGGAATGAACCGCGACCGTTAGGGAGCGGACTCCAGCTACCGTTAGGGAGCCGATGCCAGCTACCGTTAGGGAGCCGATGCCCGCGACCGTTCGAGAACGGACGCCATACCGCTCGGAATTTGCTCCGCAAAACGACACTGGCGGCCGCCCGCCGATCCCCGGAATATGCACGCTCACGACACGCCCGCAGGCTCACTCCGCATCTCCGAGATGTTCTACTCGCTGCAAGGCGAGGGCATCCTCACCGGCACCCCCAGCTTTTTTATCCGCCTCACCGGCTGCAACCTGCGCTGCACTTGGTGCGACACGCCCTACACCTCGTGGAAGCCCGAAGGCGACGACCGCACGCTCGCCTGGGTCATCGAAGAAACCCGCAAAACCAGGCCCAATCGTCATGTCGTCGTCACCGGAGGCGAGCCCATGATTGCGCCGAAAATCATCGCGCTCACCCGGGCACTTGAAGAAGAAGCCTTCCACATCACTATCGAAACCGCCGGAACCGTCTTCGAGCCTGTCGCCTGTGACCTCATGAGCATCAGCCCCAAGCTCTCAAACTCCACGCCGCACGAGCGAGAAGAAGGCCGCTGGGCCCCGCAACACGAACGCCTCCGCCGGCAGCCCGACATCCTGAAGCAGCTAATCGCCGCCTACGACTACCAACTGAAATTCGTCATTGCAGATCCAAACGACATCGCCGAAGCAACCGAACTCGTCACGGAAATCAAAGCCGATCCAACCAAAGTAGTTCTGATGCCCGAAGGCACCACCGCCCAGGCAATCGCAAGCAAAGCGCAATGGATCGCCGAGGCCTGTAAAACCCACTGCTATCGCTATTCGCCCCGCTTACACATCGATCTCTGGGGCGACAAGCGCGGAGTTTAGTTCGCTGACCGCGTGATTCGGATCGAAAGGATCCCCGCCATGACCGTCGGCCTATAACCCCGGGTTTCAGCCCGGGGATGTTTTTTGCCGGTCAAAGCACTAGTCGCGCACACTGCCCATCGCAGTCCGGTTACACTAATGGATTACCCGCAACATCGCCCGCGGTACCGATATGACTATCTCTCAGCCGGAACCCATTACCTCCCCAGATTCCACCGGACACTACGGACCCTACGGCGGCCGCTTCGTTCCCGAAGTCCTCATGGCCCCTCTCGAAGAACTCGAAAAAGCCTACGCCACCGCCCGCTCCGACGCCTCCTTCCGCGCCGAACTCGATTCGCTGCTCGCCGATTATGCCGGCCGCCCGACGCCGCTCTACTACGCCAAGCGCCTCAGCCGGCAACTCGGCGGCGCAGACATCTACGTCAAACGTGAAGACCTCCTGCACACTGGCGCGCACAAGATCAACAACTGCATCGGCCAGGCGCTGCTCGCCCGCCGCATGGGCAAGAAGCGCATCATCGCCGAAACCGGAGCCGGTCAACACGGCGTCGCCACGGCGACGGTCTGCGCGCTGTTCGGCCTCGAATGCATCATCTACATGGGTGAAGAAGACATGCGCCGCCAGCGCCTGAACGTCTTCCGCATGCGCCTGCTTGGAGCCAAAGTCGTCGGAGTTACCAACGGCAGCCGGACCCTCAAAGACGCCATCAGCGAAGCTATGCGCGACTGGGTCACCAACGTCCACTCAACTCATTACCTGCTCGGTTCGGCCCTCGGAGCGCATCCCTACCCGATGATGGTTCGCGACTTCCATCGCGTCATCGGCGTCGAAGCCCGTCAACAGATTCTCGAAAAAGCCGGTCGCCTGCCGGACCGCATTTTCGCCTGCGTCGGCGGCGGCTCCAACGCCATCGGCATCTTCCACGCGTTCCTGGATGACGCGGGCACGCGCCTGATCGGCATCGAAGCCGGCGGACGCGGTACCGAGTTAGGTGCGCATGCCGCCCGCTTCAGCGGCGGATCTCCCGGAGTCCTCCAAGGCGCGCACAGCTATCTGCTGCAGGACGGCGACGGTCAAGTCGCCCTCACGCATTCCGTTTCCGCCGGACTCGACTACGCCATGGTCGGCCCCGAACACGCCTGGCTCCACGACAAGGGCCGCACCGAGTACGTTTCGTGCGACGACAAGCACGCGCTTGAAGCCGCGCAAACTCTGGCCCACATCGAAGGCCTGATTCCAGCACTCGAATCCGCTCACGCTGTGGCCGAAGCCCTCGCCCGCGCTCCGGATGCCAAAGGCGAAGTCTTCATCATCAACCTCTCCGGCCGCGGCGACAAAGACACCGACATCTATCGCGAAAATCTCCCGGAGCTGGATCAGGCCTAACGAACCAGATCAGGCCCAACGAACCAGATGAGGCCTAACGAACCAGATGAGGCCTAACGAAACACCGCGCGATCAAATGACGCCAACCGAACCGCCGAGGCGCGACCGTAAGGTCGCGCGTACATCATCATTACTGAATCCCGACCGCAAGGGCAGGGACGCGCAACTGACAGCACTGAACCCCGACCGCAAGGGCGGGGACGACCCCCGTTGATTTCGATAGGCACAGCAAGCGCCGCGAAGCCAGCAAAGAACCGCGAACGAAGTGAACGGTTCAAAGTGAACGGATCAACGTGAACGGATTGCAGCGCGGCCACTAAGCCCGCAAACGAACCTCGATATCTTAAGAAAGAACAGCAACTCTTGTCCACACGAATCTCACAGGCCTTCGCCACCGCCCGCGCCGAGAACCGCGCCGCACTCGTCGCCTACCTCACCGCCGGCGACCCAACACCGGCCCACACCGCCGGACTCGTTCTCGCCCTTGCCCGCGGCGGCGCTGACATCATCGAACTCGGAGTCCCTTTCTCCGACCCCATCGCCGACGGTCCGGTCATCCAGCGCGGCTCCGAGCGCGCCCTTAAAGCCGGAACCTCGGTCGCCAAGGTCCTCGACATCGCGGCAGAAGTGCGCAAGACGTCGCAGGTGCCGCTGCTGCTGTTCACCTACCTGAACCCGGTCCTCCGCTACGGCCTCGAGATCCTCGCCAAAGACGCCGCCGCCGTCGGCATCGACGGCTGCCTGCTCACCGACGTCAGCGTCGAGGAGGCCGATGTCTACGTCCACTCTATGCGCGCGCACGGCCTCGACACCGTGTTTCTTGCCGCGCCCACCAGCACCGCCCGCCGCCGCGACCTCGTCGCGAAGTTCTCCACCGGCTTCGTCTATCTCGTCTCCCGCACCGGAGTCACCGGCGAGCAAGCCAGCGTCTCGACCGAAGTCGGAGCCCTCGTCTCCGACATGCGCAAAGCTACTTCGCTCCCGCTCGCCGTCGGCTTCGGGATCTCGAACGCCGCCCAAGTCGGCGAAGTCGCCCGCTTCGCCGACGGAGTCGTCGTCGGCAGCGCCATCGTTCGCTTGATCGAACAATACGGCTCCAGCCCCGCCGGTCACGGCGGGGATTCGACTCACAGCCGCGTGCCTGAGAGCGCCATTCATCGCGGAGGCGACCCCACCGCCCTCGAATCCGCACTCGAATCTTTTACCCGCGACCTCGCGAGCGGACTCACCAAGAAATAACTCCCATGAGCGCCGGCGACCCAACCCAACACGACCAAGCCATCGAGCAGCTCCGCGAGTGCCGCGAAGCGATTGACGATATCGATCGCCGCCTGCTCGAACTCCTTAACGGGCGCACCCGCATCGTCGAGCGCATCGGCCAGATCAAGCAATCCACGTCGATGCCTATCTACGAGCCAAAGCGCGAAGACGAAGTCTTTGCCAACATCGTCAGGAACAACTCCGGGCCCTTGCCCGACGACGCCGCCAAGCGCGTCTTTGAACGCATCATCGACGAAATGCGAACTGTCCAGCGCATGCGCATGCTCGCCCGTCAGAAAGAGTCAGGAGACAAGTAAATGCTAGTTGTCATGCAGCAAGGCGCCACCGAGCAGCACGTCGAAAACGTAATCGACCGCCTCGTCGACATGGGCTTCACCGTCCACCGCTCCACCGGTGTCGTCCATACCGTGCTCGGCGGCGTCGGTCCAATGGACGATTTCGATCCCCTCGACTTCGCGGCCATGGACGGCGTCAAGGAATGCCACCGCATCGTCTCGCCCTACAAAATGGCGAGCCGCCACTTTCGGCCCCATGGAACCATCGTCAAGGTCGCTACGGGAGGTGGCGTCAGCGCGGATAGTGTCGAGATCGGCGGACCCCGCGTCGTCGTCATGGCCGGACCCTGTTCTGTCGAAAGCCGCGAGCAAATCCACGAAATCGCAAAACTCGTTGCCGCCAACGGAGCGCAAGTCATTCGCGGCGGCGCCTTCAAGCCGCGCAGTTCGCCCTACAGTTTTCAAGGCTTCGGCGAGCAAGGTCTGCAATGGATCCGTGCAGCCGCCGACGCGAACGGCCTTCTGGTTGTCAGCGAAGTCATGGACGCCGCGCAGATTCCGCTCCTCGAGAAATACGCCGACATCCTGCAAGTCGGCGCGCGCAACATGCAGAACTTCACGTTGCTCAAATCGCTCGCCAGCGTCCCCAAGCCCATCCTGCTGAAGCGCGGCATCGCCGCCACCATCGAAGAACTCCTGCTGTCCGCCGAGTACCTGATGGCCGGCGGCAACTACAACGTCATCTTGTGCGAACGCGGCATCCGCACGTTTGAGACCTACACCCGCAACACACTCGACATCTCCGCGATTCCCGTCGTGAAAACGCTCTCGCATCTGCCCATGGCCGCCGACCCCAGCCACGGCACCGGACGCCGCGACAAAGTCCTCCCCATGGCCCGCGCCGCCGTCGCCGCCGGAGCCGACGCCCTGCTCGTCGAGGTCCACACCGATCCCGACAAAGCCCTCAGCGACGGAGCCCAAACCATCAACCCCACCCAGTTCGCCGAAATGATGACCCAAATCCGCGCCATCGCGAACGCCATCGGCCGCACGGCATGATCACCTCAGCGACTACACCGAACCCCGACCCTAAGGGAGCGGACTCCACAACCCCGAGGCGCGACCGTAAGGTCGCGCGTACTAACTCCATCGATTTCTCAAAGGTCCTCACAACCCCGAGGCGCGAC
>JAYVTO010000267.1:0-7759 GCA_043788745.1 Acidobacteriaceae bacterium
TGGCGGGCGAGCATGCGGCGGGGCAGTAAGCGGTCCGTAAGTGATCGGGTGTGGTGTGGCATCCCTGGGTTGACACCGGGGGCTAGATCGGACATGCAAAGGCCGCCCGACTGCCCCGTTTTGCTAAAGGCGCGTCTGACAAACTGAAGAGATGCGGATGAGACTTTTTGTGTTTTTGGTTGCGGCGTTGCCTTTGCTTGCGCAGAAGCGCATTGCGATTACGATCGACGACCTACCGTACGCGGGCTCTTCAAAGACGCTGGCCAACGCGAAGTCCGCGAACGACCGGATGCTGGCGGCGCTGCAGGCGGCGCGGGCTCCGGCGATTGGGTTCGTGAACGAGCAGGGCTTGCAGGTCGACGGCGAACGCGATGCGCGCGTGGCGTTATTGAAGCAGTGGCTGGATGCGGGGATGACGCTTGCTAATCATACGTACTCGCACGCGGACCTAAATACGATGGCGTTGGCGGAGTTCGAAGATGAGGTTGGGCGGGGCGAGGTGGTGACTCGTGCGCTTGATCCGAAGGCGAAGAAATATCTGCGGTATCCGTTTAACCACACGGGCGGAGGCGCGGAGAAGAAGGCGGAGTTCGAGCGTTTTCTGGCGTCGCGCGGTTATGCGATTGCGCCGTTCACCATCGAGCATGCCGACTACTGGTTCAACGAAATGTACGAGACGCTTCTCTCGCGCGGCGAAGCCGCGCAGGCCGAACGCGTTCGGTTGGCGTATGTCGAGTATCTCCCGGTAGTGCTTGCCTACTTCGAGAAGTTGTCGAAGGAATACTTCGGGCGGGATATCGCGCAGATTTTTTTGATCCACGTGAACGAGATCAATGCGAAGAGCTTGCGGGCGATGCTGGAGGCGATGCAGTCGCGCGGTTACTCTTTCGTGACGATGGAGGAAGCGCTGCAGGATGCGGCGTATCGGACGCCAGACTTGTACGCGGGAAGCGCGGGGCTATCGTGGCTGCACCGATGGAGCATGGCGTTGCAGCGGCCGATGGATGTGAGGAACGAGCCGGATCCGCCAAAGTGGCTGTTTGCATTGAAGAAGTCGTTGGGGAAGTGAGCGGGCTTCTGGTTGATGAGATCGTTTGGGCCGGTTTGGGCGCTGGAGTGCGATTGAGGTCCGCGGCGCGGTGGGCTGCGCTTACGGTGCCGAATCACCAGGTTGACACCCCGAGGCTAGAGCGAGTGGCGTTTGGCGACGCATCCCCGGGTTGAATCCCGGAGTCATTGCGGAAGTACAAGTCGCTGCATTTTCATCCGCCTTTGGTGGCGCGACTGAACGATGTGACTCCCCTGTAGATTGGTGTCCGCTCCCTTACGGTCGCGGTTCGGTGCTGCTTACTTCGCGCGCGCCTCGAAACGACGTAGACGTGCCGACGGGTTACGTTACGATACGGTCTTGCGCTTGGCTTTCGGAGTTTGCCGCTGTGAGGTTGCGGGCTTACGGGCCGATGTGGGGCGCAGGATCTTGTTCACGGCACGGACGAGGTGATTCACTTCGTTGTGGCTCTTCTGAATGACGGCGTCGGCCTTGGTGGAGGCTTCCGAGAGGCCGAGGGCATCGACGAAGCCCGAGATGAGGATCAACGGCGTTGCGGGCGATTCGTTGCGAAGGTTGGCGATCAGCTCGATGCCGTTCATTCTTGGCATCTTGTAGTCGGTGATGACGAGGTCGAAGGAACCGTCGAGAAACTGCGCGAGCGCATCTTCTCCGTTGCATGCGGTAGTGACCGCATACCCGAGTTCTTCGAGCACTGAGAGGCGCGCGCTGAGCCCTAGTTTGTTGTCGTCTACAAGGAGGATGTGGGGCTTTGCGACCGCCCCTTTTGGATGGGTAGCTGACATGAACTTCGACGACGTTAGCAGTCAGAGGAACAATCTGTCAATCGAGTTGTAACAGACTCCAAAATCGAAACATTCAGTTCTTGACAATTGGATTGCAATTGTTATCGCCGTTACTACTCGACCTCGCGCGGCGCGGTGTAGCCTTGCTTGGCGATGATCGTATACTTGATCGGCTTGCCTTTTTCGTCGATGACGCGAAGCGGTTCGTTGGTGGCGGGGTTCACGAGTTCCACTTTGATCTTGCGATACTTGCCGTCGCGGGTTCGGTTGTTGGGGGCATAGGTGATGGAGTACTGCTGGCGGAGCGATTCTGAAATCGCACGGAAAATATTAGGAAACTCACCGTAAAAGCGTGGGAAGAAGGCCATTCCACCAGTTTCCTTGGCGAAGGTACGCATCTGATTGTCGGCTTGCAAAAAGTCAAGGCGTTGAATGCTACCCAAGCGGCCGCGCGCGTCCGCAATCTCACGAATGGATTGCATGAGACCCAGTGCGTAGATGGGAACACCTGCCTCCTGAATGCGTTTGCGCGCTTTGTCAAAGGTCAACTTGCTAAACGTGTCTTCGCCCGAGGAGATGAGGACGATGGCCTTGCGGCCTTCGGCGTCGGACATGCGTTCGGCGGTGTCGACGAGGGCGTCGTACAAGTTCGACTCGGAGAAGCCGGCGATGCGAAGGCGCTGGAGGGCTTCCTGCGTCTTCGAACGGTCGGTGCTGAAGTCCGACAGAATTTCGGTTCGAAGGTCGTACGCCACCACGGCGACGACGTCGTCCTTCTTCAAGGTATCGACGAAGCCATAGGTAGCGGCGAGGGTCTGAAACCAGGTTTCTGAATAGTATTGCTGGTACCGATTGCTGAATTCGATGACGAGGCAGACGGTCATCGGCGCTTCTGAAGTTCCGAAGCTACCGATTTTCTGCGGTACGTTGTCCTCAAGGATGCGGAAGTTTCCAGGCGGAATACGGGGAATGAAGTTGCCCTTGTTGTCGACGACGGCGATGTCGACACTGACGGTATTGACGTCGGTGCGGAAGGTGGCGGCGGGCGCGTCTTCTTTGCCCTTCTTCGAAAACTTGGAAGGAATCTTCTGCTGCTCGGGCTCGGCTTCGGCAGCTTTCTTGCGGGGGCGCGCGACGGGATCCGAGGTCGAGGACTTCGGACCTTCCTGCGCGGTGAGGCCGACCGAGGCGGCGACGAATGCGGCGAAAGCAAGCAGAGCGAGCGGGTAGAAGCGTTTCATAGTCAGACTGGCAATCTCATTATAATGACGGTGCGCGGCGTTGGCGGGTTGCGTTTTAGCGCTTGGCCCAGAGTTCCTTGAGTTCGTTCATGTGCGCGACATGGGTGGAGACGTGATGCGAGTTGCCCATCAGCCATTGATAGCCATCCATTGGGCCGAAGACGCCGTGGGGCGCGAAGTGGCTGCGGAGGTCTTCCTGCGTGGCGCGGGCGAATTCCATGGTGCGGTCGCGGGCGGCGAGAAAGCCGTCGACGGCTTCGGTGAGGGTGGCGTATTTCGCGCTGGGATGCAGGTGGCCGGGCGCTTTGTTGATGCCGCGTTCGGGCTTGATGCCGCGCATTTTTTCTTCGCGCGCCTGGCGTTCTTCGAGCGTCTCCGGAGTGGCGGGCTTAGTCAGAATCTTGCGAACGAGATCGCAAAGGCCGTCGTCGGAGATGGCGAGGTGCTCGACGTATTCGAGGATGGACCAGCGATCGGCGGCGGGCTTCCAGCGGGCCATTTCGTCGGAGACTCCGTTGACGGCGTCGAGGAGGACGCCGCGGGACTTGGTCAATGAGCGGATGGCGGATTCGCGTTCGGCATCGGTGAGCATGCTCACTATCTTAGTGCAGTCGCGTGGGGTGCGCGGCTCGCCGAAAGGGAGATCGGCGTTCCTTTTCGTTGCACTGGCTGCTGGAGGCTCACGCTGGCTCACGCTCGCGGTTCTTCGGACCTGTGGTTACTCGCCCGCTTACCGCGCCCGACTTCGTCGGGCTTCGTGCACGCTTCGAAAGCCGGACCTTCTGTGCCTGACCGCGCGCTTGCTGAGAGAAGGCAGTTCTGCTCGCCTCCCGAAACGGGCAGATTGTTCGCAGTTGTGTAGAAACGAGGGGAGTGGCGTCCCCGGCCTGACGGTCGGGGTTCAATGCTTGTTTCGTACGCGCGACCTTACGGTCGCGCCTCGGGGTAGGGCCAACGACGGCGGCTTAGTTGATGTATTTGTCGTCGTCGCGGGTGGTGCCTTTGTTGCGGAGGTAGACCTGGAATTTTCTTTTGGCTCGCTGGAGCTTGTAGTCGCGATACCAGGCATCGAACATGGCCTTCGGATGGAAACCTCGGATGACGGGCAGGCGCATAAAGAGGTAGCCGAAGATGAGGCCGCCGAGGTGCGCGACGTCGCTGACTCCCGACGAAGGCTTAAAGGTTTGGATGAATGCGATGGCACCGAAGATGGCGACGAAGTACTTCATCTTAATCGGGAAGAGAAACGCGATGAGGACCATTCGATCCGGGAAGAGGATGGCGCAGGCCATGAGGATTCCGTAGATCGCGCCGGAGCAACCGATGGTGTTGGTTCCGGGCGTGCCGAAGGCGTAGTTGGCGGCAATGACGCAGAGTCCAGCACCGATGCCTGAGAAGAAGTAGAACTGCAGGAAGCGATCGGTGCCCCAGGTGCGTTCGATATCGGAGCCGAACATCCAGAGGGCAAGCATGTTAAAGAGGATGTGGCCGATGCCCCCATGCAAAAACATGTAGGTGACGAGTTGCCAGAGGAAGAGATCGCCGACCGCGCGCGCCGGAGTCAAGGCGAAGGCTGTTGTCAGAAACTCGCCGAAGGCCGAGCGTTCCGCCAGGAAGTAGACGAGGAAGATACCGATGTTAGAAATTAGCAGCCACTTGACGCCCGGCGGAATCGAGCCGGAATTCGAATAGCTGCGGACGTAGGAGCGAGAAGAAATAGCCATGAGGCGACGCCTACATTCAGGATAGCGCGGTGCTCCGCTGGGTCACCCGGAGAGTAGGTCGGTGGAGTTCACCAAAGCGCAGGTTTCGTGAGATCTTATTGGGATGCAATCGACCGATGGGCGCGCTACGTTTTCGCGGATGCAGGACAGCACGGAAGAAGACTGGAAGGCGATTCAAAGGAGTTCGCGAAGTATTCGGCGGGTTTAACCGATCGGGTGTTGGCGCATTTGAAACTGCTCGAAGGCGACTACGGCGGGTTCGCAATCGATCGCATGCAGCATTCGCTGCAGACGGCGACGATGGCTTTGAACGACGGCCGCGACGACGAGTACGTGACGTGCGCGCTGCTGCACGATATCGGCGATACGCTGGGCAGTTTCAATCATCCGGACATCGCGGCGGCGGTTCTGAAGCCCTTTGTTTCGGAGAAGAACCTTTGGATGGTGGAGAAGCACGGCATCTTCCAGGGATATTATTTCTTCCACCATCCTGGGCTTGATCGCGAGGCGCGGGAGGAGTTCCGGACGCATCCATATTTCGAGTACACACACGAATTCTGCGACCTCTACGATGCTCCGTCGTTCAATGACAAGCGCGAGGCGTTGCCGTTGTCGGAGTTCGAGCCGATTGTGCGTCGGGTGTTGGCGAAGCCGGTGCGATCGATTTACAGGAAGAAGGAATAGCGGACGCCGCAGGTACCGGAGCTCCGGGGTTGGGGCACATCGGCGCGACCATGCGGCCGCACAGCAGGTTAATTCACGCCCTGACACGCTCGCGGCTCTTGCTGGGCGGGTGGGCGCTCGCTTACGCTCGCGGTTCTTCGTGGGGGTGCGGGGGCGCCCGCTCACGGGCGGGGCTGGTGGGCATCAGGAAGGAGTCGCGCCCTGACAGCGCGCGGGGTTATATCAGGCGCTGTCGGTTTGGACGAGATCCGCTCACTTTGTGTCCGCTCACTTTGTTCGCGGTTCTTTGCTGGGGAGCGGCAGGAGACGTTTTTCACAGTTCGTGACGGCGGGGTTATGCGTCTGGGCATTCTAGGGATCCACTCACTTCGTTTGTGGTTCCCTGAGGAAGAGGACCTAGGCGATGCGATCACTCTTGCGCAGTCAGACCCGGCGGTCCGACCTACTGCGGCTCTAACCGATGACTCGGCTGCGGCGTTCGAGGAGCAGAGTGTCTCTCCATACGCCGTCGCGCTGGGCAATTTTCTCACGGCGTCCGACGAGGCAGAATCCACTTTTTTCGTGCAGACGGATGCTGGCAGCGTTCTCTACAAAGATGACGGCTTGCAGCATCCAGATTTGATTGCGTTCGCTTTCTTCGATCAAGGCGTTTAGGAGTTGAGTTCCGATGCCGCGTCCGTGCATCGAGGACGCGACGTAGATGCTCACTTCGGCGACCCCTCGATAGCAATCGCGTGACGAGATGGGAAGCAGCGCGGCCCATGCGAGGATTGCGTCGTGTTCGATGGCGACTAGCCGGCAACGTTGCAGGTGGTCTTCGTCCCAGCGTTGCCACAAAGGTGGTTCGACGGTGAAGGTGGCGTCGCCGGTGTCGATGCCTTGCCGATAGATGTCGCGCACATGCGGCCAGTGTTTGGGAAGTAGCGGGACGATCGAGAGCAAACGATCAGGTTATCGCGAGTACGGCGGGGTGTGCTGGGATGCGCGGTATCCTGAAATTTAGACCATGCCATTTGCCTCTATTCCGGACGCGATCGAAGAGTTGCGCGCGGGCCGAATGATTATTGTTGTGGACGATGAAGATCGCGAGAACGAAGGCGATTTGACGATCGCCGCGGAGAAAGTGACGCCGGAGATCATCAATTTCATGGCGCGCCATGGACGCGGGCTGATTTGTCTGGCGCTGAGTCCGGAGCGGTGCGATGCGCTGGACCTGCCACCGATTTCACGCGTGAACACGTCGCGCTTCGGAACGGCGTTCTGCGAATCGATTGAAGCAGCGGAAGGCGTCACGACTGGAATCTCAGCCGCGGACCGGGCGCACACGATTCGGGTGGCGATCGATCCGAAATCGAATGCGCGGGATCTGGCGCGGCCGGGGCATGTGTTTCCGTTGCGCGCGCGTGAGGGCGGTGTGCTGGTTCGCGCGGGACAGACGGAAGCCGCGGTGGATCTTGCGCGACTGGCGGGCCTGGAGCCGGGCGGCGTGATTTGCGAAGTGATGAACGAGGACGGGACGATGTCGCGCGTCCCGCAATTGACGGAGTTCTGCCGCGAGCACGGGTTAAAGATGATCACGGTGGAGTCGCTGATCCGGCACCGGCTGCATACGGAGCGGTTCATCCGGCGGTCGACCGAATCGTCTTTGAAGACGGAGTTCGGCGAGTTCAAAGCGGTGACGTTCGAGAGTACGATCACGAACGAGACGCATCTGGCCGTGATCTTCGGCGATGTCACGGGCAAGAGCAACGTGATGGTGCGGATGCACGCGCGGTGCGTTGCGGGCGATGTTTTCGGATCGCAGCAGTGCGATTGCGGGCCGATGCTGCGGTCGTCGATGCGGCACATCGCGGCGCAGGGGGACGGCGTGTTGGTTTACTTGCACCAGACCGGAGCAAACATGCGAGTCCATGGCGCGATGGCGGACAAGCAACCTCCGCCGCAGCATGAGGTGGGAATCGGCGCACAGATTCTGAGTGAGCTGGGGCTGTCGACGATCCGGCTGCTAACGAATCATCCGCGCAAGGTCGTGGGGCTGGAGGCGTTCGGCATTCACATCGTCGATCAGATTCCGGTGCGGATCGAGTAGAAGGGAGTCACCGCGAGACCTCGGCAGGTCCGCTCCCTTACGGTCGCGGTTCTTCGTTGTGGGGTGGCGCGCTCCCTTACGGTCGCGGTTCTTCGTTGTGGGGTGGCGCGCTCCCTTACGGTCGCGGTTCTTCGTTGTGGGGTGGCGCGCGCCCTTACGGTCGCGGT
>JAYVTO010000268.1:0-4577 GCA_043788745.1 Acidobacteriaceae bacterium
GCAACCCTCTACGTCTCCTCCGACGCGAAGGACACCGACTTCACCGTGAAGTTAATCGACGTCGCGCCCGACGGAGCCGCCTACAACCTCGACGAAACCATCCAGCGCGTCCGTTACCGCGACGGCTACGACAAGCCGATCGCCCTAATGGAAAAAGGCAAAGTCTACAAAGTGACGCTGTCGCCGATGACCACCAGCAACTACTTCGCGCCCGGCCATCGCATCCGCATCGAAGTCTCCAGCAGCAACTTCCCACGCTTCGATCGCAATCTGAATACCGGCGGCAACAACTACGACGAAGCCAAAGGCGTCGTCGCGCACAACAACGTGCATCACTCCCAGCAGTATCCGTCGCAGATCACGCTGTCCGTTGTGAAGAAGTAGAAGTAAGAAAATACAAGTAGAGCAGTAAGCGCCCCGAGTGGTTTGCGGACCTCGCCTACTTGAATGCCACCCAAACACTGTGGCACTATCACTACCGTCTGCTCACCAAGAGAGCAGGCAGCGTGCGGCTGATTGAGGCTCCGAAGCCGTGCCTCAAAGCCGCGCAACGCAAAATTCTCTCGGGCATCCTCGAACGCATTCCGGCCAATCCCGCCGTGCACGGCTTCTTGAAGGGCCACTCCATTAAGACCTTCGTCGCGCCGCACGTAGCGCAGCGCGTCGTCGTTCGCCTCGATCTCCAGAACTTCTTCCCTGGGCATCCAAGGGCTACACCGGGGATCAGGCGATCCTCGGCGCACGAGTCCAAGCTCTGTTCCGCACCATGGGCTAGCCCGAAGCCGTTGCCGATCTCCTCGGCGGCCGCTGCACCAGTTCGACTCCAAACGGCTTCTGGGCAGGCGCGCGAGGCGAAATCCCGCCGCGCCACTTGGTCGACAACGCCGCCATCTGCCGCAAGGCGCGCCCACTTCGCCCGCGCTCGCGAATCTCTGCGCCCATCGCCTCGACTGCCGTCCCGCCGGCCTCGCGCAATCAGCAGGCGCCAACCACACCCGCTACGCCGCCGACCTTGCCTTCTCGGGAGATGCCGACTTCGCCCGGCGCGCCGAACGCTTCTCGATTCACGTCGCGGCGATTGTCGAAGAAGAAGGCTTCGCCGTCCACCATCGCAAGACGCGCATCATGCGTCAGGCGGTCCGGCCGCAGTTACGCAAGACTCGGACCGCAGTCGCAGAATCGCGATGGACACCCCGAACTTCCGGCGGCATCTCGAAGGCCGAGTCGGATTTGTGGAAACGATTCACGCCGCAAAGGGAGCCAAGCTAAGAGCGGTCCTCGAAACGATTCGCTGGGACTGATCCGCGTTCACGACCCATCAGCAGAGAACCGCGAACGAAGTGAGCGGATACCTAACTTCTTTCGAAGAACCGCGAACGTAAGCGAGCGGGTGCCCTGAGCGTGGGGGGGGCGGGGTTGTTGTCAGTGGCCGCTCACTAACGTTCGCGGTTCTTCGAGAGGAGCAGCGGTCACTGTTTTTCACAGTTCCGTAAGCGAGCGCCCCAGATAACCCCGCCCGTCAGGCCGGGAATCTCTTCGCCAACTCCGCATGTCAACTCGGGACTCCATGCCCTGCGCGACCCCCAACCGCCTACGCCGGCGGGCTTGCACTACTGCGACACCGGCTCCGCCACACCCACCGGATTTGCCAACTTCTCCGCCAACATCTTCTCGTCTAACTCGCCTTCCCATTTCGCCATCACAATCGTTGCCACGCCGTTGCCCACCAGATTCGTCAACGCGCGCGCCTCCGACATGAAGCGATCCACTCCGAGAATCAACGCCAGCCCCGCCACCGGAATCGTCGGAATCGCTGACAGAGTTGCGGCCAGCGTAATGAACCCGCCGCCCGTCACCGCCGACGCACCCTTCGATGTCAACAGCAACACGCCAAGAATCGTCAACTGCTGCATCAAGGTAAGCGGCGTGTTCGTCGCCTGCGCCACAAAGATCGCCGCCATCGTCAGATAGATCGACGTCCCATCCAGGTTGAACGAATACCCGGTCGGAATCACAAGCCCCACCACCGACTTCGAACAGCCCAGGCTCTCCAATTTCACCATCATGCGCGGCAACACTGATTCCGACGACGATGTGCCTAACACGATCAGCAATTCCTCTTTGATGTACGCGATGAACCGGAAAATCGAGAAGCCGGTCCACTTCGCAATCGCGCCAAGCACGATAAGAACGAACAGCAGGCACGTCGCGTAGAAGCTGCCCATCAGCTTTCCCAGCGGAATCAGCGACGCCAATCCATACTTGCCGATGGTGAACGCCATCGCGCCGAACGCGCCAATCGGTGCGACACGCATGATGATGTTGATGACTCCAAACAGCACTTGCGCGATGCGATCGATCAACTCCGTCACCGCCCGGCCGCGCTCGCCGAGTTTCGACAGAGCGAACCCGAACAGCAGCGCAACCAGCAGCACCTGCAAGATCTCGCCCTTCGCGAACGCGTCCACCATCGTGTCCGGAATCACGTGCATCAGGAAGTCGACCGTGTTCTGCGATTTCGCCGCCGTCGTGTACTTGGCGATTTCTTTCGTATCGAGGTTGGCCACGTTCGCGTTCATGCCCGCGCCCGGTTGCACGACGTTGACAACAACCAACCCGATGAAGAGCGCAAACGTCGTCACCACCTCGAAGTAGAGCAGTGCCTTGCCGCCCACGCGCCCCACCTTCTTCATGTCTTCCATCCCCGCGATGCCCGTCACCACGGTGCAAAAGATGATCGGCGCAATGATCATTTTGATCAGCTTGATAAAGCTGTCGCCCAATGGCTTCATCGAAGCCCCGGTTTCGGGATAGAAATAGCCGAGTGCGACGCCGATGGCGATGGCCGTGAGTACTTGCAGGTAGAGATGTCTGAAGATGCGCTTCACGTATGTCCTCGGTACATCGTAGCGCGCGTCAGGAATCCGAGTGGGTCGCGAATAAAAAAGCCCACCGTTTCCGGTGGGCTTATGGATATTGGCGTCCCCAAGGGGATTCGAACCCCTGTTATCGCCGTGAAAGGGCGGTGTCCTAGGCCGACTAGACGATGGGGACGGAACGCCGCGCGGCCAGACTGCCGCGCTTTGCTGGCGGAACAAGTCACCGTTCCACTCTTTTGATTGTAGCTGGCTTTTAGAGAGTCTTCAAATAGGCCAGGACGTCGGCACGCTCTTTTTCGGAGATCATGTCGGAATAAGGCGGCATCTTGCCGTCGCCCGCGCCCTCGTTGATGATCTGCATCACGGCGGCATCGGTGACCTTCTTGCCGTTCATGAGCTTCACTTTCTTGTAGAGACCCTTCAAGCCAGGGCCCACTTTGGCGACGGTCGAATCGGCGGCGTGGCACACGGCGCACTGCGCGAACACTTCCTTGCCGGCGGCAGCGTCGCCCTTTTCGGCGGCTACGGCAAGCGTGGCGGTCAAAGCACTGGCGGCAAGCACCGCAAACAACTTCATCTTCATTTTCGAATAGCTCCTCGTGAGAATCTGTATCCAGTTTACAATGCCGAGTCCGCGTTCCGCGCGCAAACCACGCGCCCGCACCAGACTTCCACTCTCATCGATGCAGACAGGACACCGGATGTTGCGAAAGAAGAGTAAAAATGAACAAGGCTTTTCATTAAGGATCTCTCCTCTCCGCACAAGCCGAGACGCAAAGCGACAAATCCGAGCCGCGCACGAAGCCCGACGAAGTCCGGGCGGAGTAAGCGGTGCCGCCTGACGAAGAAGCCCCGGAAGCCGGCCTGTGTCAGACGCAATTGTGAAAAAGAGCGCCTCGGCGAAAGCCGTATCATCTAAAGGAAAGCTCGCGTTCCGTAAACAAGGATCTCTTCAATGGCACTCAAAATCGGCACCAAGGCGCCCGCAATCTCACTCCACGACGACCAGGATCAGCCCTTCAAGCTCGCGAGCTTGAAGGGCAAGCGTGTGGTCGTCTACTTCTACCCGAAAGCCGACACGCCGGGCTGCACGAAGGAAAGCTGCGAGTTCCGGGATACCACGGCGAAATTCGCGAAGAAAGATACAGTCGTGGTCGGCATCTCGCCCGACACGCCGGCGGCGCAAGCGAAGTTCAAAGCAAAGTACAAGCTGCCGTTCACGCTGCTCGCCGACGCGGATCACGTGGTGGCAGAGGCTTACGGAGTCTGGAAAGAAAAAAGCATGTACGGCAAGAAGTACATGGGCGTCGAGCGGTCGACGTTTGTAATCGACGCCGGCGGCAAGATCGAGAAGATCTTCGAGAAGGTCAAGCCCGAAGGTCACGCGGCAAGCGTCCTCGAAGAATTGTAAAGCGGTAGAACGGGCCTCCCCGTGAATCATCCCTCGACCGAGGCGCGGCCGTCAGGCCGCGCGTGCACGGACGAATGTTCATTCCTCGGCCGAGGCGCGGCCGTAAGGTCGCGCGTGCACGGACGAATGTTCATTCCTCGGCCGAGGCGCGGCCGTCAGGCCGCGCGTGCACGGACGAAGCTATCATGGATCGGTAGAGCACGGGCCCGAAGGCCCGTGCTACCGAGTGTCGCTGGTACCAACGAAGCGGGATGGATTTGTTATCGCAGGATCCCCGGTAGCTGCGC
>JAYVTO010000269.1:0-10958 GCA_043788745.1 Acidobacteriaceae bacterium
GACGGCTTGATCGAACCATCGCTCCTGCCGCAACGACGTCTGCCCGGGATTCGCGATCAGCGCGAGCGCGCCGGTGACCAGGTCTTCGCGCGTGGCGAGCACCAACCAACCTCCTGCGGCCGCGAACGCGACGGTGCGACTGGTGCGTTTGTCGATCTTGACGAAGTATTCGACACCGGCCGCCCGCCGGCTCACCGCGCTTCCGCGTGCCTTCCAGAGCACGCTCTCCGCGGCCTTGGCGGCAGGGAGTTTGGTGACAAAAAGCAGTTCGAGGTTGCCGATGTCGTAGACGGCGAGCGCCGATTCCGCGCCGGAAACGCCAGCGAGCATCGCGTAATCGGGCGGCGCACCGGCGGCGTTCGCGAACTCCGCCTGCGCCTGTTCGAGCCGGCCAGCGAGTCGCGAGCGGGAGTAGACCTGATAGGCATCGCTTTTCGTCCACTCCGTTTTCTCAGTCGACGAATTCCAATCGCGCAGTAACGCTCCGAGATCCTTGGCTTCCAGGTAAAGCAGCGGCCCGACCGGGATCATCTCGGCGAGTGACGCAGGGCGCGGCTGCGCGATCGCCCAGTAGCTAGCGATCGCGGTGAAGACCGCGCCGGCGGACCAAAGGATGGACTTTCGTGAGATTCTCATCGGGCAACTCCCTGCGCGGCAGCGGCAAGCCGCGGCCGTACGGCGCGGTCCTGTTCAATGCTGGATGTGATCATCGGCCTCCTGGCGTCGTTGGCATTGCGCCGGTCGATCTGCGCGGCGAGCGTTGCGATGGTCCGGCGCAACGGTGCCTTCGCCGCTTCCGACGGTTCAAGTTTCTCCGCGATGCGGAACAGCGTCAGCGCCAGCGTCAGCGTTCCCGTCCGCTGGCGTGCTTCGGCGATTCGTCTCGCTGCAAGCGCGCGTTTCGGTGAATCGAGTCCAGCGCCGTTCAGGAACTGTTCCGCCATGAAAGGCTCGAAGGAAGCTTCTTCGCCGAAGCCGACTTCTCGTTCATAGATAGCGATCGTTAGCCGATCGCCGCGGGTGAGCGCGGCCGCGTCGAACAGCGCTTGCCGCGCAACCGTGGAGTGCGGCGCAACGGCAACGGCCGCGGAGAGCAGCTTGACTCTCGCGGCGGCATCCTGCGTCTGGGCGGCCGCCTCGATCAGGGCGGGGAAGAAGTACGCGGCACTGGCGGCGGCATCTGCGATCGGCGTGGACGCGGTGAGCAGCGTCAGCTCCACGCTCGACGTCTGTGGAGCCGCGACCTTGGCGCGGCGCAAAGCCTGCGCCGCCCGCACTCGAGTCGTGTAGGAGGCAGCGTTCGCCGTCAACACCGCCGACAGCTCCGCTGTGTCGCCTCGCCACTCAGCAGCGCGGCGCCGGTAATCGAAGTCCCATGGCTTCGCCTTCGCGGCGGCACTGGCGAACTCAAGCGCTTCCTGCTTCTTCTGAAACCGATCGAGAAGATCGGCCGCGGCGTCGAGCGTGTCAAAGGGTTCGCCCGCAAGCAGTGTCATGCGGCGTAACATCGCCAGAGCTCCGGCGGTGTCGTTCTCTTCGAGCCGCACTTCAGCGGCTCCGAGGAACGTCGACGCGTCCGTGTTGCCCATGCTGAGCTCGCGATCGTACGTCCAGCGGAGAAGGGCCCGCGCAGCAACAGGCTCGTTTGCATCCTGCAGCGCCGTCGCGGCACGACGCAGGACCTCCGCGTTCGGCGTATCGTCGGGATTTTGTGTCAGGCTTGCGAGCAGCGTCGGCATCGTGCGGCTGCGCGCGGCGATGCGAGCTTCAAGAGGCAGTAGATCCCAGCGACCGTATTGCACCGCGTCGCGCTTCAGTTCAGGGAATACGGCGCGGGCGCGTTCAAACTCTTTACGCTCGAGGAGAAACTGAATGTAGGCGGTCTGCCAGGCGCGCTGCTGGGCCCGCGCGGATTGCCGTGCATCGCCGAACGATTGCGCCAGCTTCGCCGCCGCGCCGCGCAAAATGTCTTGATGCAGCGCGTCCCGCTGGCCGTCTGGCACCCAATCGGCCTCAACGAAACTAGCGACGAACTGCGGCGGATCGACGGCGGCGCGGGAAAGTTCAGTGATCCACGCGATGCCGCCAGCCGGGTCGGGTGAAGCGGCGAGCACGCCTCTCAGTAGAGGCTCCGCCTGATAGGCTCCGTTGCGCCGGAAATATGTTCCCAGCAGTTTCGAGATGTCTGCGCGCAGCGGGGCGATGGCTTTCCCTTGTCCGGCGTGTCGCAGCGCGTTCTCGAGCGTGGTCCAGAACGAGGCCGGGACGCGACTCGCGTTCTGCTGCGCCGCCAGCAGGTCAAAGGTCAACTTCCACTCGGCGGCGGCATCGGCAGTCTTGCCGTCGGCCATGGCGAGCAGCGCAAGGCGGTCGTGCACGTCGGGGCGATTCGGAGCAAGCTCCAGTACGTGACGGTACTCAATGGCTGCCTGCGCCCGATCGCCTTGTTCCCGATACTGTTCGGCGAGTTGGAAATACGCCTCCCCGCGCCCTGGCGTGTGCTCGAGTTCGGCAGGTAAATAGTCCGGCGCCGTGGGCTGTTTCTGCGAGAGCAGGTATTCGCCGTATCGGGCGCCAAAGTAATACCAGTTGTCTCCGGCAAGCATTTGATTGCGATCAACTTGCTTGCCGATTCGTTCGCCGATCGTCGTGTCATTCAACATCGACGTGAAGGCCGTCCTGGTTGACGGCTGCGCACTCGCGAAATAAACGCCCGTGAGCGCGGTATGGGCGCGCGTCCAGAGCGGATTGATCTTGCGCCCGCGAGCCTCAATCGCCTGCGTCGCTTGGGAGAGAGTCCCGTGGCGGAGAGCATAATCGACAAGGCTATTCTCTTGCGACTCGTTGACGCCCTTGCCAGCCGCCGCGGCGAAGCGTTGCGGCTGGCCGATGAGCAAGGAAGCGAAGCGCTCGAGGGGCTGCCCGTCAAGGCCCGACACCTGGTCTTTCGCCGTCAGTGCGCGGAGCTCGGCGGCACTGTTGCCCGCAGAGCGGTACGCATCGGCAGCCTGCAAAAGAAATCCATCGCGATTGCCGTTGTCCGGCGGAAGCACCTTCCAATACGCCTCGAGTTGCGCACCGAGTTCGTCGAACTTCAGGCGCGAACGCTGCAACTCCATCAGGCGGCTGATCGAGTCCAACCCGCCGGCGCGCTTCACAAGCGCGGCCTCGTAAAGCCACTTGGCCTCAAGGTCGACAAGCTTCGCGCCGCGAACGGCGTTCATGACGGCGGCAGTGCCTTTGTACTTCGCGAGGAAGACGCCGAAGGCGGTCTTCTCTTCGGGAGTATAGTTCTCGGCGACCACCGGTCCCATCGATGCCAGCGGCGCCCGCGGATACGCTGTCTCGTATTTGCGGGCCTTCGTTGCCAGACGTCCGAAGATCATCGCCATGGCGGGTTTCTCATTCTCGTCCGCCCGTTTGAGAGCCTCCTCGGCGAAGCCCATCGCTTCGGCCTGAAGGTTCCAGGATTCGAGACGCTCCGCGATCGTGGCGTAGTTCACCGCGCGATCAGGCCTGCCTTCGAGCCACGCGCGACGCAGGGCGCCGATCGCTTCCGGATACTTGGCTTGGCGCGCTGCCGCCGTCGCCAGCTTGTCCATCCACTGCGAATCCCGGTACGTCATCTCGTACAGGCGCGTGTAGGTTTTCGACGCATCGTCAAAACGAAGCAGGCGTTCTTCAAGGCCGGCACGCGCCATCAGCCAATCGGCGCGGTCCGGCCGGATCTCCGCGGCGCGCGTGTAGGAAGTTATTGCCGCCGGAAAATCTTCGAACTGCGTGTGGAACTGGGCGAGGACAATAGGCCATCGTGAATCGCGCGGCGCCTCGCCCTGCGTCTTTCGATAGAAGTCGAGCAATTTGTCTTTTGCGTTAAAGGTCGCCGTCGTCCATCGATTCGCGTAAATCGCGGCTTCGCGAACCAGCGCGGCGTCGTCGGGGAACCGGTTGATCACTTCGATGTATTGATCGAGCGCGCCCGCGTAGTCGGCCATGCGGGTAAGAACCGGGATGAGGCTCCGGCGCAGCGCGGCCGCGTTGTTGTTGCGTTCGACGGCGGGCATTTGCGCGGCACGAAGCGCTTGCAGTTGGTCCTGATAGAACGCACGCAGACCGCGATCGTCGTTCTGTCTGCCGAACGTGTCGGCCATCGCGGAAAGGTACTCGGCGTTCCAGGGGTCCTCGGTCAGAAGACCGTTGAGCAGCGTGCGTGCTCGCGCGTAGTCCGATCCGGCAATGGATTTCCGTGCCGCTTCGAAGGTGAAATTCTTCTTGAAGCCGGCAGTAGATCTTCCGGCCGCCTCTACCAGCACATCGGCTGCGCGGCGCATACCGCTATTGCGGGCATGGTAATCGACGGTGGCACGAACGACGCCAAGAATGTTCTGGTTGTCGCGCAGCAGCGCGTCCATCGCTTGGCCGCCTTCCGCGGTCTTGCCCTGCGATTCAAAGAAGCGCGCCAGGGTGATTCGAGCCCGCATCTTGTCGACTGGATCGGTCGTGAGCGCTACCTGGCGTTCGAGAGATTTCTGCTGAACTTGCGCGAAGCCTTCGACCCGGCCCCAGTTTTCAGCGCGCGCCAGCAGTTCCTGCGAGTTGGCATTCGTGGACACGTCGAGAAGAAAGCGTTCAAGATCGTCCCGTCGATTCTGGCTGCGCAGCAATGCAATGCGCAAAGCGAAGCCTTCCTGCGATGGCGTTCGCGCGGACGAGAGATTCGCGGTTAGTTGGTCGACCTTCGCGCGGAGAGCAGGCCTGCGGGCGAGCGAGAGCAGACGGGATTCGGCAATTGCTCCCGTCTGGCCGCGCGCGTAAGACGCCAGTGCGCCCCGCGCGTACTCTGCGATCGCGCGATCATAATCCCGCTTGTTCTCATGAATCGCGCCGGATTCATAGGCGAAGAGTGCGGAGTCGCCCAGTTTCTTGCGGCCTTCCTCGATCTTTCGCAGCGCATCGTCGTATTGGTAGTAATCCCAGAAAACCGTGGCCGATTCGAGATAGCCTTGCGCTTTGCCGGGTTCGATGTTCGAGATGCGATCCCAATGCGGTTTAGCAAGGTCGAGGCGGTCGCGCTCCGCTTCGATCTCTCCGCGGCGCGCAAGCGTGGCGGTGTCTCGTGGATCTGCCTGGTTGCGTCGGGCTTCAATCGAGACCGCGGCCGCGAATTTCGTCGAGTCGAAGGCAGAGAGCGATCGATCGATCGAGGAGGCCCGCGCCGCAATGGAGGCGTTCGCCGGGTAGCTCGCGTGCAACGCGTCGAATAGCGGGGCAGCGGATTCGAAGTGGCTTCGCCACGCGTCGCCCTCGGCGAGCAACCGGACCGCCGCCGGATTCTGCTCCGCGATGGGGTTCTGCGTCCGAATGGCCTGGAGTTCGGCGTCCAGGCGATTGGTGCGGGACATCAGTTCAAAGAAGCGCGCCCGCAGGTCGTCGGCGTAGTACCAGTTCTTGCGCAGCAGTGCTTCATAGCCCGCGGCGTCGACGGTGGGCCGCGTTGTATACGCGCTCAGCAGGTTGCGCACGAACGTCAGGTTGTGCGGAAATTTACGCGCGGCGTAGCGATTCAGTTGTAGCGAGAAGGCCGCCCCGCCAGTCCCCGACGGCACGGCGTCGCGGAAGTACGTCTCCAGTTCGGTCCCTTCGAATGTGCGGACGACGTCTTGCGTAAGTTTGTCGAGTTGCGCGAACTGCTTTTGCCGGATGTACCAACGCGCAAGCTTGTGCGTCCAGCTCTTGTCCTGGAACTTCTGGATAGCCTTCTGGTAGACGCCCTCGATCTCGGTCGTCAACTTGTTTTGGTCGAGAAAGCCGGCGAGACGCTCGTAGAGGCCGGGGTCATTGGGGTTGCGATCCACTTCACGGCGATAGAGCGCCAGCGCGTCGCGCGTGCGCTTGAGCGAAACCAGGCGCGCAAGATAGCGATCGAGAATACGCGCGTACTCGGGCGAGCGCGCGGAGCCCGACGCCGCGGGTGCCTTCGAGGGCTCTTCGCCGTCAGCAGATTCGCCGGCAGGGCGGGGAGGAACGACGCTTGGGTGATTGCCAATAGGCACTCCGCCGACCTTAGCCGCGAACTCTTTCAAGAGATCTTCGTACAAAGCGAACTCCTGCTGGGCTTGGCCTTTCTGCGCGTACGCGTCGGCGAGCGTCGATGCGACCCCTGTTCGATTTGGCGCGTTCGGAAAATTCGTGAGGAACTTGCGCCCGTCTCGAATGGTCGCGTCGGCGTCGCCGTACACAGCGTAGGCTTCAATCAGGCGCGCGTGCAGGATCGGACGTTGGGGCGAGGCAGCCAAACGGTTGTCGAAGAGCGTCAGCAACTCGGCGGCTTTCGCCCGATGGAAGTATGCGAGCGAGGCCTGATTCTGCGACGAATAGCGTTGGGCAGGGTCCGACGAATTCATCAACAACGACAGGACGCCGTTGAGGAAACCGGGATTGGCATCCATCGTCGCGGCGTCCTTCCAGAACGTCAGGTTGCCGGCTCCAAACCGAATGCCTTGCTCCGGCGCGTTGAGCAGTAAGCCGACCAGGCCCCCGAGGCCGCGCTCGGCGTCGGCGGGCGTCACGTTCGGGAGACTGTACAGCGCGTAGTAATAGCGCGCGGCGTCGTCCCAATTGTTGATGGATTGATAGAGCTCGGCGAGCGTGGAAAGCTCGACAGCCGTCCACGCAGACTTGCGGGCGTCTTTGCGGAGAGCGAATTCGGCGAGCGCACGCTGGGCCGCGGCGAGGTCGCCCTGCTGTTGATAGTAATAGAACAGTCGCGCGGGGCCATTGATGCCGGCAGGATCAGTGCCGACCGCGGCGCGCGCTTGTTCGAGGAACTTCCGCAGCGAACTGGTCCGCTTGAGAAGATCGAAATAAGTTTTGACCAACGGTGCCGGCCATAGCGGCCGGAAAGCAGCTTCGTAGAGACCAAGCGCACGCGCGTTTTCACCGGCGGACGCCGCGGCGGTCGCGCGTTGGATCACGGCGTACTCGGCCTCTTCGGGAATCGCGAGTTCATACGCGCGAGACGTTTCTTCCGCGAAGTCCATGCGCTTTTTCGATACCGCAAAGGCATGTAGGCGCCCGTAAAGGGAACTCTCCTTGCGATAGTGATTGATCCAGAGCCGGTATTGGATCACTGTCTGCTCCACCGGCAGTGCCTGCTCTTCGGCGAGTTGCAGGATCCGCTCGTAGATTCGCGAAGGGCGTTGCGCCATGGTCGACAGCATTTGTTCCGAAGCGGGCGTCACGTCGTTCGCAGCCAAAGCGAGCGCGGCGAACTCGTCGTTCGGGAGCAAACGGCGGTGATAGAAATCGGCGAGCGCCACGCGCGCCGCGGGTTTGTCGGCGGCCACTTCGGTGTACTTCTTCCAGTCGCTTTCGGCGGCGGCGAAGTCGAGTTGCTGCTCGGCTTCAAGCGCGCGCAGCGAATAGAGCTCGGCGTCGGTGGGCGCGTTCTGCATCAGCTTGCCAAGTTCGGCGCGCGTCTCCTTCGGCGGGCGGCGAACCGGGATCGCGCCGCCGGGCAATGTGACGCTGCGAAAGAAGACGGCTTCGAGACGTCCGGCGGCGTCAATGTTCTCAGCCCACCGCGACAGTTCGCCGCGCGCGCCAAAACCGGCGGCGATGGTTGCCGCCGCAGCCATCAGCAGTGCCTTGTGATTACGGAAGAACTTCAAGAGTCACCTCCTGCGTTCCGATGTTGTGGGCGAAATCTTCGGCCGTCACGGTGACTCGATACGACCCGGCGGCCAGATGGGCCGGAACCACCAGTTGTCCGGTGTTCGAATTCTCTTGCGGATTCCACCGTAAGTGCACGGGCATTGCGCCGTAGAGTCGCGCCGTGATGGTGCGCGTCGATTGCGACGCGCTGACGCGAAGCTGGATCGGCTCGCCTCGTTTGTAGCGAGTCTTGTCGAGATGAACGCGGACAACGGGCGGTTTGCTCGCGATCACGAACGTCTTCGATTCCTGATAGACGCGACCTTGCTTGTCGCGCAGTATCAGACGCACGGGATAGGTTCCATCCGTCATGTCCGACGGCGCGAGAAAGCGCGTCTGCCAGGTGGCCTCGCCGTCCAGGTAGCGCAGCTTCTTGACCAGGCCGAACGGGAACATGGCGACGACGCTCGCGATCGACTCATCGGTCTTCACGCGAAGAACAGGATCGCCGGGCCGAATCAGCCGTGGACGCAACAGGGCGCGCGGAGCGGCGAGAAACGACGTGTACGGCGTGACGAACTTGTACTTGCGCGAAAGACGAATGATTTCGTCGATCGTGGCCGCGTCCTCACCGTCGCGTTCGATCTTTTCAAGTAATGCATCGACGCGAGCCTTTGCCCAATCCCGGGGCAAGTATGGATGATCGGTGTTGCGCGCGGGAAGATTCGCCGCGGCGCGAAGCTGCTTCACGGCGAACTGCGTCTGCCCCGGCTGTTTGTACTGGCCGATCCAGGACGCGACAGAGCCGCGGAACGCAGCGTCCTGCAGCGGATAGACGAGGTCAACATTTGAAGCCGGATTCACACGGAGTGCCGGCCCGTCAATCGGCTTTCTACCGATCTTCGACAGAAATGCTTTCAGCTTGAAGTCGATAGGTTCCGTGGAACGAACCCACTCGAAGATTCCGTTGTTGCGTGCAAGCATCTTGAGCAACGGCAGGTTGGCGTCGTCGCCGACGCCAAAGACGTATGTTCGCGGACGCTGCGCCTCTGGCTTCTGTTTCCATTTCGCCGCATACCACTCGGCGAGCCTGCCGGTATGGATAAGGCCGGCCGTTGCGCCGCCGTCACCAAGTAAGACGAGGTAAGAATCAGGCCCCGTCTGGGCCAGACCGGCTTCGAGTGCAGCTTGGAGATTGGTCGCGCCGCGCAGGCGGCCGGCCCGCAGAAACGCCAGCGTTTTCTCAATATTGTCCGGAGTCGCCGGCAGCGGCGCTGGCGAGAATGGCGTCACGCTCGACGAGTACAGAAGCAGATTGAACTGGTCGTTCGCACGCAGGCCGCGCAGCAACGTTTCGAGCGCCTGGAAGCTGCGCTCAAGCTTCTCCCATTGCATCGACAGCGACGTGTCGAAGAGCGCGATGACGGTTCGCGCAGCGCTGCTTTCCGCGCTCGGCGCATTCGAGAACAGCGCCGACGCCTCAAAGTACCCAGGGCCCGCGCCGTCGCGGTAGGCGAGCACCTCAAGGGCATCGCCTTTGCTGCCGTCGAGCGAATACTTCACGGCGAAATCTTCGAGAAACGAAAAGTTGCGTGCTTCTAACGACGCCTTGATCGACTTTGCGTTACGTTCCTTGATCTGAAGCGGAAACGTCTTGCTGACAACTTGGAAGTCGCGGATCGGATGCTGAGAACGGATCTCGAGGTTGATTGTGAGCTTGCCCGCCGCCTGCCCCCGATAGGCATCGGGCCGCAGCGCGATGGCGAAGAGCGAATCAAGCTGCTCAACAGTCAATCGCTCCTGGTACTCCATCTCGACGCGCTTCGTACCCCACGCGGGAATCGGCGCGACGCGAGCTGTAAAGATGGCGGAGCGTCGCGCTTCGTCGGCATCGCGCTCACCCATTTGCAGCAGGCCCGGATCAATGGCCTGCGAGCGGATGTCGTTGTAAAGCTCTTCGGCGCGCTTTCGTTCGAGGATCACTCCTGGAATGCGCGTCGCGTCGTCCCAAACGGCGAAGTCCGAAATCAAGGCGCGGGCCGGTAGTGCGAAGACGTAGTTGCCTTCAAGCACCGTGCCTTTGCGGTTGGCGAAGATTTGCTTCACCAGCACGCGGGCGTGGCCATGATCGATGCTAATGTCGATCGACATCTCCTCGAGCGAAAGCGTTGCCGGATCGGGCTGCTTCGCGTTCGAGGGAATCAAAACGCCCGCGTCCCCCCGGACGATGGCGATGGATAACAGAATAAGAGCGATGGATTTCATAATAAAACGACAGAGTTGAGCGTCAAGTTCACGTGTTGTTCCGATGGGCTAGAAAGGCGGGACCAAATTCGTCTCCGGCACGCGAACCAGTCCGTTCTCGGTGCCGATATAAATGTTGCCGCCACTTGCCTCGACGGCGGTGACGTTGGACGACGGCAAGCCGTCGAGTTGGAAGCGCCACCGGCCGGAAGCGCGCAAATAGATAGCAAGGCCGCGGCTCAGCGTTCCCGCATACACCGCGGAGGACGTAACTGCCATCGCATTGGCATTGATCTCGGCGATGCCGGTCCAATCGGGAAAGGTCGTCCAGTGGCCTGAGGGATCGAGTTTGACAACACCCGCGCCGTACGTTCCGGCGAACCAATCTTCGCCGACGCGAACGATTCCGGTAATCCAGTTGTGCTTCAGGCCGGAATTCGCAGTCGTATAGTTCGCTGTGATCACGCTGCCTTCAAGCATCGATAGGCCCCCAAGCGTTCCAACCAGCGTGCGCGCGCCATGCGAAGCCAGCGCGTACGCGTGGTTGTTGACGAGCCCGTGGAACGCGTAAATGCTCGAGATACCGGAAGCATCCGCAAATGAGACTCCGGCCGGTGTGGCCAGCATCAGGCCGCCGCCGGGACGCCAGACCGCGTCGGTCACATGGTCGGAGATAAGCCCGTCGGCCTTCGTAAGCGTCCTGCGGGGATTTCCCGCGCCGTCGAACAGCACCAGTCCGTTCGCGGTGGCAACCGCGGTTTCCGCGTGATCCACCGCGTGCACAATTCGGTTGACGCAGAAAACGCGATCGTCTTCCATGTGCCGCGCGACGCCGGCGTTCTCGAGGATGTCGAGACCGCGGTCGAAGTAGCCGATCCAAAGCTGTCCGCGAGCGTCCATGGCGAGGGCGGAGATATTGCGGTCGGCGAGGGCCGCTTTGTCGGGTGCGAGCAGCAACCGTGCATTCTCGTAAACGGCGTCGTCGGAGAGGATGAGCAAGCGTTCGCCGTCGGCGAGCATGCGACGCACCGAACAGCCATCGCAGTAGCGCGCGCGGGCCG
>JAYVTO010000270.1:0-6095 GCA_043788745.1 Acidobacteriaceae bacterium
TCGATCCGAATCACGCGGTCAGAGAGCTAGTCCGGCGGGCCGCTACTTAGCCGGCGCAGGTGCAGCAGCCGCCGGCATGTCCGAATTGAATGCATCCGCGACAACCTTCCATTTGCCGTCCGTCTGCTTCTTCCAGACCTCAACCAGCTTGCCGCGATCCGGAATCGCGTTACCCTTGGCATCCTTCATGGACAACTGGTACGTGCCGACGACGTAGCCCAGTTCGCCGGAACGGGACACTTCCACTTTCGTCACCTTCCAACCAATTGTCGTGCCCGGCGCCAGCAGCGCGGCCCACGACTTCCGGATCGCTTCCTTGCCATTCGCCAGGGGCTCGTTTGGAGGCAGCAAATACGCATCTTCGGCGTAGTAAGCGACCGTGGCGTCGACATCCAGAGTCGCTGCGGTTTTTGACCATTCCTCGTCGAGGGCTTTGATCGCAGACTCGTCGGCGGCGCGCGTGTCCGGCGCAGCCGGAGGGTTACACCCGGAGGCAAGCAGCAAAATCGAAAGGCAACTGAAGCCAGCTACCCGGAATGCGAAAGTGCGAATGATCAATGGAGTCTCCTTGTCCGCTGAGTTAACAATGTAGCGCACTGCGGCGCTTGACTTGAAACTCCACTCGATGATGGTTGCCCTGCGCTGTGTCAGACCTGAACAGAAAGCACTGGTAGCCAGGTAGGTCCGACCACCAGATCAGACCACCAGGTCCGACTGAACAACCAGAAGGCGGCGCACTTCACAAGAAGCAGCTTTACTCAAGCAGCAAAGAACCACGAACGAAGTGAGTGGACCCATCCGTCTCTCTACCATGCGCTCCACATGGTCGTGACGCTTTACGCCCGCCAGGCGCGGCGCCACCAACGGCAGCCCTTCAGAGGCGGTTCAGAAACCACTCCGCCGACACCTTCGCAGCGGCCGCAAACGCGTCCGTGCTTGTCATGCCGTGCGACGCGCCCTTGATCACTACCGTTTCTGTAGCAGCCTGCAATTTCGCCGCCGCCGCCCCCGCGCTTACGTCGTTGTTCACCGCTGAATCCTTCTCCGCCGTCACGAACAGCACCGACGACGTTTTCGGAATCTGCGCCGCCCAGTGCATCGGGTGGTACTCGCGCAACGCGATCCGCGTCTCCGGAGCCTGACCCGCCGCCGCCAATCCCAATCCGAATCGCGCCAGCTTGATCGATTCATCCAGCAGCGAAGCGGGCAGCGCCGATGCCTTCTCCGGAGCGTCGCGTCCATCGATCACCGGCGCGACTGCAACGATCGTCTTCACGCGCGGATCGGTTGCGGCAACCACCAGCGCGTGTCCGCCCGCGATGTCGTGACCCCAAAGTCCCACGCGCGCCGCATCGACCCCGCGCTCGCCCAGTAAGTACGAAATCGCGTTGCGGATGTCTTCCACTTGATCCTTCGGCAGCAGCCTCTTCCTCCGCACGCGCACGTTCGTCGAAAGCTGCATGAAGCGGAACCGGTCGTCCTGTTGCACGCGATCGACGGTGTAGAGATAGCCGCCGCTTTTGCCCCAACTGCGATAGTCGATCGTCATCGCGACCAACCCGCGCGCCGCGAACTGCGCCGCATAGCGATCCACCGCCGCATGCGTCTCGCCCCATCCCGGTGCAAGCACGACCGCCGGCAGCCTCGAATCCGCGGAAAAGCCACCGGGCAGGAACAGGCGCCCGTAACAAAGTACGCCCTCGCTGTAGAAGTGCGCGTCTTTCGTCGAGACCCCCGAAGGCAAAACTACCGGCGCGGGCGCGGCCGTCGCCACCACCGGATTCTGCTGCTTGAACTCCGGTACCACAGCAGGCTTCGCCGCGCCGAGATACTTCAGAAACCAATTCGCCGCCAGCGTAGAGCCAACTTCGAATGCAGTATATGAGTACGCCTGAAAGTGCGTGATCGACGGAATCTCGACCACTTGCGAAAGTCCCTTGAACACCTTTGCCGCTTCCGCCGGACCGCTCGGCGACTTCGGCGGAGCCAGTTCGTCTTTCTCCGCTGGCATCCATAAAATCGCCGTCGTCTCCGGAATGCGGTCGAGCGCGGCCCACGGGCGATGCTCGCGCTGGATCTGGTTCGTCTCCAGATCGATCTTCGTGCGGAACGAGAACCCGCCATCGATCTCCGCGCCTTGCCCCGTGCGCGCCCGCTGAATCGCGTCCGCAAGAAGGTTAGGCGCCATCGGCGCGGGCCCGGCCTGATTGCGGCCGCCGACGCCGATCACCTGCGCGACCGCTGCTTTCACACGCGCATCCTGCCCCGCGATCGTTACCACCAGTCCACCCGAATTACTCGAACCCCAAATCCCAATGCGATCGCGATCCACGCCCGGCTCGCCTTGCATGTAGGAGATCGCCGCGCGATAATCTTCCGCCTGCCGCACAACGTGCAAGCGAGTCCGCTTCAGCGAAACCCGCATCGCTTTCTCCGCAAGCGGCCGCGCGTCGGTCGATGGATCGGGCTCGAGCAGCGTCATCTGGCCGCTTGAAAATCCGTACGTCCGGTAATCGATGACCATCGCCACGAGGCCGCGTTCCGCGAATCGCGCGCCGTATTTCTCAATGCCAATCGAGATCGCGTTGAAGCCATGCCCCAGCACAATCGCCGCGGTCTTGGTTTTGGCGTCGAAGCCCTTCGGGAAAAACAGTTTCGCGTAGCACGCGGTGCCGTCGCTGTAGAACGTCACCTGCCTGGTCGTCACGCCGGCGGCCAACGCGTAGGGCCAGTCCTGCGGCTGCGTGCCGCCCTGCCGTTTCATCTCTCCGTCGGAGCCTTGTTTCGCAAGGTCCGCGCGATGCTTGTCGACGATCGACGTGTCGATCTGCGCGGACGCGACGAATGCGAATAGGAGTCCGCAAAGAGTCGAGCGCACCTTACTTCCCCCCAATCGTCGACTTCTCCGCGGCAGCGATAGTCGCGTCTCCGTCGACTTTCAAGAGGAAGCCCGCCTTGACGTTTTTCTCCGTGATCTTTTTCACCGCGGAGACGTACGTCTTGTGCGTCGGATAAAGCGACGTCACTTTCGCCGGGTCAAAATCGATATGCGAGCCATACAGAAAGCAGAACGCCGATCCGCTATTCTGCCCCGTATTCACTGCCGTCGGAACCGCGTGCTGCGCCAGCCGGATTCCGCCGAGGGCGTTATCCATCTCGTCGCGCACAATCGATGGCGGCGTCGTGCTCATGTTGAACTCGATCGGCGGAGCCGCAGGCGGCGGCGTGCCCGTCTTGATCCATTTCGCGAAGTGGTCGTACGCTGCGTTGAACACGAAATGAAACGGCACTTGGCTAAACTGCGGTTTGTCGCACGTGCCCGTTGACGCTGGTGTTCCTGGCGGCTGCGCCTCGTTCAAGCGCGCGATCTCCGTGAAATGGATCAGCGACTGCGCATCCACGTGCGATGTGCCCGCCACTTCCCACGTGCGCAGCTTGTCGGTGTCGGGTTGGCGGCCCGCCGGAAAGCCTCGCAGATCGGTCTCTGAAAGCAGCTTCCAAACCTTGACGTCGATGTCGCCGCGAATCTTGCCGCCGCCGCCGTGCAGCACGATGCCGTCATACGCCGCGCGCATCGGATGCACCGAATTCGCGTAGATCGCCAGCCGCCCCGCCGATTGCGAGTGGCCGGTCGCGATCACTCGCTCTACCTTCAGTCCGCTCGTCACGCTCGTCGTGCCCGCGCGCAACAGCATCGCCGTCTGCGTCATGATGTCGTACGACAGCGCGTCGTTCTTGATCTTGCCGCCCGCCGTAACATCGAGTGAACCGTAGCGATTGGGGCTCCAGCCCTTCAGCGCATCTACGCCCACCCGCTGCGCCGACACGCCCACCCACATGTAGCCCGCGCGCACAAAGTGGTCCGCCGATTGAAACCAATCCATCTCAAGATCGCGGCTGCCCGTGACGTTCGTCCATTCGACGATCGCCGTGCCGTTAAACCTCCTCGGAGACAGGGGCCGCCGAACCACGAGGCGCGTCTTGTAGGCATGTCCCCCGTCGATCCGCTTCGCGTTGGCGTCGTTCGCGGTTGTGTATTGGTTCGCCGTTCCCTCGATAAAGAACTCCTCCTCGACGTAGCCTTGCGCGCCAAGGTTCAAGTGAGTCGGGTTGAAAGGATACCCATGCGAAGCGTCGGGAGCCTTTGCCGTGGCCTTGATTGGTCCCGTTGCCGTCGGCATGGGCATCGCAATCTCATCAGCCAAGAGTAGAGAGAAAGAACCGAACAATAGAAGTGCGCAACCAGCAGAGTGTCGAAAACGAAGCGTACGGGGCATTCCTGTTTTATAGCTGATTCCGCGCCCCGGAACAACCGAGCATCGAGCGTCGATGACCTAACGCCCCACTACGCGGGCTTCCGCGTGAACAGATAGGCCCACGCCAGAAAGACCAGTTGAAACGGCAGCCGGATCCAGTGCGCCGTCGGCGACACGCCCGGCAGGATCTGCGGATTCTGGGCGAGGTAGAGGTTCGCCGGGAAAATTGCGATCAACAAAGCGATCAAACCCCACGCCGCCAGAATACGCGTTCGGCGAATCGCCAAGAGCGCGCCCAACATCACTTCCGCTGCGCCCGCGAGTAAATGCAATGCGGACGGCCACGGCAGGTACGGCGGCATGATCGCCATGTACATCGCCGGATTCACGAAATGATTCGCGCCCGCGACGATGTAGAACAACGCCTGGACGTACAGCAGAATTCTGCGGATCAAAGTCATGGCGCGCCGGTCTCCCCGTGCCGGTCTCTCTAGGCTACTCGACGCGCCCCCGAGGCAGCAGCTACTTGCCTTCGCCGCCCAGTTTCTTGCAGTTGTGTCTGTTGCTCCGGCGTCGGCGTATTCTTGATTCGCACCAGCAGGCTGATCTGCGTTCGCTTCACCTCGCGCTCCGTTCACTCAGATCTTGTATTTCTCCAGCAACCGGCGCGCGATGATGATCCGCTGCAATTCGTTCGTGCCGCCGCCGATGATCAACAGCGGCGCGTCGCGGTAGTAGCGCTCCACTGGAAAATCCTTCGAGTATCCGTTTCCGCCCAGGATTCGCATGGCGTCCAGTGATACCTCGCCCGCCGTTTCCGTCGCGAACAGCTTGGCCATGCCCGCTTCGAGATCGCAGCGTTCGCCGCGATTCTTCTTCTCCGCAGCCGATTCGATCAGCAATCGTGACGCCTCAATCCGCGTCGCCATGTCCGCCAGCTTTAACTGAATTGCCTGATGCTGCGCGATCGGTTTGCCGAAGGTCACTCGCTGTTGCGCGTACGTAATCGCTTCGTGGAACGCCGCCTGTGCTACGCCCAAGCCCCGCGCCGCGACGTTGATGCGCTCTGCTTCCAGTCCCGTCATCGCCTGCGTAAAGCCTTCGCCTTCGACTCGGCCGATCAGGTTCTCGGCTGGCACAGGGAAGTTCTCGAAATGCAGCTCGCACGTCTCGACCGTTTTATAACCCAGCTTGTCGATGTCGCGATTCACCACGAGCCCTGGCGCGCCTTTCTCAATGACGAAGGCCGACATCCCCTTATACGCCGGCTTCGCCGCGGCATCGGTCCGCGCCAGCAGCAGAAACGTACTGCCATGGCGGCCGTTCGTCACCCACATCTTCGATCCGTTGATGCGATACACTTCGCCCTCGCGCGTTGCAGTCGTTGTGATGTTCTGCAGATCGGTGCCGGCGTTGGGTTCCGAAAGACAAATGCCGCCGCGCCGTTCTCCGGTTGCGAGTCCGGGCAGAAAGCGTTTCTTCTGCGCCTCGGTCGCGTAGCGCACCAGCACGTCGCACAGCACAAGATGCGTGCCGACAATCCCCGCAAGTCCCAGCCACCCTCGCGCCAGTTCCGCGAAGATCCGCGCGAACGTCACGTAGTCGACGTCGCTGCCGCCGAACTCCTCCGGTGTGTTCAAGCCGAACAATCCGATCTTCGCCATCTGGTCCGCCAGCCCAAACGGATACTCCCCCGCATGCTCCATGGCGCTCGCCACCGGCATCACATCGCGCTCTACAAACTCGCGGACCGTGCGCAGGATCAATTGCTGTTCTTCGAGAGTCGGCTGCTTCGGGGCAGGATTCGGCGTTTGGGACATCGTCCGATTCTACGCCGTC
>JAYVTO010000271.1:0-23380 GCA_043788745.1 Acidobacteriaceae bacterium
AACAGCCTGCCCGTTACGGGAAGTCAGGGACGCGCGCGCCTCATGACCGCCAGAAACCAGTTGCGAAAAGCAGTAGCAAGGGCCTCAGCAGGAAGCGCACCGAGTTCCCGCGCCCGGCGCTCATTGATCGCGTGCATTCAGGCCTTTCCGCAGCACCCACTGCCTCGTCGAAATACTCCACCATTCGCACTACACTGAAAGACGCATGATCCCCACCATTCCCTTTGGAGCCATCACCGACGAGTTTTCCGCGAATCTCCCGATTGCGCTTCCCGCTATGGCGGCAATCGGCATGACCGGCGTCGAGTTTCGCGTCGTCAACGTTGGCATTAGCGCGAAGAACGTCATGGACCTGACCGATGACGAATGCAGGATCGCGCGCGACCTCGTCGCCGAGCACGGCATGAAAGTGATTTCGATCGCCTCGCCACTGCTCAAGTGCATCTTGCCCAATGCACCGGAGGTCGACAAGCGCTTTCAACAAGACATCTTCAATTCGAAGCACACGTTTGATGACCAGCCGCGGCTGGTGGACCGCGCGTTTGCGCTGGCAGACTTTTTCGGCGCTCCCGTGGTGCGAGTGTTCTCCTACTGGCGCACGGTCGATCCGGATGCTTGCTTTGATCGAGTTTGCCTTGCGCTCGACGATCTGGCGAAGAAGGCTCCGGCCGCAGTCACCATCGGACTTGAGAACGAGCACGCCTGCAACATCGGCACCGCCGCGGAAAGCGCCAAGGTGCTGGCGGCGGTTCAGCACCCGAAGCTAAAACTGGTGTGGGATCCGGCGAACGCGATGGTCGGCGGCGAGACGCCGTATCCGGATGGCTTCTCGCTTTTGCCGCTCGAACGCATTGTGCACGTTCACGCCAAAGACGGTCATATTGCGATCGAGAAGGATGGATCGCACGTGGCGATGTGGGGTCCGCTCGGAACGCGCCGCGTCGATTGGAAGGGCCAGATCGCCGCGCTCCGCGCAGGCGGCTATAAGGGCTACATCCATCTCGAGACGCACTGGCAGGGACCCGGCGGAAACAAGATGGAAGCGAGCACGATCTGCGGCTGGAATCTTCGGGCTCTCGTGTCCGAGTAGTACACTAGGATGTTAACCGACATGGCAACGCAAACATCCGCGCATACATCCACGTCCACTCCCACCGCACCAAGGAAAAAATCTATGATTTGGGCAGTTTTCGCTGTCTGCGCCGCTTTGTCGTGGGGCTTCTACGGACCCACGCTTCACAAAGGGCAGACTCTTCTTCAGAATCCGTTCAAGGCGCTCCTTTGCGTCGGCGTCGCCTACTTCCTGGTGGGTGTGATTGTGCCGATGATTCAGCTTGGGCCCTCAGCAGGCCTCGCGACCTTCAGCCAGACGGGCTGGATTCCGGCGACCGCCGGCGGCGCGCTCGGCGCAGCGGGCGCGGTCTTCATCATTCTCGCCTTCAAGAACGGCGGCATTCCCAACTACGTGATGCCGCTCGTGTTCTCCGGCGCTCCCGTAGTGAACGTCCTATTTACGATGTACCAGCATCCGCCGAAGGACGCGGTGAACCCTTTGCTTTGGGTCGGAATGCTGATGGCGTTCGCCGGAGCGGGCATGGTGCTGTTCTTCAAGCCGCAGAACTGAGTTCCAAGTGCGAAGAGCCCGCTTCCTTTGGAAGCGGGCTCTTCTGCTGAGTCTCTACGTGCCCGCCGTCTTGGTCTAGTACACACCTTCGACAACTGTTGTCGCGAACCCGCGGAACGACCGCACGTTGCGCACACCATCCCACGGATAGCGTTCGCAAGGCTTCTCGCGTTCGCACTCATCGCGCTCGAGGAAACGCGGCATAAAGAATTCCTTCGTGAGCGTCGTCAGGCGAGCGCGACCGGTAGCGCCGTACTCGACAACTTTCAGCGGGTCGTTGAAATCGACGACCTCAATCATCGCTCGCGGATCCGGCGGGTAATAAATGATGGCGTAATTATCCGCCGGGTCAAACGGCTTGCCTGTCGCCAGGCCCATCAACGTATTGCCGTAGGTCGGGGCAAAGTGGATCGTCGGGCCTAGCAGTTCTTCCTTGGCGAAGCGGTGGAACTGCGGCGTCATCTCCGTGCCGCCGCAGAACACGCCTTTGATTCCATACTTCGAGAGCGATACCTTCTCGCACAGCGACTCCAGCAGCTTGGGCGTCGTGAACATGCACTTGATCTCGTGCGCTTTCAGCAGCGTCAAGGCCTGCTCGATTACGTGGCCCTTGTAGCGCTCCATCTCGTCCATCTTGCCGGCCTTCACGAGCTTGATCACCCAACGTGGGTCGAGATCGACGCAGAACGAGATTCCGCCGCGGTGCTGCGCAAGATGCTCGACTGCCAGTCGCAAACGGCGCGGACCGGAAGGCCCGAGCATCAGCCAGTCGGCGCCCTTCGGATAAAACTCGTCCGGCAGCGTATCGGAGAACGCTTCATAGTCGATGCGGAAATCGTCAATCGAAATCCGCGACTTCGGCACGCCCGTCGTTCCTCCGGTCTCAAACGTATAGATAGGACGATCGGCGTATGCCTTCGGAACCCAACGGCGCACCGGACCACCGCGCAAGTCCGCGTCTTCAAAGCTCGGGAACTTGTCCAGATCGGCGTAGGATTGGATCTCTTTGCGCGGATCGAAGCCGAGCGTCTTGGCCTTCTCGATCCAAAACGGAGCGCCTGTTGCGGGGTCGAAGTGCCAGGCAACAATTTCGCGGGTCCAAGCGTCGAGCTTGGTCTTGGCTGCAGTGATCGCTGCTTCGGACGCGGGTCCGGCACCGGGTTCGGCCGCCAGGGTGTTGGTGTGGGCGAGAGTCGGAGTCACATTGTCTAAGATAACGCACGATCAGGGCGGGATTCATTCCTTCACGAATCGGAACCAGGACGACCGAGCGGTCAATCGCCGCGCGGCGTGTAGAACGGGGTCTTCTCGTAGGACTCGTCCGCGAAGCGCGACCGTCCGCCGCGCTGGCGGCCACCGGGCCATTCGAGGCGCATATCCTTGCAGACCTCGTCGAGCATATCGATCTTCGCCTGACGGCTCTCCGTGGCAAAGCAGGTGAGCAGCAGGTTGTCGGAAATTGAATTGATGAGACGCGGAATGCCTTGCGCGCGAACGTGAAGCTCGCGCAGCATCTCTTCGTTGAAGATTTCCTGATCCTCCACGCCAGCCTTGGCAAAGCGCGAATTGATGTACTCGATCGACTCCGCTTCCGAGAACGGATGCAGGCTGCAACGCAATACGATGCGCTGCTTGAGCTGCCGCAAATTGGGCGCATCCAGCTTGCGATCGAATTCGGGCTGACCCGCCAGAATAATCTGCAACAGTTTCCCGCGCCGATTCTCAAGATTCCCCAGCAGACGGATCTCTTCGAGCACTTCCCATTCGAGATTGTGGGCTTCGTCGACAATCAGCACCGTCGTCCGGCCTTCGGTCGCCTGCTGCAGCAGCAGGTGATTGAGCGCAAACAAAACCTCGGTCTTCGACGTGCGCTCGCAGCGCAGGTCAAGATCGTAGGCGATCATTTCGAAAAACTGGTCCGACGTGATCCGGGAGTTGAAGATAAAGGCAAACTCGACGTACTGGGCCTCGAGGTAATCGCGCAGGCATTCGAGCATCGTCGTCTTGCCTGTGCCGACCTCGCCCGTTAGCACAATGAACCCTTTGCGGCTTTGCACACCGTAAACCAAGTTCGCTAACGCTTCCTCGTGTTGTTCGCTCCGAAAAAGAAACGCCGGATCAGGACTCAGGCTGAACGGGCTCTCCTCAAATCCAAAAAAAGAATTGTACATTGTGCCGGACCTTTTCTGCTGACCCCCGCTTCCTCGAGTTCCCTACCACGCGTAACACGGAATTCAAAGATTTCACTTGGGCCGCCGGTTTGGAGGGTGCGTCCCTCTTTTTCCTTATCGACTTAACACGATGGTATCACGTAAATATCGGAGCAGGAAATGGTTTCGAGGTCTGAAACCAACAGGATACGGTCCAACTTGGTGCCTCGAACTTGTAGAACCATCGTCCCCATGCACTGTGCGGTATCGAGAACCAGCCCCTAACCGCTCTGGCGTTTCAGAACCAAATCGAAAGGCGCTCATCGCCTCCAACGAGCGTGGCAGAGCGCAAATCAAAGCTAAGAAAGATGAAACCGCTCCCCAGCCGTCACCTAATCGCGTCGACAGCCACCATACTACTGCCAGCTTTCGCGGTGGCGCAATCGCCTGGTGGCCCGAGACCCTTTCAGTCAAAGGGAAAACCAACCCCGCGAACTATTGGACGGGCAACGGTCAACAGTACTTGTGATTCCTGGCTCGGACCTGATCGTCGCAAACGGTGCCAGGTAGGGCTCTTCGCTTCGGCTCTTCTAACTATAGGCTCGCGAAATATTTGTCCAGGTACTTCTTCGCCGCCGCAATGCCTTCCATCTCCGGCGTCTTGTCGCCTTCGTACTCGATCCCCACGTAACCCGTGTACGCCGACTCAGCGACGATCTTCATCATGCGGTCCATGTCGAAGCGCGTCTCCTTGCCGTCGGGTCCGAAGTCGAAGCACTTGAAGCTGACGCCTTTTGAGTAGGGCAGCATCCTGCGCACGCTCTCAAAGCGATCCTGTTTCGGCCCGAAGTTGCCGAAGTCGGGCAATAGTCCGAAGTTAGGCAGGTTGACGGCCTTCATCAGCCGGACCAGCACATCGGCGTCGGAAGAAATACCGCCGTGATTCTCGATGATGATGTTGAGTCCACGCTCTTTGGCGTAGCCGCAGAGCGCCGTGAAACTCTCCGAGCAATAGCCAATAAACGCATCGATCTCGGCGGCCGTCTGCGGCTGCTTTTCGGGATACATGTTGACGCGGATCGAATGGCAGCCCAGCTCGGCCGCAGCCTCCAGCCACTTGATGTGGTTCGTCGCCGCGCGCAGGCGATCCGGTTTATTCGAATGCCCCATCGCCCCTTCGTCATCACACATAATGAGGACGCCTTTCGAGCCGTTGTCCTTCATCCGCTTCTTGAGCGAAGCAGTGTAGCCCTGCGTCGGGGCCGCCCACAACTGATTCACGAACTCAAGTCCTTCAATGCCGAAGTCGTGAGCGACCTTCGGAAAATCGAGATTCGTGAGCTTGCGGCTCTGGATCGCCTTGTGGATCGACCATTCGGCGAGCGAAATCTTGAAGCGCGGGTTCGCGGCTTGGGCAGCGAACGGAGCGAATGCGGCTGCGGCGAGGGTTTGGAGAGCAGTGCGACGATGCATTGTGAGCATCATAGCGCGAGAGGGAGCTAGCGCGGAGGCTGCTGGGTCATCGCGCGTGCCAGCAAATCGGACACTCGCAACTCCGTGGCTCAATGCGCGAGATAATCCGCATCGAGGTTCGTGCCGCAGACCTGAATCATGTCGAGGACGTCGTTCCATTGCCGCTCCGACGATTCGCCGCCGCGCCGATACCAGTCGAGCTTGCTCAGAATCATATCTTCCGCAGAAGCGACCGGAAACCCGATTCCTTCAAGGCCGGCCACCTGCGTCCTCGTGTAGCGTCCTCGCGCTAGTTCCGCTTCGATGAAAGGACGATTCGCCGCTGGAAAGATGTCGAACTTGTACGCGAACTTCGCGTGGATAACATTGATCGCCCGCCCCGCGGCAACGAATCGTCGCGCAGTATCGCGGTCGACATGGAGCGAGCCCTCAAGGGCGACGATGCGTCGACGTCATCGCGCTGGATGTTCGCCACGATGTCGATGTCTTGCGTGAATCTCGGAAACGCGTGAGTCCCGCTCGCGACCGATCCCCCAACGACGAACTTGATTTCGAGCCGGTCAAAGGCGGCCAGTAGTTCTTCGAACGCCCTTCCGAAATCGGTCACGGATGCTTTTCCGGATCCCAGCTATAGACGGCAATCATCTGCTGTCGATCGAGCCGCGTCGAAGCCACGCGCAGAAACACCGGGCTCGTGTCCTCGAACCAGTGGCTTCGTTCGTGCGGAGGCGTGTGCGCCATCGACAACATCGTATCGCGTTCGTGCGCGCTACCCAACCAACTCGCGCAAGTCGTCGATCCAGTAATCCGGCTCCCAGCGCTCCAACTCCGCTTGCGTTCCGTAGCCGTAACGCACCGCACACGTCTTCACCCCGGCGCGACGGCCCGCTTCCATGTCCGCGGGCGCATCGCCGACAAACAGGACATCTTTCGCATCGACGCCGAAAAGCTCCAAGGACTTCAGCAGAACGTCCGGCTCTGGCTTCGCCGGAAAGCCATCGGTGCCCTGCACGTGGTCGAAGTGCTCGAGCAATTCGAATTTCTCAAGCACGACGCGCGTCATCGGCGTGCCCTTCGTCGTCGCCGTCGACTTGCGGCCGCCCAGCGCGGCCAGGCCTTCCTTCACTCCTGGATAGCGGACCGTCGCCGCGTGATGCCGCGCGGCGTAGATCTGCCGGTAGTCCGCGATCATCGGATCGACACGCTCGCGCCCATATCCGAGATCAAGAAAGAGGTCGAGCAGGTGCCGCCCGATGTAGCTCCGCAGGAACTCGTCCGTAACCGGCCCCACGTGTTTCTCCTGTGCCAGCACCGCCTGGATCGCGCCGCAGATGTCGCGCCAGGAATCAACAAGCGTTCCGTCGAGATCGAACACGTACACCGGAAATGAGGGGATGGAAGGCAAGAAAAAGTCCTTTGAAAATAGCAAAGGGCCCGAAGGCCCTCTGCGCTACACGCGCGCGACCGTCAGGTCGCGCGAACGAACGGCGGCGAACACGCGCGGCCTATCGGCCGCGCCTCCATGCTACGCCGGTTGCGGACCACCTTCGAGGATCGGAGGAATCCGCACTCCGGAACCACCGCCGTCGGGCCGGATCACTTCCTGCGTGCCGCTGCCGCCGCGCGGATTGCTCATCGTACGGGGAGCACCCAGCGTCTCGCCGTTGATCAGCAACTTCACTTCGGCGGCGTCCAGAACTTCACGTTCCATCAGCGCCATCGCAATGCGCTCGATCGCTTCCTTCTTGTCTTCGATAATGGCCCGGGCGCGATTGTAGCCGCGATCGATGATCCCGCGAACTTCCTGATCGATCTTGATCGCCGTGTCCTCGGAGTAATCGCGATGCTGGGCGATCTCACGGCCGAGGAAAATCTGCTCTTCCTTCTTGCCGAAGCTCATCGGACCCAGGTCGCTCATGCCCCACTCGCAAACCATGCGGCGCGCCAGTTCGGTCGCCTTCTCGATATCGTTCGATGCGCCGGCGGTCTTCGTCTTGCAGAAGAGTTCGTCGGCGATGCGGCCACCCATCGAAACCGCGATCTGCGCCTCGGCTTCTTCCTTCGCGAAATCGACTTGGTCGGCTTCCGGCAGGAAGGTCGTCACGCCCAGCGCCATGCCGCGAGGAATGATGGTGACCTTATGCAGAGGCATCGCCTCGGGAATCATCATCGCAACCAGCGCGTGGCCAGCCTCGTGATACGCCGTGTGCTTCCGCTCGTCTTCACTGAGCACGCGCGACTTGCGCTCGACGCCCATGATGACCTTGTCTTTCGCGACTTCAAAGTCGTACTGCGTGACCACCTTGCGATTCTGGCGGGCGGCGATCAGCGCCGCTTCGTTGACGAGATTCGCGAGATCCGCGCCAGCGAAACGCGGAGTTCCGCGCGCGATGATTGCGAGATCGACATCGTCCGACAGCGGGACTTTTTTCGTGTGGACCTTCAGGATCTGCTCACGGCCGCGGACATCCGGAAGATCGACGATGACGCGGCGATCAAAACGGCCGGGCCGCAGCAGCGCCGGATCGAGCACGTCGGGGCGGTTGGTCGCGGCAATCAGAATGACGCCTTCGTTCGATTCGAAGCCGTCCATTTCAACCAGCAATTGGTTCAGCGTCTGTTCGCGCTCGTCGTGCCCACCGCCGAGACCGGCTCCGCGATGACGCCCGACGGCGTCGATTTCATCGATAAAAATGATGCAAGGCGCGTTCTTTTTGCCTTGCTCAAACAAATCGCGGACGCGGCTCGCGCCGACCCCGACGAACATCTCGACGAAGTCCGAACCCGAAATTGAGAAGAACGGCACATTGGCTTCGCCCGCGATCGCGCGAGCAAGCAGCGTCTTGCCGGTTCCTGGCGACCCGATCAGCAGAACGCCCTTCGGAATACGCCCGCCGAGCTTCTGAAACTTCTGCGGCTCCCGGAGAAACTCGATAATCTCCTGCAGCTCTTCTTTCGCTTCGTCGACGCCTGCGACATCCTTAAACGTCACTTTCTTCTGTTGCGAAGAATGCAGCCGCGCCCGCGATTTGCCAAAACTCATCGCTTTATTTCCGCCGGACTGCATTTGCCGCATCATGAAGATCCAGAATGCCAGCAACAGCACAAACGGAATCGCGCTCACCACAATCGAAACCCACTGATTGCCGGACTCCTTCTGCGAGGTGTAGGATACGCCCTTCTCAAGCAGTAGCGTCGTAAAGTCGTTGTACGTCGGGGGAACCGCAGAGCGGAACTCGCCGCCATTGTCTTTGTACTTCCCGTGCACGTCGCCGACGGCGTTAATCGTGATCGATTCGACTTTGCCGGACTCCACCTGCTTCACCAGCTCCGAGAAATTCGGCTGGGCATACGCGGTGGTCTTGCTCTGCTTAAACACGGCCCATACGAGGATGACCATGACTACACTGACCAGCCACAGAACCGCCGTTTTTACGTTGGAATTCATTTACTTCCTTCTCCCCTGCACTGCTTGCTCGACACGGGCTTACCCCCGCTCGGCACATTCTCCGGACTTGGCCTCTACGATTCCAGTACGGAGTTTCCTACTCACTTGGACGCCGGAATCGGGTCCTCAGGTTCAATCCAATTGAAAGATTCCTGGGAACACCCCGATCGCCCGTCCCGAACCGCCTCGTGAACCCGCAACACACGCCGGCTATCTGGCGCAGCCGCAACATCGGCTGCCGGTCCAAACTGCTTGGCCCACACAATCCGGCCGTCGCCTGCCAACACCGGCCAGCCTCCCCGGTCCCAAACAGGAACCCGCGCCCGGTGAAACAACTCTTTCAACTTCTTTTCCCGCGTCTCACCCACCGGCCGATAGGCATCGCCAGGCTGCCAAGCCCGCAACTGTAACGGCGTTGGCACACGACCCCAAGCTAAATCTTCCTTCACTTTAACATGACCCGCGGGGTCCACTGTTTCAAAGACGATGCCCTGCCCCGATTGTGTCTCTCCCGGTACCACGGCAAGGCAATAGCCCTCCGCCTTCGGTGCCGGACAGGCAATCCGCAATTGATCGAACGAGCGTGTCGCGCTCATAGCCCCAACGAGCGGCACCTTCCCCGATCCTTCCGCGCGCAGCGCCAATTCGGCAACGGCTTCGACATGGTCAAAGGTAATCCCGCGCAAATCTCCCTTGGCGATCTCAATCGCCCGGCGGATCAGCCGGCGCAGAACGGCGGGATGAATCTCGCCTACAACCGCGATATCGAGAATAGCCGCGCCATTCCCCACACGGATCGCCGGATGGACGTCCATTTGCAAACGCCACCAATCCTCCTCAGACCCCGCGGTCGCCGCCAAGTGCGAGAGCGCCAGCCGAACCTCCGGGTTGTAGTCGCGCTCGAGCACCGGCAACAGTTCGTGCCGAATCCGGTTCCGTGTAAAGCGAGCATCGCGGTTCGACGCATCGTCGCGCCAACCGATGCCGCGCGCCAGCAGAAAGGCCTCGACGTCGGTTCGTGAGCAGTCCAGCAACGGCCGCAGGAATCGCCCGGTTCGAGGACGCATCGCCGCGAGCCCCCGCAAGCCCGATCCACGGAGCAGGCGCATCAACACGGTCTCCGCCTGGTCGTCGCGCGTATGCGCCAAAGCCACGGCATCCACCACATGGCTGTCGAGCAGCTTTGCGAAGAAGCCGCGCCTCGCCTCGCGCGCTGCCTGTTCGAGGTTCCCCTGCACATCTGTAAGATCGGCATCAAAGCGATGAAACGGTAGCCCAGCCGACAGTTCGCGGACAAACTCCTCGTCGCGATCGGAATCCCGCCCCCGCAAATGATGATTAATATGAATGACGTGCGGCTGCACGCTCAGTTCGCGCAGGATCGTCAACAAACAGACGGAGTCCACCCCTCCGCTTACGCCCACGCCGAGGACGCTGTTTGTCTGCGTGCTATAACGAGAAAGGAATTGCGCCACCTCAGCGAGCATATTTCGCGGCCTTTTCAACATGCCTGACACCTTTATTGTAAGCCTCGACGTGGGATCCTCTTCCGTGCGGACGCTGGCGTTCGACCGCTTGGGTCGGGAAATCGAAGGCTTCGGCCTTCAGTGGAAGTACGATAAGGTCGAAACGCAGGACGGCGGCATCGAGATCGACGCCGACGCGCTCGCCTCGCTTTCAATGGACTGCCTGCATGCCATCCACACCCAGATCCGCGCCGCCGGCCGCGCCGTCGATGCCGTTTCGTTCTCCGCCTTCTGGCATTGCTTTCTCGGCGTCGACGCACAGGGCGCCGCCACCACGCCCATCATTCACTTATTCGACACGCGGAGCGCACCGCAAGTCGCAACCCTCAAAAGCACCCTCGATGAGACGGCCACCCAGCAGCGCGTCGGCTGCGTGTTCCACACCAGCTACTGGCCCGCGAAGCTGCTGTGGCTCGCGGAGAATCGCGCGGACGACGTCCAACGGACCGCGAAATGGCTTTCTTTTGGCGAATACCTTTTCCTCAAATTGTTCGGTGAGGCGCGCACCTCCACGTCAATGGCGTCGGCCTCCGGATTGTGGAATCAGAACGAAGCCGCCTATGACGCCCGACTGCTTTCGGCCTTGCCCCTATCGGTCTCGCAGTTGACTCCGCTCGACCAGTTCGACGAACCGGCGACGAAATTGACGCTCGAGTTTGCGGGCCGCTGGCCGGCGCTCAACAACGTGCCATGGTTCCCATCGATCGGCGACGGAGCATGCAACAACATCGGCGCGGGCGGCGTCTCGAAAGAGCAGTTCGCCCTCATGGTCGGCACCAGCGGCGCGATGCGCGTCGTCGTCGAAGCCCCTTCTATGACGATTCCCAACGGACTTTGGTGCTACCGCGTCGACCCCCGGCGATTCGTGCTTGGCGGGGCCTTGTCCAACGGCGGCGACGTCTTCAAATGGATGCAGCGGACGTTGCAGTTGCCTCCTGAAGACGAGTTGGAGCGTACGCTCGCGGCCAGCTCGCCAGGCACCCACGGCCTGGGAATTCTGCCGTTCTTCGCCGGAGAACGGTCTCCGTATTGGCGGCCTGATTTCCGCGCCGCGTTCACCGGCATGACCTACGCGACCACGCCGGTCGACATTCTGCGCGCATCGCTCGAATCGGTAGCGGTTCGCTTCAGTCAGATCTATCAGCTTTTAGAAGCCGGAGTCGGACGCCCCCAAACCGTGATTGCCTCCGGCGGAGCGCTCGCCAGTTCCCCCGCCTGGGCTCAAATGATGACCGACGCCTTGGGCCGGCCCATCGTCGCCGGACCCGACGAAGCCTCCGCGCGCGGAGCAGCGCTGCTCGCTCTCGAGCGCATTGGCGCAATCGCGTCGCTCACCGAAGCTCCGCCCGATTTCGCAATCACCTATCAGCCAGACGCCGCCCGTCACGCTGCCTATCGCGACCTGCTCACTCGACAGCAACAATTGATTGAGAAACTGTTCTAGCAACCAAATGGAGCCCCCCCACGTGAATCCCGACCGCAACGCTCGCGCGGCGCGCATCAAACTGCTGCTGATGGACGTCGACGGCGTTCTCACCGATGGCCGCCTCTACAACCTCCCCACGGCTGACGGCAGGATGGCCGAAACCAAGGGCTTCGATTCCCAGGACGGAATCGCGCTGCAGTGGCTGAACTGGTACGGCATCCCGAGCGGCGTCATCAGCGGGCGCGAATCCCCGGCCACCGCCGAGCGCGCGCGTCAGGTCAAGATGAAGTACGTCTACCAGGGCCACATCGAAAAAATTCCCATTCTCGAAGAAATCCTTCGCGACGCCGGGTGCGCGCCCGAAGAGGTGGCGTACGTCGGCGACGATTTCACCGACGTCGTGATCATGCGCCGCGTCGGCTTCGGCATCGCAGTCGCCAACGCACGCGAAGAAGTAAAGCGCGCGGCCCACTGGGTGACCACCGCCCCCGGAGGCAGCGGCGCCATTCGCGAGGTCTGCGAACTGATTCTCAAAGCGAAGGGTCACTGGCCGGAAATCGAGGAAAAGTACGAGTTGGGGACCACGCATGAGTCCTGTGGAATCAACAATGACGAATGACGAACTTTGGTTCCCTGTGGCCGAAGTTCGGGAATCGAACCTCTCATGAAGATTGCCATCGTTGTTGAAACCAAATCCGGGCCGGGGATCCTGCATCAATTGACGGGCGTGATTGCCCGGCACAAGGGCAACATCACCACGGTCCACATCATTACCGAAGCCGCTCCCAATGACCGCCTCTATTTCGAGATCGAGCCGGCCGGCGAGCCCGACGATCTGCTGCGCGACCTCGGTGCGCTCGACGTCACCGTGTCGGTCGAACGCGTCGATACCCTCGAGAAAATCTACGGCAAGCGCATCATTATTATTGGAGGCGGCGCGCAAGTCGGCCAAGTCGCAATCGGCGCGATTTCCGAAGCCGACCGCCACAACATTCGCGGCGAGCATATCTCGGTCGACACGATTCCGCTGGTCGGCGAACAAGCGCTCGCCGACGCCGTCCGCGCCGTTGCCCGCCTGCCCCGTGCCAAAGCGCTCGTGCTCGCCGGCTCGCTAATGGGCGGCGAGATTGAACAGGCGGTCCGCGACGTGCGCGCCCGCGGATTGCTCGTCGTCAGCCTCAATATGGCAGGCAGCGTTCCGGATGCCGCGGATCTGGTCGTCAGCGATCCGGTCCAGGCAGGCGTGATGACGGTAATGGCCGTAGCCGATACCGCCAAGTTCACGATCGCGCGACTAACGCGGCGCGTGTTCTAGCCCTCTGACCGCGTAATTGGGATCGAAGCGAATCCCCCCCGTAACCGGAAGGGGCTAGAACTCCGGGCTTGAGGGACTGTGAAAAATCCTCCGCCGCTCGTCACCAAAGGGGAAGAAAATCGGCAGCGACCGTCGAAGGTATCGAGCCGCGCACGAAGCCCGACGAAGTCGGGCGAAGTAAGCGGGTGAGCAACCACGGGCCTCGAAGGTCGCGTAGCACCACCAAACCCCGCCCGTAAGCGCGCGGGGTTCTTCTTTGCGGGGTGGACGCTAGCTAGCCCTCGCGGTTCTTCGAGAGGCGCACGGGCATTTTGTCACGGTTCCTTGAGGCCGGGGATGTTTTTTTGCCGGTCAACGCTCTGCGTTCGCTTTCTCTGAACGAGCAAAATGCTTCACTGCGAGGTCTCCACGAAGCAACCCGGGAGGGGTAGCGTAGTAAGGGGAGAGTTCGTCGCGGACTCGCGCGGCGCTACCGAACCTCGAATGCCATCTCGCGGACCAGCGCCGACTCGGCGCTCACGCGCAGAAAGTAGTGTCCGGCTCGCAGCGTTTTGGGCACTACAACCGTCAGCCGCGCGGCCCCAGACAGCGCATCGCCCGACCAGACGGACGCTCCATCGGAGGCGACCAGTTCGAGGCCCAGACGTCCGCTGGGAAGACCCGTGGTGTCGACAACAAGGCGCAACGAGGCAGCGGATGCCGCGTTGACGGATGGCGACTCCCCGCCCCGAATCGCAGCCAGTTCCACGCTGACTTCTCCGCTGGCCGGCGGCTCGTTACCGCGATACAGGCCGATGCCCGCCGCCAAAACCAACATCGCTGCGATCGCGGCGAACACAGGTCGAGGCGCGTACCAAAGTGACCGCAGCCAAAGCACGCCCCGGCGCTCGGTTGGCCCGGACAGTGCTTCGCCCTCACGGCGGGCGATTTCCTTAGTCGTTTCCTTCATCAGTGCGACGAACTCGTCCGATTCGCCTAGCCGGTTTTGGCAGGTAGCGCAGACGAGGAGATGCTCTTCGAGACTAATGCTCTCCGGCTCGGCCAAGTGGCCCATGGAGTATAACTCCAACTCGTCTTCCGATGGATGTCTTTCCAGCACAGCCCGGGCAGGCGGGACGTTGATCCCGCTCCCTTCAAACAGATCGACCATTGATAGCTCCTCGCAAACCCTAACCACTCGCTCGTTGTAGAGTTAGTGGCGGCCGCTCGCGGAAGTTCTCACAAAAAGTTTACCTAATGATCGGCTCGCTAGCTTTTTCTTGCCCAGTTCCCCGAACCGGGCCTTCGCCCGGGACTTGAGCAGCCGGAACTGGGTGTCCGTCAAATTCATCTCATCGCAGATCTGTTCCTGTGATTCTTCATGCAGATAGAACCGGGTGAGGATCTCGCGGTCGCGGATCGTCATCTCGTCCATTACCTGTTTCAGCAAGTCGAATTTCTCGCGGCTGATCGCCGCCTGCTCGGGCGTCCCGCGCGGATCGGCGACCTTCGATCCGGTATCGAGGTCGGACTGGTCGCGCCGGTCGTGGACCACTTTGTCGATGTGCGCCGCCACCTGCCGGCGAACGATCGTACGGACGAATCCCATCAGCCGCTCCGGCTCGCGCAGTTCGCCGCGCTTGATGGCGTGCACCACAACCAGAAAGGTGTCGTGCACCTTGTCATCGAGTTCCTGGGCGCCGAGCTGCCGGCACAGGTAGAAACGAATCCCGCGCGAGAACAGCTTGTACAGTTCTTCCATCCCGTCGGTTTCGCCGGTGCGGATGCGTTCGACGAGCCGAACCCATTCAACCAGCGCCGAGCCCGGCGCGTCGTCCGCCAATTCCTCATCCGCTGCCCCGCCGATGGACGACAACCTGGAGAAAGAAAGGAATGCTTGAGAATCCGTCGAAACTTCGTTTTCTTCGGCTTTCGCGGGAGCAGCCGGCAATGCGTTCACCGTCGTCGTCATTTGCGATTGACCCTTAATCAGGAAAGGACCAGGAGTCATTGAGCGACCCCCGTCATCGAGTAAGCAGCCCAGAACCCGGGATTAGCACGCCAGGTACCTGAGCGAATCATGTCGACCTGTGCGCGACGGAGCGCCTCGGCGACAGACAGGCGGCCCTCGCCGCCTAACCAATGTTGATAAAATACGGGAAAAAGGCCAGCCGCATCATCCGGCATATCCCACTGGCTCGCGATCACACCGCCCGCGCCCGCAACGATCCACGCGCGCGTCAATCCGAACAGCCCGGATCCGCGATGGATCTCACCCCGCCCCGAACTGCAGCCGTTCAGCACAACCAGCGCGCCCCGAACGCGAAGTGCCGTGATATCGGCGGCTATCATTGCGTCCGCCGCTCCGTTTCGATCGCTGCTCATGGCGATGACGGCTTGGTCTTTCTTCGTCCTGGACGAGAGAACATGCGCGGCGATGTGCACTACGGCCACCGGCTGCGCCAGTTCCGCCGTGAGCCGGTCGCGGGTCGCCGCCCAGCCGGTGAGGACCACGGCCGCATGCCCGGGCCCGCTGTTTCTCCATAGGCTCGCGGCGCTGCCGACTTCCGCGCCGGACGCCACCAGGCGGTTCAATGGGGCATCTTGATCTGCGTGATCCGGCCCTTTCGCCATTGCGCTCAGGACAAAGCTCCAGAGCGCGGCCTGCTTCTGCGGGCGGCGCGAATCCGCCATGTTGTAAATCGGATCGCCAACGCCAACAAAGCGTCCGCGAACAGGAATTCGCGCGTCGCCCCGGCGCATCCACACGCCCGGCAGAATGGTCAGCGATTTACGTTCGACTAGGTACACTGGACGCCCACCTTCATTCGCGGCAACCAGCGCCGGAAAGGGAAGCTCCCATAGAGTGTTGTCCAGAGAAAGCAGCCAACTGGATCGCTTTTGGGCATGCAAAGGCAGGTTCGAAAACAAACGGTTGTAAAGCGCGCTGCCGAGTGCAACCGCATCGCGGTGGCTTTCGAGTGCATCGCGAAACGAACCCACCAGCCTTGACAGCTCGCGGCAGTCGCCAAGTGATTGCAAACTAATCCCTTCACGAGTGATCGCCCATCGGTAGCAGCCCGATGGCAAGAGCGCGAAACTGAAAATAACTTGAGACTCACTTAACCCGTCTTTGAATTGAATAAGTGAATTCTGAGGGGAAAAATTCTCTCGATCTTTTACGTATTTCAGTACTACGGTGTTTGCGTCGTCAATTTCCCGCCTGAGACGGTCGCCTTGGAGGCGGAGAACTGCCGAGTCGTGGCGGGCCAGGCGGAGTTCGACGGCTCGGAGCTGAGCCAGTTTTTCTTGCCGCCCAATGCTATCCGGACTGCTCGCATCCCCGCGGGCCGCCGCGGAAAGTGCCGAAAAACGGTTGTCCTCAAGAGCCGAAAACGCTTCCCAGGCGGTGGCCTGGTTGGAGTCTCGAATGGCAAGCTCCGCGGCAAGTCCGACAAAACGCTCGTATACCGAACTCTGCAAGCCATCCGAAAGGATAGTTTGCGTGCGGTCCGAAGGCCCGGCGTCGGAGCGCCACCGGCGGGCGAGTTCGACCGCCCGGCGGTAGCACTGGACGGCTTCGCTTTTCCGGCCAAGTGCCTCCAAAATTGGTCCACGCTCCTGCCAGATCCGATACGGAGCAAGTGTACCGCCTGCGGTTTCGATCGCCCGCCCACTGAGCGTGAGCGCAACCTCCGGGAAACCCTGCCGCAGCCGGAGCGAAGCCAGTCGAAGATAAGAATAGCTGATGTTGGAGTCCCGCCGAAGCAATTGGCCGCGAAGCGCCGCCGCCAGGGCCGCTTCCGCACCCTCAAAGTCCCCGACTGTCAGTTTCCAGGCACCCAGTTCGGCAAGTGCGTTTGCACCTAGCCGTTGATTCCCGGCCTGCTCGGCCATTTCGGCCCCTATCATAAGGTTGGTCTCGACGTTCCGCGCATCGCCCTGCAAGGAATTGATCCGGCCGAGCGTGACGCGCAGCGCGGCCTCGGCGTTCAACTCGGCATCCGATTGTACGCTGGGAACACGGCCTGCGAACTTGAGCCCTTCCTCCGCCTTATCTCGAGCAGCATCGTAGTTGCCGAGAGCGATGTAAAGATTGGCAAGATTCGACGCAACGCGAATTCCACTGATCCGGTCACCCGTTGCGCGGGATTTCTGCTCGGCTTGCAACAGGTACTTGCGGGCCTCCGAGAACCGGAATTGCCCTAACCGCACACCGGACAGGACCTGGAGGAGTTGCAGTTCAACCCCACCGTTGCGCAACGCAACAGCCTGAGACATTCCGCCCAAGGCGATATTCGCGGCCTCATCGAAAGAGCCTCGTTCGGCCGCCTGCAAGCTCGATTTCGCAAGCGCGCCAAGCGGCGAGTCGGACCACCGGAACCGAGATTGCTTCGTGCCAGCCGCCGACCCAAGTAACGCCATTGCGGACAACGCCGCAACGACCTTGGATCGTGCCAGCCTAGTAGCGATTAACCTCATCGAATTAAGGCATTGACCCTAACCTGTAATAGTAATGTACGTACTAGAGCATCCTATCAGGTCTCTTTAGACCCTGCAATGCCTAATTTTGAAATTTTTTTCAAGCCTCTAACGCTTCTCCGAACCGTCAAAACGCGCAAACCAAACGTAAAAAGGGTAGCCAGATGTGGAGCGCTCCAAGCGCTCCACCCCGGCGCCCAAATTCCAGCCACCTGGCTGGAATCACCCACGAACTACCAGCAGTTCGGAGGAGGAGGGAAAATGATGATGATCGGATCGCCCATTTTGAAGTCCTTTCCGGCCCGGGCACAAAAAAAGCAGCCGATCCGTTCCGTTGCGTTTCCGCACCGATCCGCACCGCCTGCTGTGTTCGCCCGCAGCCCTATTCTTCTGCTTTAACTGTGCGCCCTGGATCCGAAAAATCACTTCCTGGCAAACGCGTAAGTTCTTTAAAATGAAGACAGGAAAAATGTCAAACTGATTGGACCGCGCTTCTGGGGTGCCCACGGCGAAGCCGGTTTTAGCGTCGGCCCGTGTTAGCGAAGCGGGAGCCGGCCCGTAGTGTGCGGCCCGGAAGCCAATGAGATGCGCCGGACCGCCAAAAGTCGGTATACTGGAAAAGTTGCCCGGGCAGAAGTGCGTCCGCGACCAGCGCTGTCTGGCGCGTACCCCCACCAGTTGGGACTCTGGTTGTTGTGCGCGGCAGAGGCGGCAGAGGTCCGGATGCGGTTGTATCTGGTTTCGGCTCGCTGAGGCCGAAACGTAGTGAAGAAATATGTTCGATAACCTTTCCGAAAAGCTGCAGAGGGTTTTCAAGAACCTTCGCGGCGAAGGCAAATTGACGCCGGAGAACATGGAAGCCGCGCTGCGGGAGATCCGTGTCGCACTGCTCGAAGCCGACGTCCATTTCAGGGTTGTCAAGCAATTCATCGAAGCCGTGAAGCAACAGGCGATGGGCGAAGAAGTGCTCACCGCACTCTCTCCGTCGCAACAAGTCGTCAAGATCGTACGCGACGAAATGATCAAGATGCTGGGCACCCACGCATCGAAGATCCGCTTCGCGAACGAGCCGCCGACCGTCATCCTGGTTGTCGGCCTGCAAGGTTCCGGTAAGACCACCTCCACCGGAAAGCTCGCGCGTTACCTCGCCAAGAACGGCTCGAAGCCCATCATGGTGTCGGTCGACGTCTACCGACCCGCCGCCCGCCAGCAACTGGCCGTACTCGCGAAGAACCTCCAACTGCCGATCTACGCCGGAGCACCCGGGGAAGACAAGCCCATCGACCTCGCCCGCAGCGCGCGCCGCGAGGCCATGCAATCCGGTCGCGACGTCATCCTCGTCGACACCGCCGGACGCCTCCACATCGACGAAGAGTTGATGTCTGAGTTGAAGCAACTGAAGGAACTGCTGAATCCAACCGAGATTCTGTTCGTCGCCGACGCCATGACGGGCCAGGACGCCGTCAAGTCTGCTGACGAATTCCACAAGCAACTCGGGATCACCGGCATCATTCTCACCAAGATGGACGGCGATGCGCGCGGCGGTGCGGCGCTCTCGATCCGCAGCGTCACCGGACAGCCTCTGAAATTTGTCGGCGTCGGCGAAAAGTCCGAAGCCCTCGAGCCCTTTCACCCCGATCGCGTCGCCTCGCGCATTCTCGGTATGGGCGACGTGCTTTCGTTGATCGAAAAGGTCGAAGAAACCATCGATCTCAAGCAAGCCGAAAAGATGCAGCAGCGGCTGCTCGATAATGAGTTTTCACTTGAGGATTTCCGCGATCAGATCAAGCAGCTACGCAAGCTAGGTCCACTCGAAGGCCTGCTCGGCATGATGCCCGGCATGGGTGCGCTCAAAGATCTCAAGAACGTCAAAGTGGACGAAGGCGAGATTACGCGAATCGTGGCGATCATCGACTCGATGACGCCCAAGGAACGCAACAACCACATGCTGATCAACGGCGCTCGCCGCCGCCGGATCGCCAAAGGCAGTGGCACCAGCGTGCAAGATATAAACAGCCTGCTCAAGCAGTATGCGCAGGCAAAGAAAATGATGAAAAGCCTCACCGGCGGTCTGATGGGCGGCAAGTTCGGCAAGATGAAGCTGCCGTCCATGTTCGGCTAGCCGGACGGATTTCGGTTTTTGACGACATTCACGATAAGATAGAAAAGTTTAGGAGAAGAAGCACATGCTCATGATTCGTTTGGCGCGATTCGGCGCAAAAAAGAAGCCGACCTATCGGCTGGTAGTGATCGAGAAGGAACGCGCCCGCAACAGCCGTGCGGTCGAAGTGGTTGGGTTCTACAATCCCGTCGCCGACCCCGCAAAGGTCGACCTCAAGCACGATCGCATCGCCCATTGGATGAAGTCCGGCGCACAGCCCTCCGACACCGTCGCCCGCCTGATGAAGGCGAATCCCGCGGTCACCGCCGAAGCCCCCGCCGCCTAGTCCGCGGTAGGTCGGACACCCAGGTCCGACTTGAGGCCCGGTAGGTCGGACCTCCAGGTCCGACTTGACGAACCACCGCAAGACCCGTAAGTCTAGCCCCCGTCCAATGCTACAATCGGCGAAACAAGCGAGGAGAATCACCGGATGAAACTGTTAGTAGAAGAGATCGCCAAGGCTCTGGTCGATGCACCGCAGCACGTCCAAGTGCGCGAAGTTTCGGGCGAACAGGCCACCGTCATTGAACTGAAGGTGGCTGCTGACGACCTCGGTCGCGTAATCGGCAGGCAAGGCCGCACGGCGCGATCCATTCGGACGCTGCTCACTGCGGCGGGCTCGAAATCGAACCGGCGCTTCGCGCTCGAGATCGTCGAGTAACCGCAAACGAAGTCCCCTCGGGAACCTGCCTCGGCATTCCATCGTGGATAAGTTGATCTCAGTGGCCCGCCTGCAACGCGCGCGCGGCATCAAAGGCGAGCTGCTCTCCGAATCGCTCACCAGCCATCCCGAACGCTTGCCAAAGCTTAAGCAGGTAATCCTCAGCAAGGGGACGAAGCACCAGGAATTCGAGGTGGCCCGTGTCTGGTTTCACGACGGGCGTCCGGTCTTTCAGTTCGTAGGAATCGCGTCGATGACCGACGCCGAGTCCTGGGTCGGAGCGGAAGTGCAGATTCCAGCCGAAGAGCGCGAACCGCTGCCGGTAGGCGAATACTACTTCTCGGACCTCATCGGCTGCGAGGTCTTCTACTGGCTCGCCGCCGGAGTCTCCGGGAATCGGATCGGTGTCGTCCAGGACGTCGAGGAACTCCCCGCCGGCGCAACTCTCGTTGTATCGGACGGAAAACGCGAAATGCTCATCCCCCTTGTTAAGGCCATCTGCCCCGAAATAGACATACCCAGCCGAGTGATCCGCTCCAACCCGCCGGAAGGCCTGCTCGATCTGTAGGCAATCCGCAGTTGTCCTTCTTGGATTCTCTGCCAAGAACGACGGTCCGACACAACGAACTCGTTTTGCGAAATCCCCCAAATCCGAGCCGCGACCAAAGCGGCCCGAAGGGCCGCGTCGGGAGCGGATTCACCAGCCGTAGGCACACCCGCTGCTACCAAGATTCAGCAACTGACAGGGTGGTTTCTGGCACTATCCCCCTTTCTCGATACGATGGAGTTGTGACCGTAGGCGAGATCAAGCAAGTTGCGCACGACTGTGGATTCGAGCTGGCAGGCATTGCGCCGGTAAAGCGCGTAGCCGACGCCGATCGCTTTCTCGATTGGCGCGACCGCGGCCTGCACGCCGACATGGGCTACCTCGCCGACCATCGCGCGCAGCTTCGCACCGACCCCCGGCAACTCCTGCCGTCCGCGCAATCGATGTTGTGCGTCGGCAAGCTGTACAACTCAGCCGTGCCGTATTCAACAGCGACGCGCGATCCGCAAGCGGGTTGGATTTCGCGCTACGCCTTCTTCGATTGCGATTACCACGATGTGATGCGGAGCGATCTCGACCGCGTCGCCGCCCGAATTGCCGCGCAAACGGGCTGCGAGTATCGCGTGTGCGTGGATACGGCTCCGCTGCTCGAAAGAAGCTACGCGCGGCAAGCCGGCCTGGGTTGGATTGGTAAGAATACGTGTCTCATCCACGAGCCGCTCGGCAGTTGGTTTTTTCTCGGCGAGATTCTGTTGTCGCTCACGTTAGACCACGATTCCCCGCCCCCGGATCGCTGTGGAACCTGCACGCGCTGCATCGACGCGTGTCCAACCCAAGCACTCGTGCCATCGCCCAATGGCGGTTGGGATCTCGACGCGCGGCGCTGTATTTCCTATTTCACAATTGAACATCGAGGAGACATCCCGCGGGAGTTTCATGACGAGCTAGGTTCGCACGTGTTCGGATGCGATATCTGCCAGGACGTCTGCCCGTGGAATGGCGACGCGCCGGTGACCGATGATCCACGCTTCGCGCCGGTGCATGCGGTTCCGGCGTTGGATGCGTTGGCAGCGATGGATGCGGACGCGTTTCGCGCCCGATTCCGTCATACGCCGGTGGCCCGAACGAAGTTTGCGGGATTTGAACGGAACGTGGCGATCGCGCAATCGAACGCCGGGAAGAAGTAACGCAATGACGAAGATTTGTTTCGGCCTGTTGTGCGTGCTGCTCTGTGGACCTCGAGCGAACGCGCAGAGCATCTTGACCGAAGCCGTGGCGAACCCGGGCTTCGATCATTTCTATAACCTCGAATTTGCAGAGTCGATCGCCGAATTTCGCAAGCAACTGGCGGCGGCTCCCAATTCGGCTGAAGCGCACAATCACTTGGCGCAAGCGATTCTCTATCGCGAACTCTACAGGGTCGGCGCGCTCGAAACGGAGCTGGTGACCGGCAACAACCCCTTCGTCCGGCGCGCCGGCGTGAACCCGAGCCCCGAAGAGCAACGCGAGTTCGATCAACTGGTGGCGAAATCGATCAAACTCGCGAACACCAAGATCGCAGCCAATCCGCGTGATAAAGACGCATACTACGCGCTCGGCGGAGCGCATGGTCTGCGCTCGTCGTACTTGTTTCTGGTGCGCAAGTCGTGGACCGACGCGCTCAAGGACGCAACGGCGGCGCGCAAGGCCCATGCCAAGGCAACCGAGATCGATCCCGCCTTCGTCGACGCCAGGATGACCCAAGGTGCCTATTCGTATCTTGTGGGCAGTTTGAATTTCATGTATCGCATGCTCGGTTTCCTTGGCGGATTCCGCGGCGACAAAGAAGGTGGCATCCGCATCTTGCAGCAGGTCTACGACCAGGGCCATCGCAATAGCCTCGACGCCGGAATCATGCTAGCCGCCATCTTCCGCCGCGAGCGGCGCGCGGCCGACGCCATTCCTCTGGTGCAAACGATGATCGCCGCCTGCCCCCGTAATCCCATCTTCCGCATGGAACTCGCCCAGATGTACGGCGACACCGGCAACAAGGATTCGGCGCTCGGCGTGTTTCACGAAATCGAAGAGTTGCGCCGCAAAGGCGCACCCGGGTTTGCGAATCTGGCCGAAGAGAAGATCTCCTATTCGCGCGGAAATCTCCTCTTCTGGTACGGCGATTTTCCGGGCGCGATCGCCGACATGAAGCGAGCGACCGCGCACATCGACAAGCTCGATCTCAACTCCGGAGTGCTCGCCTGGATGCGCCTGGGCCAGTTGTACGATCTGACGAACGAGCGGAAACTGGCGCAAGCAGCCTACAAAGAGGCCGTGTCGCTCGCACCGCAATCCGGCGCGGGAAAAGAGTCGAAAGCGTACGGAAGCAAGCCCTACAAGCGAGTCGCGCAAGGCTAGTGCCGCTTAACGCCGAATCGTGACCGCAGGGGGCGAATTGCCAAGTCTCAGAACCTGCGCCGCACTGCACGAGACACTGATTTCCCTTCCGATTTCTCTACCCGTTCGCGGTTCTTCGTGGGTGGGCGCTCCCTGCACGGAGCTGTGAAAAAGTTGACCCCTGCTCCTCTCAAAGAACCGCGAACGTAAGTGAGCGG
>JAYVTO010000272.1:0-28170 GCA_043788745.1 Acidobacteriaceae bacterium
GGCAAGGATGGACCAGGTTCCGTAGCGAACGTATTCAGGGTCGCGGGCGATGGGTGGGTATTTCCCAGGCAGCGGCGGCACATCAGCGGCGGTATTTCCCATTGCCTGGACGCCGGGCTTTTCGTGCACTGAAACCGTGATGTGATCCGGAACGTTGCCGGCCCCCATAAAGTGCGTTACTACCCGGCTGGTGTTGACGACGCGCGTCGATAAACGGGCCCTGGCTCAGCATAGCAGCAAGCAAATTGCTATGGTTCTGTTTTACTGAAACTCTATACGAGGCTATGATCGGCAGAAAACATCCCCGCCCTTGAGGGCGGGGATGTAGCGGTGGCGAGGGGCGCTCGCTTGCGCTCGCGGTTCTTCGAGAAGGCCGGGGCTGGAGCGGCGAGACCGCGCCGACATGCGATTGGGTCCGCTCGGGACATGCGACGCACTACCCTAGCGCTGGCTGAGTCCGCCATCGACGGCGAGCAACTGGCCGGTGACGAAGTTCGTCGCTTCGAGAAAGTAGCGGACTGCGTTCGCAATTTCGTCACCTGTGCCAGCGCGTTGGGCCGGCGTGGCACGGATCATGGAGGCGATGCGCGCGTCCGTCTCTTCGTTGCCGAACGGAATTACGCCGGGGGCTACTGAGTTGACCGTCACTTGCGGCGCGAATGCTTTTGCGAGCGCGCGGGTCATATGAATGACGCCGGCTTTTGAAGCGCAGTAGTGCGCGTGCTCGGCCCAGGGGCGGATTCCCCCCATTGAGCTGATGTTCACGATGCGGCCTTCGCCGCGCGGGACCATCCGTTTGGCGGCTTGCTGGCAGCAGAAGAAGGTGGCCTTGAGATTGACGTCGTGGATGAAGTCCCAATCGGCTTCCGTAACGTCGAAGGGATGGAAGCGCGTGAAGCGGGCGGCGTTATTAACGAGGCCGTAGAGTGGTCCGGCAGTGTCTTCGACGCGCGCGAAAAGCGATTCGATTTCGGCGACGTGTTCGAGATTCGCTTGGAATATGGGCGCGTTGTTGCAGGCTTCCGCGGTCGCGCGGGCTTCCGATTCAGAGCCTGAATAGTGGATAACCACGCGCGCGCCGTGCTGGTGCAGGTGCAACGCGATGGCACGACCGATCCGCTTGGCGGATCCAGTCACGAGAATCAGGCGGTCTTTTAGAGCTTCAGACATAATGTCAGGCCTTGTCGTCGCCGTGGACTTCGATGTCTTCCGGATCGACGTCGCCAAGGGGCGGCTCGGGGAGTCTGCCGCGATGATTCGCGATCGCCCAGAAGATGCCGGTGGTGCTTGAGAGGACACCGGCGACGGCACCGATCGAGCGAATGCTGTAGTGGTCGGAGGCGGCTCCGGCGGCGGTCATCGAGAGCATCTGCATCGACCAGGACATCGTTTCCATTGTCGAGAATACGCGACCCCGATATTCGTCGGCGACGTGGCGGAGCATTTCAGAGAAGTTCAGCACGGACGGAATCGCGACGGAAAAACGCGAAATGGCAATCAGCACAAGCGCTCCGCCGAAGGTCGGCATTTGACTGAAAACGACGTACGCGCCGCCGTGAATGAGATAGCAAATCGTGACGAGGCGCTTGTAGGTGGTGAACGAGATTTTCTTTCCAATGCGATGCGCGACGATTGAACCGGCGACGAGACCGCAGCCGGAGCAGCCCCACATCATCCCGATGCCGCTGGGGCCTCTTTCGAAGACAATCTCACTGAACAGGCTAAATAGGATTTGTGCGGCGCCGCCGCCGGTGGCCCAACCGACTCCGACAAGAGCGATGCCGAGCAACAGTGGGTTCGAACGCATATAACGCAGGCCTTCGGCGTATTCGTGCCAGGGGCGGACGACCTTGTCTGCAGAGAGATCGCGGCGGGCAGCGACGAAGGCTCCGGTGGGCGATTGCAGACGCGAGACGCAGAACGCGGAGAACAGAAACGAAAGCGCATTCAAGATGAATGCAGCCGCGTAGCCAAACTGCGCGGCGGTGGCGCCCGCAAGAAACGAACCTAAAGCAACCGTGGTCCATTGCGTAGCTTGCGTGAGCGAATTGGCGGCGTGCAATTCTTCGCGGCTGGCAATGTTCGGTAGGATCGCCGCGCGGCCGCTCGTAAAAAACGGCGAGGCGAACATCAGCAGTGCGCTGAGAACGTAGAGCAACCAGGTCTGCCGGTAGGTGAGCGTCGCGACGAACAGCAACGCGACCACGAACCGCATGAGGTCGCTGATGATCATGAGCTTCTTGCGGTCCATGCGATCCAGCAAAACGCCCGCAATCGGCCCGGCGAGCATCATCGGAATCGCGCGCGAGAGCATAATGCCGGCGACGACGAGGCCCGATTTCGTCAACGAAATTGCGAGGCTGAAGACAGCGATGTTGTTGAAGTGGTCGCCGACTTCGCTGACCACCTGCCCGGACCAGAGCCAGCGGTAGTTCCGATTTCGGCGAAGTAATTCGAGAAAGCCCATCAGGTTTTCTCCGCGACTCCGACACCGCATAGCACCAGAAGACCGCCGCCGACCAACGCGGCAGTGACGTGCTCACCGAGCATGGGGATGGCGGTTGCCGTTGCGATCAGCGGCTGCAGATAGCCGAGTGAGCTGACACGCGAGGCGGGCATATGGCGCAGCGCCCAATAGAAGATCAGGTAGCAGATGACCGAGGGAAACAGCACCATGTAGGCGACGCTCCACCAGGCTGGGGCGCTAATCGTGTGGATGTCGAACGAGCCCCAATTCCACCACGCGACGGGAATCAGGAAGAGAGATCCACCGACGTAGAGGCAAGTGATCATCGTGATGGGGCTGTGTTGCGAGCTGACTTTGCGCCCGAGTACGGAGAAGCCGGCGAAGGTGAGTGCGGCGCCCAGCGCAAGCACGTCTCCGAGCAGCGTCGAACCCGCGCTCTTGCCGGATTGCAAGACAACCACTCCGCCGAGCGCGATCGACATGCCGACGACGCGGCGCGCTGTGACTTTCTCCTGACCGACAGCAGCCGCGATCGCGAGGACGAAGATGGGCGTGAGACCGATGAGCAGCGAGGAATGCCCGACGCTCGTGCGACTCAGCGACGCGACGTAGAAGATCTGATTGAGAGCGACTCCGAGCAGGCAGAGCGCAACGAGGACGGGCATGTCAGAGCGCGTGAAGCGGGGTTCGACATGGTTGCGGCCATCCCACCAATACACGGGCAGAAGGCACAGGGCGGCGAACGTCATGCGGATGGCGGGCAAAACCATCGGCGGGATTTCCCGCAGCGCGATTTTACCCGCGACGAAACTGACCGCCCAGAGGAACACCATCACAAAGAGCAGCGAATACAAACGGGCCGGACTCGGGCCCGGTTTCAACGAACGACTTCCTCCTGCACGGTGACCGACTTCAGGAAGTCGAGATCGAGCGGGAAGCCGAAGCCTGGATCCTCGCGGACGGTGATCGTGCCGTGCGCCGAGACTTCGACGGGTGGCGCGATGATGTCGCGAGCCCAGTAGCGTTTGCTGGCCGAGACGTCGCCGGGCAGGACGAAATTCGGGAGCGTCGACAGTGCGATGTTGTGGGCGCGTCCGATTCCGGATTCGAGCATGCCGCCGCACCACACAGGAATGTTGTGCTTCTGCGCGACATCGTGAATCTTCTTCGCTTCGCGGAAGCCGCCGACGCGGCCGAGTTTGATATTGATGATGCCGCAGGCCTTCATCCGAATCGCTTGTTCCGCTTGATGCGCGGAGCGGATGCATTCATCAAGGCAGATGGGCGTCTGGAGCTTCGCTTGCAGTTCGACGTGGTCGATGATCTCGTCGTGCGCGAGCGGCTGCTCGATCATCATCAGGTTGAAGTCGTCCAGCTTCTTCAGGCGATCGGCGTCGGCGAGGGTGTACGCGGAATTCGCGTCCGCCATCAGACGAATGTTCGGAAACGCGTTGCGGACAGCACCCACGGCGTCGATATCCCAGCCGGGCTTGATCTTCATCTTGATGCGCTGATAGCCGGCTTTCACTTCGATGTCGATCTTACCGAGCAACTGATCGATCGAGTCCTGAATGCCAATGGAGACGCCGCAGGGAATCTCTTTGCGGGCACCCGCGCCGATGTGTTTGTAGAGCGGCACGCCAAGCAGACGCGCTTCGAGATCCCAGGCTGCAACCTCAAGTCCGCCTTGCGCCATGTAGTGGCCGCGGATGTGCGCACTGCGCGCGGCCACGGCGTCGGCGGAACAGAATTCGAAATTGAGAACGCGAGGGGCGATGAAGTTCTTCAGTAGCAACCACGACGAATCGGTCCACTCTTCGTTGTAGAACGGATTCTCGCCGGCGGTGACCTCTCCCCAACCGGAGACGCCGCCGGAGTGAACTTCGACCAGAACCATTTCCCGCTCGTAGGTGCGGCCGAAACTGGTTTCGAAAAAATGGACCAACGGCATGCGAATACGCCGCAGCGTGATTTGTTCAATCTGAAAAGCCATGTGTTAAGAGAGTCTCCCTAGAAGATATGTGCCCGCCTCGGCGGATCGCTCAAAGCCAACGACCACAAGGCCAGCGGCGAAATGTTGTTGGAACTGGGCCGTGACGCCCGCCTGAATCTCGCGCGCGGCGACGCTCTCTGTTTTGCGCAGTGTTTCGATGGTTGCAGGCACGGCGATCCGCGCTTCGGTGGCAGGACGATTCGCGGCGCGGCCGGAGAGAATCGCTTCGACGCGCTCGCTCGAAAACCACCATTCCGGAACGCAGCGGTCCGTCGGCAAGCCGCCGTGCAGGTGGCTGGTCGTGGTTCCGTAAACATTCGTGAGATAGCGGCGAATGACGCAGCCCAGGCGTTCAATGTTGAAGTACGCGTTCTTGATTTCGAGCGGATCGAAGGTCCACTCCATCAGTCCAATTCCGCGCGCCATGGCGTCTTCGCGCTGGCGCAACTTGAGCATGCGCCCGACGCCGGCATTGCGATATTCCTTGCACACGCCTAGCATCTGCGAATGGATGTAGGGCGTCGGCCCGGGCTTGATGCCGGGGAACGCGAGGCAGAACCCAACCATGCGATCCGCGTCGTAGGCGGCGAAGGCCTGGCCACCGATCTTTGTGGCGACGGCAAAAAGCCGGACCGGAATCAGTTCGAGGGGCTCGAAACCCCAGATCTCTTCCTGCAGTTTGACGGCGTCGTCAAAATCGTCGCGGGTGACAAGCGCGCGAACGGTGAGTGTAGGTTGCTCGCTCAAGCTCCCGGTTCTCCCTGTTTGGCTTGCTGCCAGAGCGCTTCCATTTCCGAAACGGTGGCGGTGGCCGGCGTTTTGCCCTCGGCGCGCAACCCGGCTTCGACGTGCGCGAATCGGCGGCGGAATTTGGCATTCGTTTGCCGGAGCGCCTGCTCGGAATCCACCTTCAGGAAGCGGGCGATGTTGACGATGACGAACAGCATGTCGCCGAGTTCCCCCTCAATGCCCGTGCCGTCGCGGCGCGCCTGTTTCAGCTCGTCGAGTTCTTCGTGCAGTTTGTCGATCACTTGTTCGACATTGTCCCAATCGAACCCAGCGCCGGCGGCCTTGGACGCAAGGGACTGCGCCTCGACGAGCGCGGGCACCGAACGCGGAATGCGATCAAGCAGGCCTTTCTCGGGCTGCCCTGCTTTCTCTTCCGCCTTAATCTCGTCCCAGCGCTTCTTGACGTCGTCGGCAGTCTCGGCTTTGGCGTCGCCAAAAATATGGGGATGACGCCGGACCAGCTTTTCGTTGATCGCGTCGAGCGAATCGTCGATCGCGAAATGCCCGGCCTCGACGGCCATCTGCGCGAAGAAGACGGGCTGCAGTATCAGATCGCCGAGTTCTTCGGCCAAGCCGTTCCAGTCGCGATCGTCGATCGCGTCCATCACTTCATACGTTTCTTCGAGCAGGTAGCGCTTGATCGTGTCGAAGTTTTGCTCGCGATCCCACGGGCATCCATCGGATGCGCGCAGCCGGGCCATGATTTGGACGAGCCGCTCGAACCGTTCTCCGGTGGTTCGCGGGGTGGCTTGCATGAGGGGAAATTTCAGCGTAGCACGAGCGATTACACTAACGCCTATGGAGATTCGGCGGGCGGCGGTGGCGGAAGATTGGAGCGCGGCGCGCCGGCTGTTTGCGGACTACGCGGCATCGCTGGCGCACGACCTGTGCTTCCAGAGTTTCTCGAACGAGTTGCAAACGCTGGAGACAATGTACGGGCCGCCCGGCGGAGTGTTGTTGTTGGCTTCGATCGAACGTGCGGATCGCGGCTGCGTGGCCTTGCGGGCTCTCGGCGACGGCGTCTGCGAGATGAAGAGGCTTTATCTCGAACCGGCCGCTCGCGGCGGCGGCCGAGGTCTGATGCTGGCGCGCGCGATTCTCGCCGAGGCTCGGCGTTTGGGCTACTTGCGGATCCGCCTCGACACACTGCCGGAGATGCAGACGGCCATCGCGATGTACCGCAGGCTCGGGTTTCGCGAGATCGAACCGTACCACGCAAATCCGATCGCGGGCGCGCTGTATATGGAGATGGATCTCGAGACATTACAATAGAGGAATGAGTGACAGCTATCCCCTTCCGCCAGCGACGTTCGAGTTCCTGGTTCTCTCGCTCAAGATGCAAGTGGAGATGCAACTCGGCCTGCTGAAGTTTGGCGAGGAGCAGGACGCCGAGCCAAACTTGCCCATCGCGCGGCACAACATCGACGTGCTGGCGATGATTCAGGATAAAACAAAAGGCAACTTGACCCTCGACGAACAGCGCCTGATTGAGAATTCGCTCACTGAATTGCGGTTCCGGTACGTGCAGGCGCTCGAAGAGCAGGGCAAGGCGAAAGCCGCTTCGGCTTCCGGTGAAGCCGCGATTGAGGAGTCCTCCGCCTAGTGCCAGGGCCATCCATCAAGATCACAGTTCTCGGCTCCGGGACGTCAGCCGGCGTACCGACCGTAGGATGTTTCTGCGACGTTTGCACATCCACCGATCCGCGCGATAACCGCTTGCGCCCGTCCGTTCTTGTGAGTTGGGACGGCCACCACGTGTTGATCGATACGACGCCGGATTTCCGGGCACAGGCGATTCGCGCCACAATTCCGCGCATCGACGCCATCCTCTTTACGCATTCGCACGCCGATCACATCATGGGTCTGGACGATGTCCGGCCGTTCAATTTTCGCCAGCGCGCCGCAATTCCCGTCTACGGCGCGCCCTCCGTACTCGATCACATCAAGCGCGCGTTTTGGTACATCTTCGAAGACACGCCGCAGGAATCGGCGGTACCGAAGCTGACGACGCACACATTGAACGGAGAAGCAGTGGACTTGTACGGCTTGCCGTTTCAACCTCTGCTGCTGCATCATGGCAAAGGGCAAGTGTACGGATTCAAGTTCGGCCGCGCGGCGTATCTCACCGATCACAGCGACATTCCCGAGGAGTCGCTCGCGCAGTTGTATGACCTTGACGTGCTGTTTCTAGATGCATTGCGTTATAAGCCGCATCCCACACATTCGACCGTGGACCGGTCTTTGAAGTGGGTGGAACAGTTGAAGCCGCGCCGCGCGTTCTTCACGCATATCTGTCATGATCTCGGCCATGCGCGTGCCGAATCGTTGTTACCGGATCACGTACGTCTGGCGTACGACGGCCTTGTGATCGACGTCGATCCGGAAGAGAGGGCGGCGTAGTGGCGAAACTGCGGCCATCCGCGTTGACCATCGGAAACTTCGACGGCGTGCACATCGGACACCTGTATCTGATGGGTCGCGTGGTGGAGATGGCCTACGCGCAGGGACTCTCGCCGACCGTGATGACATTCGATCCGCATCCGACACGCGTGGTAGCGCCGGATCGCGCGCCGAAACTGTTGACGGGAACAGAAGAGCGCATCGCGTTGTTGAAAGCGGCCGGCATTGAGCAGGTGTTTGTCGTCGCGTTCTCGCCGCAGATCGCGCGAATGCAGCCCGAAGAATTCGTGGCCCGGTTCGTGCACGAGCAATGCTCCGCGCGGGTCGTGATCGTGGGCGGGAACTTCCGATTCGGCAGCAAACAGGCCGGCACAACCGATACGCTGATCGCGCTCGGCGAAAAATACGGGTTTCAAACGGAGGTCGCCCCTGCAGTCCATTACCGTGGCCGTGCGGCGTCGTCGAGCGAAGTGCGCCGACTGATTCGCGACGGCGACGTTTCGATGGCCGGCCGCTTGCTCGATCGGCCGTACTCCGTCGAAGGCGAGGTGGTGAAGGGCCACGGGATCGGGTCGAAGCAGACGGTGCCGACGTTGAATCTTTCCACGCGCGCGGAGGTGCTCCCCGCCAACGGCGTGTATGTCACGCGGACGCATGAATCCGGTGTGTCCAAGCGTCCCCGCGAATGGGAATCGATCACCAACGTCGGCATGAGGCCAACATTCGATGGCGATGCGTTGACCATCGAGACGTTTCTGCTGGAGCCGTTGAACGGCGAGAATCCGGCGCGCATCCGCGTAGAGTTTCTGCGGCGCGTGCGTGAAGAACGGAAGTTCGAATCGCCGGATGCGTTGAAGTCCCAGATCCTGCGCGACGTCGGCCGCGCCAAGACGTATTTCCGCCGTGCAAGCAGTTTACAGTCGTCGTAAACTACGCGTAATGCGCTGCGTACTTGCTGCTCTTCTCGTGCTGACTTGGGCGTGTTCGAAGCCGGCAGTTCATCACCCGCTCGCCGACCCCCATATCGCCGGGGAGATTGCGGCAATCAAAGCCATCGACAACCACGCTCATGTGGCTTCCGTTGCAGCCGGCGACCACGACTTCGATGCGCTGCCGGTCGAGAATCTGGAGCCCGGATCCATGCCAACCCGCTTGACCGATCCAAAAGCGCCGGAGCAAGTGCAGGCTCATACCGCACTATTCGGCAATCGTTCCAAAGCAGATCTGCAAAAGGAAAAAGGCGACAGCTATCCGCAATGGGTGCTCGACCAGGCCGGCATCGACACCGTCCTGGCCAATCGCGTGCGGATGTCTCCCGAACTGAAGGCTCCCCGATTCCGATGGATCTCGTACGTCGACGCGCTGCTGTTCCCGCTGAACAACACCAGCATGTGGAAGGACTCCGACAAGGCGGCGTTTTTCAAGTTGGAAGAGGGCCACTTGAAGCGGTACCTGGCCGATGTGGGAATGACGTCGCCTCCGGCATCGCTCGAGGACTATACAGCCAAGGTCATCACGGCAACCCTGGAACGCCAGAAGCAGGCAGGCGCACTGGGCGTGAAGTTCGAAGCAGCGTACCTGCGTCCACTCGATTTCGCAAGCGCGTCAAAAGAAGAAGCCGCCCGCGTGTTTGCGAAGTATCGCGATGCGGTGGCGCCGGCGGTCGAGTACAAAATACTGCAGGACTATCTTTTCGGATACATCGCGAAAGAAGCGGGCCGGCTGGATCTCGTCGTACACATTCATACGGGCCAGGGCGGCGGCGGTTACTTCTACACGACGGGCTCGAATCCGATGCTGTTAGAGCCCGCGCTGAACGACCCCGCAAATCGCAAAACGAAGTTCGTCTTGCTGCACGGCGGCTGGCCGTTCGACAAGGCGGTCGGCGCGTTGATCGCCAAGCCCAACGTCTACGCCGATGTTTCCGTGCAAGGCTTGCTCTTCTTTCCGGCCACGCTCGCGAAGCACCTGCGCGAATGGATCGAGTTCGCGCCCGACAAAATTCTCTTCGGAACCGATGCCTATCCGTGGTCCGATTCGCTGGGCTGGGAGGAGTCGCTGCTGATGAGCGCAACCACCGTGCGGCAAGCACTTTCCATCGTGCTGACGGATCTGTGGAAAGAAGGCGCGATGACGCATTCGCAGGTGACCAAGACCGCCCACATGATCCTGCGCGACAACGCGCGCGCCTTGTACAAACTGCCGTAGCGCGATGCGGCGTCTTTTGATTCGGCCGGGCGCGATCGGAGACGTCATCCTGTCGCTGCCCGCATTGCTCGCCGCGGACGCAACCGAGATCTGGACGCCGCATGCGACCGCTTCGCTGGTACGGCTCGCCGGAATCCCCGCCGTGCGCCCGATCTCTTCGACGGGCCTCGATTCCGTCGGCGTTCGCGGCGGTGCCGAACAATGCCCTGCCCTGACCGAATTCGACGAGATCGTTTCCTGGTATGGAAGCCGAAACGGGGCGTTTCGTGACGCCGTGTCGCACCTTCCGTTTCGATTTCTCGACGCGCTGCCCGCGCGTGATTCCGGCGTTGCCGCGAGCGATTTCTTTTTACGACAGATCAGCGAGAGCGCGCCGCCCGGCGATCCGCGCATCGCAGTCGATTCGCAACCCGGCGACTACGCTGTCATTCACGCGTTCTCCGGCAGCCAACGGAAGAACTGGCCCCTCGAGCGCTTCGAGAGCGTCGCCGCCGCGCTGCCGTTGCCTGTGCGTTGGACGGCTGGACCAGACGAACTTCTGGATCGAGCGATACGATTCGATAACCTCGTCGATCTGGCTCGCTTACTGGCAGGCGCGCGCCTCTTTATCGGCAACGATAGCGGCGTGACGCATCTGGCCGCCGCCGTCGGGACACCCACAATCGCGATCTTCGGACCAACCGATCCACTCATCTGGGCGCCCCGCGGACAGCACGTCCGTCTCGTCAAGCCGCCAAGTCCATCGCCGGTGAGCAAGATGGAACCGGAAGAGGTTTTGCGTCAGGCGCGATCGCTTCTCGTGCCGCGTTGATCGCCGCGCTGAACAGTTCCGGCCCCAGCGGCACAAGGTTGATGCCGGGATGGAACTTACGCAGGCGGCGATGCAACGCCTTCACATACGCCGCCGCGATGGCCCGCACGCGGTTCTCCCGGCGATCACGCTCGTCGCGAATCTCAGCAGCCAATGCGAGCAGTTGAATGGTGGCCGTAACGATGACATCGTCGCTAAGTAGCATTGCTAGAAGCGCTTTCGGATACTTGGTACGAACCATGTACACGACGCGGCGCGCGCGGTGCGGCATGTAGTACGTAGCCGCATCGAGGTCGCCCGCGTCCGTCATCTGCTTCTCGATTGCGCCCATCGCCTTCGCCATCACGGCATCGATCCCGTTGGTTGCCGAGCGGATCGTTTTCGGGCTGTGAATATCGTAGGTAAAGTCCGTACGCGGACGCCCGTTGCTTACAGGAGACAGGCTGTAGACCATAACGCGGTACGCGTAGCGGTAATTCCGGTAGGCTTCCGGCGAATTGAAGTAGTAGGCCCCGATTGCCCGGCGCAGCGCCGCCTGCACGGCCATCGAGACGCGGATGCCGACTGCGAAAAATTTCGGACTTGATTCATTCGGGAGCCCTCGCCAGGCGCGCCCGTCGCGGACCGAGCGAAGCCACGCTTCGGCCTCCTGCTGCATTTGCTGCCGCAGTTGCAATTCTTCGGTTGTGTGTTGATTGATATGTGCCATCGCGACCACAAGATATCGAATGCAACCTCAATTCCGAACTTGTCCGCAACACTCGTTTCTCGCAAACAACTGAAAAACATGGCAGAATCGCGTCAAAAAAATAGTTTTGAAAGTTGTGACTCCCTGATTTGATACTATCGTTTTCGCCCGTCTTCGCCCCATCGGGCAAACTGGAAATGGTGCACCACCTATGACACGACGTGAATTATTCCCCGCCCTTCTGGCTGGCGCTACCGCCGCGCGAGCGCAAACGCCCACCTCCGAGAAAGTACAACGAAAGGGCCGCCTGAAGCAGTGCGTGACGGGCGGCGTTTTCCCGCGCGACATGCCGTTTGAGGATCGCTGCCGCAACGCCGCGCGCATGGGCGTCGTGGGCTACGACCTGATCGGCCCGAAGGATTGGCCCATGCTGAAGAAGTACGGCCTGATCCCAACCATGTATCCGCCCGGACCCGGCGGCACGATACCGGACGCGCTGAACCGCAAAGAGAATCACGATGCGATGGAGAAAGGCATGCACGCCGCCATCGACGAGGCCGCGGCAGCGGGCTGCCCCAACATCATTACGTTCTCCGGCAACCGCCGCTATATGCCCGATGCCGAGGGCCTGGACAACAGCGTCATCGGTTTAAATCGCGTCAAGGCGCATGCCGAGGACAAGGGCATCACCATCTGCATCGAACTTCTGAACAGCAAAGTCAATCATAAGGACTACATGTTCGATCACGCCTCCTGGGGCATCGAACTGATCCAGCGCGTCAGTTCCCCGCGCGTCAAAATTCTCTACGATATCTATCACGCCCAGATCATGGACGGCGATATCATCCGTACGATCCGCGAGAACATCCAATCCATCGGCCACTTCCATACCGGCGGCAATCCGGGGCGAAACGAGATCGACGAGACGCAGGAACTGAACTACCGTCTCGTCGCGCAAACCATCGCCGACCTCGGCTTCAAAGGCTACGTTGCGCATGAATACGGCCCGAAGCGGGATGCGCTGACGTCGCTCGAGACGGCTCTCAAAATCTTCGATGTCTAAACCGGTTGTTGTCCTCACGGCGGAAAGGTTGAAGGCGTTCGCCGTGCGTATCCTCGAAGCAGGCGGAGTGCCTGCGGACTACGCGGACCTCGTCGCCACCTCCCTCGTTGCCTCGAACCTGCGCGGCGTCGATTCGCATGGAGTACAGTTACTGGTGTTCTATCTCGAGCACATCCAGCTACACAACATGGACGTGCACGCTAAGGGTCAAATAGTTTCCGAAGTTGGATCCTGCGTGGTGTACGATGGCGCCAACGGACTGGGCCAGGTGGTCTCCGCCGAATCGGTGCGGCACGCGATCCGCGTCGCGAAGCAGAACGGCATTTCGATCGTCACCGTGCGCGATTCGAATCACTTCGGTGCCGCGGCGTATTGGGCGCAGCAGATCGCAGATGCCGGAATGATCGGCATCAGTCTCTGCAATGCGACTCCACTGGTCGCGCCGTGGCAGGGCCGCGAAAAGCGCCTCGGTACGAATCCGATTTGCATGGCAGTTCCCGGTGCGCGCCGCTGGCTGCTCGATATGGCAACCACGACCGTCGCGTTGAACAAAGTGCTGCGCGCCATGCTCAGCGGGCAGCCCGAGATCCCGGCCGGATGGGCGCTCGACATCGACGCCAATCCGACGACGGACACCCGGAAAGCAGTCGAAGGATTCCCCATGCCGCTCGGCGGCTACAAGGGTTCGGGCCTCGCCGTGATGGTCGAGATTCTGTGCGCCGTGCTCAGCGGCGGCGCGATTACAACAGAGGTCGGCGGCACGCGCGTGCTCAATCGCCCGATGCGCGTCAGCCACTTCTTCCTGGCAATCGACGTCGCGCGCTTCCTGCCGCTCGCGGAGTTCGATCAACGTATGGAACATCTGGCTTCGTCGCTCAAAAATATCGAGCCTGCGCCGGGCTTCGAAGAGGTGTTGCTCGCCGGCGAACCCGAGTGGCGGGAGGAAGCCCGGCGGATCCGCGAGGGAATCACGCTCGACGAAGGCGTGTGGAAGGCGTTAGTCGAGACGGCGGCGAAGGTGGGCGTCGAGGCTCCGCATCTCGGCTAGTGTAGTGCGTCTCAAAGCCCAAACAGTATAGTGTCCCTCCCTTACGGTCGGCGTTCCGTGCGATCAGTGCGTTAGACGGCGCCGACGTGCGATTGGGTCACAGATTGGACATGCGCCGCACGACACTAGCTCATCAGCCGGAGCTCCGGGAATGCGAGTGCATAGTCCGCAGCATCCAAAGTCACGAGGCGATTGGCCCTCAGAAGGCAGTGTGCACCGACGACGAAATCGACGAGTAGCCTTCGAGGATGGCTCCCCGCCGATTCGCGACGTCGCCGTGCGTAGTGAGAGAAGCGGTTGCCGGCGAGTTTCCAGATAGATTCGTCGGCATCGAAGTCCACCTCGGCCTCGGTCTTGGCCAGAAAGCGATCTACCAATTCGACGGTTACTTTCGGGTGGGCCAGCAGTTCCGCGTAGACGGCACCACAAACCACCAAACCACCTTCTGCTCGAGCCTGAGTGAGAAGAGATACCATGCGGTCAGCGTTCGCTTCTTTCGTCCATATTGCGGAAATGACGTTGGTATCAATCGCCGTCCTCACTTGGGTTCGGGATCCTTACCGCGCAGGTCCCGAAGCCAGCAGTTGATCTCCGGCAGCCCACCGGGAAAGGCATCGATAATGCCGACGAATTCCGCGAACGGATTCTCTTCTTTCCGAACGGGTCGAATTAAGGTCTGGTCTCCCTGCGCAACGAACTCCACTCGGTCGCCTTCCTTCAGTCCAAGCCGCAAGCGGATCTCCTGCGGAACCGTGACTTGTCCTTTACTGCTCATGATGCTGGAGAGTGCCATTCGTTACTTCACCTCGTCGTCGGGGTCGCGCAGATCGCGGTAGTACGCAATGGGTTCGTCACGGCCGCCAGGAAACGCCCGACACGCTCCACTGTACTTCCGGAAATTGCTCTTGCGCTCGCGGAACGACCGGATCGTCGTTCTGCCGTCTTCCTCGATAAACTCCACGCGGTCGCCTTCTTTTAATCCGAGCCGGACACGGATCTCCGGCGGAAGCGTGATCTCGCCTTCGTCATTGATAACGCTGAAGTAAGCCGTTCCTTACCCGCGTATTCCTACGGTAAGGATAGCATTCCTTACCACTTGGTAAAGCGACCCGGTAAAGACGCCTAGTGCGGCTTGCGCTGGGTCAAACTGAACCAGTTCCCGGACGGATCTTTCAGCAGCGCCTCGATCCCGTAAAAGCGGTCTGTCGGCGGCTGCGTAAACTCGACGCCTTTCGCAACCAGGTCGTCGTAGGTCTTCTGGACGTCGGCCGTCTCCAGGACGCCCGCGCCCAGCGCACCTTCCTTCACCAGCTTACGAAGCATCTCGCCGATCTCCGGTTTCATCATCGGATTGCCAAGCGGCATCAGTACGATCTCGAGATCGGGCTGGCCCTTCGGACCGACGGTCAGCCAGCGAAAGCCCTCCATGTTGTTGTCCGTGCGGACCTCGAAGCCCAGCTTGTTGACGTAGAACTCATAGGCGGCGTCCTGATCGTCGACGTAAATGGTCACGTGCGAAAGGCGTTGAATCATGTTGATCTCCTCGGGCTTCAGAGTGCCACAACAGCCGTGCTGGTGCTTCTCGAATCTTGCGGTCTTTCTGGCTAGAACAAGCGGTAGCCAAACCGCAACAGTAGGCACGTCGGCATAAACCCGGACGGCGGAAGCAGCGCCGACGGAAACACGCGCCGCACTTCGCGGCGAAACTCGACCGGCGATCGCCCCGTCTGCGCGCGAAACAGCGTGCTGAACGAACCCAGACTTTCGTAGCCCACAGCGAGGCAAACATCGGTGACCGGCAAATGCTCCGACGCCAGCAATTTCCGAGCTCGTTCCATCCGCATTCGCGTCAGGAACGCGTGCGGCGTTTCACCGAAGGCGCGCGCAAACACGCGATGAAAGTGATACGGCGACAAACAAGCCACGCGCGCGGCATCCTCAAGCTGCGGCTTCGCCTCGAAACGAGCGGCCAGAAAATCCCGCGCGCGGCAAACCCGCACGTAGGTTTCATGATCGAGAAGGGGCCCGCCGGATGGCACGAACATCAGCCTAGCATGGGCATCCCGTGGCCGCTATGATGGACAGATGCCGGACGAAGCCAACGTCGAGACCGCGCCGAATGAAGCCAAACCCTCTTTCGAGACCGGACTCCAGGAACTAGAGCACATCGTGAAAGAGATGGAAGGCGGCGAACTGCCGCTCGAAGAAGCGATCACTCTATTTGAAAAAGGCATGAAGCTCAGCGAAACCTGCCGCAAGCAGCTCGAAGAAGCCGAAACGCGCGTCGAGATTCTGATGCGCCGCGGCGACAAGGTTGCGCCGGAACCCTTCCGCTCGGCGAAGTAAGCGACATGACGCTCGATCAATACATCGCCAGCCAGCAGCAGCGGATCGACCAGGCCCTCCACGCCGTCGTTCCGCCCGAAACGGAGCAGCCTGAGAACATCCACAAAGCGATGCGCTATAGTCTGTTCGCCGGCGGCAAACGCATTCGGCCGCTACTGTGCGTCGCCGCCGCACAATCCATCTGCGATGCGCCCGTCGGCGTCGAACGCGCCGCCGGCTCGCTCGAACTCATCCACACCTACTCGCTGATTCACGACGATTTGCCGGCGCTCGACAACGACGATCTGCGGCGCGGCGTTGCCACCTGCCATGTGAAGTTCGGAGAAGCGATGGCGATCCTCGCGGGCGACGCGTTGTTGACGCTGGCCTTCGAAGTTCTCTCGGGACTTGAAGGCGTCGACGCCGTGCGCAAGGTCGCGCTGATCCACGAGCTCTCGCGCGCCTCCGGCACCGTTGGCGGCATGATCGGCGGCCAGGTTCACGATATCGAGGGAGAAGGTAAGCGGCCCGACGCCAAGCTGCTCGAATCCATCCATCGGGCGAAGACAGGCGCGCTGCTGCGAGCGAGCGTCCGCATGGGAGCCATCTACGCCCAGGCCGACGACGCGCAACTCGCGGCGCTCACTTCCTACGGAGAGCACACCGGACTCGCCTTCCAGATCGTCGACGACATCCTCGATGTTGAGCAGACTTCGGAAGATCTCGGCAAAACCGCTGGCAAAGATGCCGCGCAGCAGAAGATCACCTTCCCCGCCGTCTACGGCATCGAACGCTCGCGCGAAATGGCGGAAGAACATCGCCTTGCCGCGCACCTCTCGCTCGACCGCTTCGACGAACGCGCGGAACGCCTGCGCGAACTCGCCGACCTGATTGTTCGCCGCACCACGTGATTGCCGTGGCCGCCAAATCCCCGAAGATTCGCCTCGATCATCTACTCGTCGAGCGGGGCCTCGCGCCGTCACGTGAAAAGGCCCAGGCGTTGTTGCTTGCCGGGGCGGTGCTCGTCGACGGCCAACCCGGCGGTAAGCCCGGCCGCACCGTCGCCGAAGATTGCCGCATCGACATCACCGAGCAACCAAAGTACGTCAGCCGCGGCGGCCTCAAGCTCGAAGCCGCATTGACCGCCTTCTCCATCAACGCCGCCGGACGCACCTGCCTGGACGTCGGCGCATCCACCGGAGGCTTCACCGATTGCCTTCTGCAGCACGGCGCCGCGAAAGTCTTCGCGTTCGACGTCGGCCATGGCCAGCTCGATTGGAAGATCCGCAGCGATCCGCGCGTGGTGGTCCGCGAAGGCATCAACGGCCGCAATCTGACACCCGCCGATACCGGCGAACCCGTTTCGTTGATAGTATGCGATGTCAGCTTTATTTCGGTGACTCTGATCGTCCCCACCTTCCCTACCCTGTTGGATGACAATGGTGAACTCGTGATTCTCGTGAAACCACAATTCGAAGCGGGCCGCGAAGAGATCGGCAAAGGCGGCATCGTTCGCGATCCGGCAGTGCATCGGGCCGCTTGCGATCGCGTGCGCTTCGCGGTCGAGGCCATCGGCTTCCGCACGGCCATCGTCGATAGCCCGATCCTCGGCGCGGAAGGAAACCGGGAGTTCCTGCTCCATGGAAGCCATTAAGAGCGTCGGCATTCTATCGAAGCCGAAGAGCCACGAGGCTCCCGGCGTAGTGGCCGAAGTCATCGCCTGGCTCGAGCTCCGCGGCGTCACCGTCCGCCTCGACCCCGAAACCGCCGCGTACGCAGGCCGCACCGACGGCATTCCGCGCGAGCACGTACCGGACGGCGCGCAATTGGTGATCGTACTCGGCGGCGACGGAACATTGCTTTCCGCGGCCCGCGCCATCGCAGGGCGCGAGATTCCGTTGTTCGCCGTCAACCTCGGCAGCCTTGGATTTCTCACCGCCATCACCGTCGACCAACTCTTCCCCGAACTCGAACGCGCCATGCGTGGAGAACACCGCATCGGCCAGCGCCGCATGCTGCATTGCGAAATCTGGCGCGGCGCGAAATGCATTTCGCAATATCAAGCGCTCAACGACGCCGTCTTGAGCAAAGCCGAAATCGCCCGCATGATCGATCTCGTCGCGCACGTCGACAATCATTTCGTCTGCGTCTATAAGGCCGACGGCCTCATTCTTTCGACGCCTACCGGCTCCACTGCCTACTCGCTCGCCGCCGGCGGACCCATCATGTTTCCGCAGGTAGGCGCGCTCTGCATCACGCCTATCTGCCCGCACATGCTCACCAATCGCCCCGTCATCGTGCCGGACACCAGCGTCATCCAAATCTTGAATCGCGGCGAAGACAACTCCACCTACCTCACCATCGACGGACAGGTGGGGGAGATGTTAATGAACGGAGACCGCGTCGTCTGCCGCCAATCGAAACACGCAATCCACTTGATCCGCCCGCCGAAGATGCTGTTCTTCGACGTCTTGCGCGAAAAATTGAAATGGGGAGAAAGATAATTCCGGCATGCTGAAACGAATTTCATTGACGACTTGGATCTTCATCGGCCTTTTCGCGGGCGTGCTATTTGGCGTGTTCTTCCCGGAGCCGGCGAAAGAGATGGGCCTGCTCTCCACCATCTTTCTTCGCATGATCAAGTCGATCATCGCCCCGCTGCTGTTCGGCACGCTCGTCCACGGTATCGCCGCGACCGGCAACGTGAAGACGATGGGCCGCATTGGCGGCAAAGCGATCCTTTATTTCGAGATCGTCACCACAGTCGCCCTCGTCGTCGGACTCCTGTTCGTCAACATCGTGAAACCCGGCGTCGGCGTAAAACTCGACAAACCCGCCGGAACCGAATCCATGCAGAAGGCCGACACCAGCTTCGCGCACATCCTGGAACACACCTTCCCCGCGAGCGTCATCGACGCGATGGCGAAGGGCGAAGTGCTGCAGATTGTCGTGTTCGCATTCCTGTTCGGAACCGCCGCCGCCTCCGTCGGCAGCAAGGCAAAACCAATGCTCGAGTTCGCCGACTCGCTTTCCGAGATCATGTTCCGCTACACCAACTACGTCATGTACCTCGCGCCGTTCGGTGTGTTTGGCGCGATGGCGTCCACCGTCGGCAGCAAAGGCCTCGGCATTCTGCAATATCTCGGCAAGCTCGTCTTGACGCTCTACGCCGCCGAGATCTTCTTCGTCGTCGTGGTGCTCGGCGCAGTCATCCTGATCTGCCGCCTCCCGTTGAAGCGCTTCATCCAAGCCGCAAAGGAACCGTGGTCGATCGCATTCGCCACGGCATCGAGCGAATCCGCCTTGCCGATAGCGCTAAAAAACATGGAGCGCTTCGGCGTGCCGAAGCACATCGTTAGCTTCGTGCTCCCCACCGGCTATAGCTTTAACCTCGACGGAACCACGCTCTACCTCGCGCTTGCCGGCGTCTTCGTAGCGCAAGCCGCCGGAATCGACATGCCGATCTCCAGGCAGATCGTGATGATGTTGACGCTCATGCTCACAAGCAAAGGCGTCGCCGGCGTCCCTCGCGCCTCGCTCGTCATCCTCGCCGGAACGCTAGCGACCTTTGGCTTGCCACAAGAGGGCGTGCTGGTTATCCTCGGAGTCGATACGCTCATGGACATGGCCCGCACCTCCGTCAATGTGCTGGGCAACTGCCTGGCAACCGCCGTCGTCGCCAAATGGGAAGGCGTCGAGATTCCAAGCGGCCCAATGCCGGAAGTAAGTGCGGATTCAGCCGCTGCCTAGAGCCCCTTCCGCGAACGTAAGTGAGCGGCTGGACTCCCCACGAAGAACCGCGAACGTAAGTGAGCGGCTGGACCCCCCTCGAAGAACCGCGAACGTAAGTGAGCGGCTGGACTCCCCTCGAAGAACCGCGAACGTAAGTGAGCGGCTGGACCCGCCACGAAGAACCGCGAACGTAAGTGAGCGGCTGCCCTGAGCGTGAGGGGTGGGGTTGTCGTCAGTGGCTGCTCACTCACGTTCGCGGTTCTTCGAGAGGAGGGGCGATTTTTCACAGTTCCGTAAGCGAGCGCCCTGCCGACGAACCCCGGTTGTCAAGGGAGGGAAAACGACCTGCCTTTTTCTCAAGTAGCTTCGGAAACTCGCGCAAATGCCACCTGCAGGGCGTAACTCCGGATGTCCTCCGGCCACTCCGCGATCAGTTCCTCGAACCGCCCCCGGTCCTGCGCGAACAACGCCCGAATCGCCTCCTCGAACCCCACCCGATTCCCCGCCATCGCCGATAAGAATCGATACGCAGCCTCCTGCGCCTCCCGAACCCGCTCCTTGTCCCCGCCCGTCCGCCGAGCCTCTTCCACCAACTTCCGGATCGCCACAGAAGCCCCGCCCGGTTGCTTCGCCAACCACTCCCAGTGCCGCGGCAGCAGGGTGATTTCGCGAGCTACCACCCCTAACTTCGGCCGCCCCCGCCCCGCCGGACCCGCAGCCGGCAAACTCCCCGGCACCCGCAGCATCGGCGGTGACGCCGGAACCAGCCGCTCCAATACTTCCTGCTCCGAACCCTGCAGATTGATATCGATAACCCGTCCACTGTCGTCATCGAAAACCAAGATCCCCGCCGAGCCCGCATCCGTTGCCGCTTTCACTCGCAACGCGATTTCACCAAGAGAACCCACCGCCAGCCGCCGATCCCCCTCAAATGCCGTACAACGCTTGTCAATCATTCCTAAATTATACCCGGATAAAATACAAAGTCAATATCATCCGGGTAAAAATATGCCGTTCGGAACAGACCAAGACGATGTCTGGAGCACTTCCCCCGATCCATCGCGCAGGCCGCAAGGCGGTCCTCGGGCGAGTTCCCGCCCCGGCTTGTGTACCCGCTTGTGTACCCGCAAGTGTCGGAGCATGAGCATAAGACCAATTCAAGTGATAACGTATTAAGCCCGGGCTTCAGCCCGGGGATGTATTTTGCCGGTCATTGCACCAGCCGGCCAGAACACGAGGCGTTCCCCCGATACGCCCGCAGCCGTCCATCGGCCCGCGATACCGGGCTATCATCGAGAAACATGGACGCGGCACCCACCGATCGCTCTCTCGACACCGCCCAACTCATCGAGATTCTCGCCCAGTCCGATCGCGGTTCCGCCTTCTTCGCCAGCGCCAGCCGCATTCTCGATCAGCGTCTCGTCGCTGGGCCCGGTCTTCCCGATGCGATTCCGCCCGGCCCCCGCAAGACGCTCTCGATCGGCATGGCCACCTACGACGACTACGATGGCGTCTATTTCTCTGTCCAGGCCATCCGCATCTTCCATCCCGAAATCACCGAGTGCACCGAAATCCTGGTCCTCGATAATCACCCCGAAGGCACCCACGCCGAGGCGCTCAAAGCCCTCGAAAAGCATGTCCCCGGCTATCGCTATATCCCCGTCAACACGATTCGCGGGACCGCTGTCCGCGACCGCATCTTCCGCGAGGCCAACGCGGACTGCGTTCTCTGCATGGATTCGCACGTGCTCTTTCCGCCGGGTGCCCTCCGTCGGCTCATCTCGTACTTCGAAGCCCATCCCGCCACCCGCGACCTCCTCCAAGGGCCTCTGCTCGCGGACGACCTCCACACTCTCTCCACCCATTTCGAGCCCCGCTGGTCCGAGGGCATGTGGGGCGTTTGGGGTGCCGACGCCCGCGCCGCGAGCATCGATGCCGAACCCTTCGAGATCCCCATGCAAGGCCTGGGAGTTTTCGCCTGCCGCCGCGACGCATGGCCCGGCTTCAATCCCCGCTTTACCGGCTTCGGCGGCGAGGAAGGCTATCTCCACGAAAAATTCCGCCAGGCCGGTGGCAACACCCTGTGCCTCCCCTTTCTCCAGTGGGTCCATCGCTTCAATCGGCCTTCCCGCACGCCGTACAACCTCAACTGGCACGATCGCATCCGCAATTACTGGATTGCCTTCCGCGAGCTCGGCCTCGACACCACGCCCATCGAAGCCCATTTCGAACAGCACCTCGGCCCCGAACCCGCCCGTGCCATTCTCGCTGCCGTCAAGCGGGAAACCGCTGGTCCCTTCCATTTCTTCGACGCCATTTATTGCATTAACCTCGATCGCGACTCCGCCCGCTGGGCCGCCGTCACCGCCCAATTCGAACGCCTCGGAATCGCCCATTCCGTGCGCCGTTTCCCCGCGATCGAGACCCCCATCAACCACCACATCGGCTGCGCGCTCTCCCACCGCGCCGTTCTGCGTGCCGCCCAAAAACATGGCTTTCGCAACGTCCTCGTGCTCGAAGACGACGTCGTCTTTGCCGAAAATGCCATCGAGGAATTAGCTCTCGTGCTCGCCGGCTTAGCCCGCCAACCTTCCTGGAGCACCCTCTATCTCGGCGGACATCGCTGGGGCGTCGACTTCGAGAAGGCCACCGGCTCCCAGCACCTCGAGATCCCCCACGGCCTCACCTGCACCCACGCCATCGCCTACCACCAAAGCATTTACGCCCGCATTCTCGCCGATATTCCCGAAACTCCTTCCGCCGTCGCCCTCTGGCTGCGCGATGAAATGGGAATCGATCAATACCTCGCTCGCGCGCTCGACGGTTTGCACCTTTTGGCCTCGCCGGCCATCGCTTCGCAAGCCAGCATCGCCGGTCAGGAGTCCCGGCCCTTCCCCTCGCCGCCTTCCATTGCATGAGGCACCGCGTTCTGATACCCTCTGCATATTGACTCGCGGTGTTATTTCCCGAATCAACCGACAGTTAACTCGAAGGAGATCGAATGAATTCCAGGTCGCTATTCTCGCAGGTAGATCCCAGCCTTCTGGCAGTCGAAAAACTGGCGGACGGTTCCACCGCCATTGTGGATGAACGCACGAAGACCGTTCATTCGTTGAACCCGACCGCGGCTCTCGTGTTCGAAGCCTGCGCCCAGGGCGTCAGTCTCGAGCAGATTATCGCCGCACTCGAACTCCACGCCGGACACGCCGTTGCTCCGGAAGTCGCTCTCGAGGCCATCTCCCAATTGGGCGCCGCCAACCTCATCGCTTCGGATGCTCCCATGCCGCTCGCTGCCATTGAACAGGATCGCCGCTCGGTCCTCAAGGCCATCGGAACCTTCGGCGCTGTGGCTCTGCCCGTCGTCCTCACGCTCACCGCCGCCGAGCAGAAGGCCTACGCGCAAGGCGCTGGTTCGCGCACGACAACCCGCCCACCAAACTAGAGTTCGTGTGACTCCCCGGCGGCAGGACTCAGGAACGCCACCCGCGAGTCGCTCGGACTTCGCCCTCCCGGAAACGGACGCCTTCGCGTTCGCTCTGGGCGGGCTCTCCGTCCGCGTCCACGGGGTGCGCCATGCCGTGGCAGAAATCGACAGACTCCTCGCGCCCTGGTGCCCGCGAACCTCCCGGGACGCAGTTCCCCACCTCGATTTCTCGTTCGCCGACGCCGCCCAACCCGGCCATGTTCAGGTCCGCCTTGGCGGCAAACTCATCGCGACCAGCGAAGCCATGCCTTACCTGTTCACCGTCATTCAGCAAGCCGTCGACGAGGCCTTTGTCGATCAACTCACCCCCCAGGCCGCCATCCATGCCGGTGTTGTCGCCTTCGCGAACCGCGCCATCATTCTCCCCGGACCCAGCGGAACTGGCAAAACCTCGCTCGTCGAGGAACTCGTCCGCCAAGGCGCGGAGTATTGTTCCGATGAATACGCCATCGTCGACAGCGCCGGCTTCGTGTACCCCTATCCCCGGCCGTTGATGATACGCGACGACACGGGAGAGCAGTATCCCACTCTACCGGCCGGCACCGTCCGCGCCTGCCCCGCTCCTGCCGGCCTTATCCTTTTCCTCGCCTTCGAACAAGGGCAGCCGTTCGAGACAACTCCACTCAGTTGCAGCGAAGCCCTTCTCCGATTGCTCCAGAACACGCCTCACGTCCTCGCCCAGTCTCCGCACATCCTTGCGCCGCTCCGCGCCGCCTGCGACTCCGCCGGCGTCCTTCGCCACGGCCGCCGCGGCGACAAGACTGAAGCCGCCGGCGTCATCCTCCAACTAGCAGCCTCTCTGCCCTAGTTCTAGGACCGGCAATAAATGTCCCCGGGCTGACGCCGGAATTCGATCCGAATTACGCGGTCAGAGAACGAGTGCAGTACGACGAACTAGTGAAGTACGGCGCAGTTTTTTTTGAGAGGACCCCATCGCATGTCGGCTCTGTCTAACGGCCTGGTAGCACTGAACCGCGACCGTCAGGAACTGGGGAAAAAACCTCCGGCCGCTCGCCCGCAAAGAACCGCGAACAGCCTGCCCGTTACGGGAAGTGAGCGGACCGCACCCATACCGACAGCCCCGGCCGTCAGGGAGCGGACATGATACGGCCAGGATTTGAGCCGCACTACACTAGTTCCACGTGACGATGCCACACGACCGACAGTTCGGAGAAGGCGTATGGCCCAGCGAAGCGCAACAACTGCTTCTGGGCGCGTCGTTCCTGCCCCCCGAAAAAGCCGCCGCCCAGTTCGCACACTGGCAGGCGCAGTGTCCGGTGACCGCCTCCTCCGGACATGCCGAGGAGGCCCTCGACGAGCCCTCTCTCCGCCTCCTCCCCCTCGTCCGCCGAAATCTCGGCGACGCACTCATCGACCCCGCCCTCGCCGCGCTCGCCCAGCGCGTTCACCTCACCACCTGGCAGCAGAATCGCGAAAAATCCGCGCTCGCCGCCAGCCTCTCCGATACCCTCCGCGCAACCGGCGTCGACTGCCTCTTCCTCAAAGGCATTGCCCTCTTGCTGCGCCATTACCGCGACACCGGACTCCGCAATATGAGCGACGTCGACTTCCTCGTCCGCGCCGAACACGTGCCCGCCGCCATCCAGGCACTCCGCGGCGCGGGTTGGCTTGCCGAAGACGGCTTTTCCGACGAAGAGATCCTGGCTCAGCGTCGCGTGCGCCACGCCTGGCAGTTTGATCGTCCCCGTCCTCCAGCAGCCGGCGAGAGTTGCGATTTGCACTGGCGTCCCATCCTGCGCTGCTACACGCCGGAAATCACCACGCGCTTCTGGAAAGACGCCGAAGCCGTCGATCTCCATGGACGCGCCGTCCTCGTTCCCTCCGCCGCCTGCCAGTTGCTCCACGTCTGTCTTCACGGCGTCCAATGGAGCTGGCTGCCGCAGATCCGCTGGATTGCCGACGCACTCATGATCCTCAAGACCTCGCCCTCTCTCGATTGGTCCGCCGTCCTCGATCTCGCCACCGCAGCCCAACGCACCGTGCAACTCTACGCTGCTCTCGACTACCTCGTTGCCCTTTGCGACGCGCCCATCCCCGTCGCCGTTCTTGAAGCCCTTTCCGGTTCGCCGGCCGCCACTTGGGAACGCCGAGAGTACGCGATCCTTCAGAAGCAATGCCCGCTTGGCTTCCGCGATTCCGCCACCTGGCATCTCACCAATTTCCAGAGAATCCGCGAGCACGATTCCGCTTGGAGGCAGCGCTCCAGGCCCATCGCTTTTCTCGACTACCTCGCCGTCTTCCTCAACGCGCGCGGCAGCCAAAACCTGGCCGCCGCCCTCTGGCGCGAAGGCCAGGCTCGCACTCAGTCCAACGCCCCGCGATAACCGCGCTCTCCCTCGGGCCCGACCAGGCACGCCAGTAGGTCGGACCACCAGGTCCGACCAAGCACACCACCAGGTCCGACCCGATACAAAGAGTGCCTACGACCTCTCTACCAATCGGAACCAAAGTCTCCCCGCGTATACTGGAGAGATTCGTCGATGTCGAAAACCACCCTCGCGACAGTTGGAGCCTCTCTCACAACAGCCGCCCCCCTGATCTGGTGGATGTGGTCTTTCTTTATAGCGATCTCGCGGGGACCACGCAATGTCAGCTGCCCCAATTGCACCTCGCCGCGCATCCGCCCGTCCTGGCCGCGCATACCCGACCGCATACTGGCCCTCTCCGGAGTCATGCCCTTCCGCTGCGAAGCCTGCCGCACTCGCTTCCGCGCACAACGAAGCGCCCGCGCCGAGCGCGAACACGCCGAACGCCTGCAACGCAGCCAACACGCTGCCAGCAAATCCCCGCGGTAATTCGAGCGAACCGTGAGTGGACCAAACGCTCGGGATCGCGGCGCGGCTTTGCGATGATCTTGCCGGGTCTCAGTTCAGCGCTCTGGAGTCGCCGGCTGGCCAAATGAGATGGCGCGCCGGCATCACGCGGGCAATCTCCGCTAACGCCCCGTCGCTGCCTATCCGACAGGCCGCCGCCAGGGTTCTCGCTCGCTGTTTCGGAGTTACTTCCAGTTTGCGTTAGACTCCTGTTGTGCCCTCCGGCTCGGCTGCCATCTCAATTCGTGGATTGACCAAACGCTACGGCAAACACATCGCTGTCAATCATCTTGACCTGGAGGTTCCGCACGGTGAAATCTTTGGCTTCCTCGGGCTGAACGGCGCCGGCAAAACGACCACCATCAGAATCTTGCTCGACTTGCTGCGCCCCACCTCGGGCCATGCAGCCGTCTTCGGGCACGATTGCCAGTCAGACAGCTTGCAAGCTCGTTCCTCGGTTGGATACTTGCCCGGCGAAATGGGCGTTTATTCCGATTTGACGGGCCGCGAATTGCTGCTGTTCCTGGAACGAATCGGAACCGGCACCGTTTCTAAACAGCATCGCAACAACCTCACCGAGCGCTTCGAACTTGGCGATCGCGATCTCTCGAGAAAGCTGCGCGAATACAGCACCGGCATGAAACGAAAGCTCGGTTTGATCCAGGCGTTTCAAACCGACCCGCTCCTGTTGATTCTGGACGAGCCCACCGAAGGTCTCGATCCCCTCATGCAGGAAGCTTTCTATGAATTGCTGGCCGACGTGCGCAAGCGGGGCCGCACCGTTTTCATGTCCTCGCACGTGGTGCCCGAAGTACAACGCGTTTGCGACCGCATCGCTATGGTGCGCAAAGGCGAGATCGTATTGCGCTCCTCCGTCGAAGACGCCCGAAAGCTCGCATCCAGGCGCGTACGCGTCGAATTTGAGCAGGATGTTTCCGTTCCGCCGTCCCTTCCGCAAGATTACAAAATGATCGACGCAAAACCCCGCACTTGGGTTCTTCTCGTCACCGGGCCGCTCGGCTCGCTGCCTTCGTTTCTCGCCACACTTCCCGTGGCCGACCTCTCGGTCGAAGAGGCGAGACTCGAAGATGTGCTCGTCAAGTACTACCGGGATGGCGCGGAATGACCATGCTCTTTGTGCTGATCGTTCAGTTGCTTCGCCGGGTCCGCAAGTTTCTCCTGGCGACCGGCGTCTTGCTCGCGGCGTTTCAGGTTGTCCTTATTCTCCAGGCCAATGCGATTCAGGCCACCAATTCGTTCGCGCAAATGGGTGCCCTGGTCCCATCGTGGGTGCGGGACGTAATGGGGCCTTCCGTTGCGATGTTTCTAACGTTCAAAGGGATCGTGTGCCTGGGATATTTCGATCCCGTGGTGATGGGGGCGCTGGTTGCGGCCTCTCTGACACTGGCGACGATTCCGGTTATGGAGATTGAGACCGGATTCATCGATCTCGTGCTGGCTCGGCCCGTGGCCAGGCACTGGATCGTCACCCGGTCCATCCTGGTGGCGCTGATCTCTACCGTCTATCTGCTCGCCATGATGGCCCTCGGCACGTGGCTTGGTCTGTATTATTTTGCCGCGAAGAATGCGGGTTGGCCATCGGTTGGGCTGGTTGGTTCGATGATCTTGAATCTGGGATTCCTGATGCTCTGCTGGGCGGCGATTGCGCTGGCGATCGGCTGCGTCTGCCGCCGGAGAGGCTCCGCTGGAGCCATCGCGGGGTTGCTGGCGCTGACGGCCTACCTCGTCGACTACGTCGGCCGGGCGTGGAAACCGGCGGAATCCGTCGCCTGGCTTTCGCCCTTCCGGTATTACAAGCCTTTTGAATTACTGATGGGCTCGGCTTTGTCGGCAAAAAGCCTATACGTGCTCGGTGGAATCGCCATTGCAGCGTTTGCCCTGTCATACCTGCTCTACGCGCGCCGAGACATTTCGCGCTGACACCGGCGTCGAAAGTAGTTCCGGCGAAATCTCAGGCATTCGAGAAAGCTGGCCACAGCAAGCTATGCCCGAACCTGATAGCACCAAAGAACCGCAAGCGTAAGCGTGCGCCCACGCCCCACCAAAGAACCGCGAACGAAGTGAGCGGCTTTCCCAAAGAACCGCGAACAAAGTGAGCGGCTTTCCCAAAGAACCGCGAACAGCCTGCCCGTTACGGGAAGTCAGGGACGCGCACACGTCACGACCGCCAGGAACCAGCACTGCAGGCCACTGCGCAAGACAAAAAGCACCAAATCCGAGCCGCGACCAAAGCGGCCCGAAGGGCCGCGTCGGGCGCGGATTCACGAGCCGGCACCCCGCACTGCTGCTACCAGGATTGAACAACCT
>JAYVTO010000273.1:0-8792 GCA_043788745.1 Acidobacteriaceae bacterium
GCAACGAAGAACCGCAAGCGTAAGCGAGCGCCCACCGCAACGAAGAACCGCAAGCGTAAGCGAGCGGCCACCGCAACGAAGAACCGCAAGCGTAAGCGAGCGCCCACCGCAACGAAGAACCGCGAGCGTAAGCGAGCGGCCACCGCAACGGAGAACCGCAAGCGTAAGCGAGCGCCCACCGCAACGGAGAACCACGAGCGAGGGCGTGGATGCTAAGCCAAACGCCACTTCCGTTAACCCCGCCCGTGAGGGCGCGGTTCCGCAGGATCTGTTCAGCGCCCGCGCCTCGAAGCTTCGCGGTTGATCCGCGCACGGCGTGAATCCGTTCCCGACGCGACCGTTCGGGCCGCTTTGGTCGCGGCTCGAATTTAGCGCTTTTCGTCTTGCGCAGTGGCGAGCCGTGCTGGTTCATGGCGGTCAGGACGGGCTGCACGCGTCCGCTCACTTCGTTCGCGGTTCTTTGCTCGCGAGCGGCCGGGGCGTCTATTTCGGGTATCCCGCCGTGGCCTTCACTTCGGCGATCTGCTTCAGGTGCCGCTGCGTGTGCCACGGAATGTACATGAACCACTGCTGTGCGTTCAGCGTGTTGAAGATCGGGAACGGATGCTCCGAGGTGTGTTCCTTCCACGGAACCTGGGTCTCTTCGACGAACTTCTCAATCGGCATCCGATTCTTTTCGAAGATGGCGAACGTTTCTTCCTTCGTCAGATTGCCCTTGGGTTCGATTTCGAGCGGAGACTTTGCTTTGCCCTGGCGGTTGGGCATGATGCGCGCGAGGAAGGCGAGCTTGTCCTTGGTCTTCTCTTCCCACGCCGGATTCGCCGGAGCGTTGACGGCTTCGAGGACCCTCGCGAACAGCAAGCCTTCGCCGAGCGCGATGTGCTCAGCCACTTCGCCGACCGACCAGCGATCCGGCGCGGGCTTCCACTTCCACTGTTCGAGGGTGACGTCCTTCAGAGCTTCCTTGTAGGCTGCTCGCGAAGCCTGCAGGGCTTTGACGGCTTCGGCTCGGTCTTCTTTGGTGATGCTCGCGTCGCTGGCGGACATGGGGGTAAGCGTGAGGACGAAAAGGACCAGCGCAATCGTCGCGTAATGGAGTCGCATAAACCTATAATGCGACATTTTGGTGGCCGCGGAAGTAAGGTTGTGTCGCGGCGTAGCGCGCTAAGGCAGGCCCACGCCTGCAACCTCCACCCGCGCCGTCTCAATACGCCCGGACCGCAGAGCGAGAGTCTTATCCGGGTGGGAATGCTGCGCCGTGCAGATGAAAAGCGTCCGCCGATCGGCCCCACCCAGCATGCATGCATACGATCGCCGCCCCGGCAGAGGAATCTTCAGAGCCACCTCGCCGCCTTCTTTCACGCGGATGATATGCTCCGAAGTCGCGCAAGCCACCCACACCGCGCCCTCGGCATCCAAACAAATGCCGTCCGGATATTCGCCCTCGGGCAGCGGCGCGTACACGCGCCGATTGGAGAGCGACCCGTCTTCGCCAATATCAAACGCCGTCAGCCGCGACGCAAACGTCTCGGCCACGATCAGCGTCTTGCCGTCCGGAGTAATCACGTGGCCATTCGGAAACCAAACATCCTCCGCCACCCGGCGCACGACGCCCTCGGGAGTCACCAGAATCAATCCCGTCGCCTTCGGCTTCTCGCCGCCGTCGAGGTCGAACCCGAAGTTGCCCACATAGGCACGACCCTTCGCGTCGACGACCATGTCGTTGCAATGGAACTCCGCCACGCCCGAAAGATCGGCGACCGCGACAAACCCGCCGGCGTCCTGCCGCATCAGCTTTCGATCTTTCATGGAGACCACGATCATCCGCCCATCCGGAAGCCATCCGATCCCCGAAGGCTGATTCGGAATCTCCGCCACCACCTCGCTGACGCCATTCTCAGCAACCCGCATCAGCCGGTTGACGTGCATATCGGAGAAGTACAGCCAACCGTCGCGCCAACGCGGCCCCTCGGGGAAGATCAAATCAGCAAGAAGAGTAGTCGGTTCAAAAGTCACAATCCGTCCTCAAAGAATATTCACCGCGCGCGCCGCAATAATCGCAATCGTCGTCAACGAAATCAGCGCCTGCACCATCATCAGCGCCTTCGCCCATCGCGACAGCACCGGCACGTCCGTCGGCGAAAACGCCGTGCTGGTGTTGAATGCCAGGAACAAATAATCCACGAATCCCGGACGCCACCGGGCCTCTCCCATGCGCTCCAGCAATTCCGGAGTCATCGTCATCTGGGGAAACAGGAACGCGCCGTCGATATGCAATCCGCCGGCTTTCGCCGCCTGTGAATCCCGCCCGAACGGCCCGCCGGCATCCAGCCGCCAGTACCACGACGCGAAAACCAGCACGTTGCTGAACCACAATAAGGACGCCGCAATCAGCAATTGCTTCGGCGTTTCTTTGTGCCCTGGTAGCCGCGAGATGAGCAGTATCAACGATCCGATCATGTCGACGGTAACCAACGCCGAAGTCGCATGGCCCAGGATCCGATGCATCCGAATCTGATCCTGCCGAATGAAAATCGATTTCGGAATCAGCAGCAGAATCAGCACCGCAATCAACAGCCACTGCGGCCCTACCGAAAGCGCCGGCGGCAGCGCATAGCGGATCGCGCCCACTGCCAGCAGGGCCACGAATCCCGGCCACTTCGGCTCGGCTTCCAAACCGGATGCATTCTTACACGGCAAACCGCATCCTACCGCGAAAGCATCGCCCCCAAGAGGACGCGATACGATAAGGCCCATGCCGGAGCTTCCCGACATCACGGTTTACATCGAAGCCATTGCGGCCCGCGCGCTCGATCGCAAGCTCGAAGCGGTGCGCCTCGGGAGCCCCTTTCTGCTTCGGACCATCGATCCGCCGCTCAACGCAATCGACGGCGCGAACCTGACACAACTTCGCCGCGTCGGCAAGCGAATCGCGTTTGGCTTCGACAACGATGTCTGGCTCGTCCTCCACCTGATGATCGCCGGACGCCTCCACTGGACTGAAAAGCGCCCCGCACTTTCGGCGCGCCGCAACCTCGCGTCACTCGATTTCGCGAACGGCAGCCCGCGTCCGCTCACTTCGTTCGCGGTTCTTTGCTCGCGAGCGGCCGGGGCGTCTATTTCGGGTATCCTTTCTCTCACCGAAGCGGGCACGCAGCGCCGTGCCTCCATCCACATGGCACGCGGCGTGGAAGCCGTCGATGCTCTCGACCCCGGAGGCCTCGATGTACTCGCCGCAACGCCAGCCGAGTTCGCCGCCGTGCTGCAGTCCGCGAACCACACCCTAAAGCGCGCGCTCACCGATCCCAGACTGTGCAGCGGAATCGGCAACGCCTACTCCGACGAAATCCTCCATCGCGCCCAACTCTCGCCCGTCGCGCTCACCCAACGCCTACCCGCGCACGACACGCAAAAGCTCTTCGAGGCAACGCAAGCAACCCTCCACGAATGGACCGGTAAGCTCCGCGCCGAGGCCGCCGGAGCCTTTCCCGAAAAGGTCACCGCCTTCCGCCCCGATATGGCCGTGCATGGCAAGTTCGGGCAGCCCTGCCCGCGCTGTCAGGAGAAGATTCAGCGAATCCGTTACGCCGATAACGAAACCAACTACTGCGCCCGCTGTCAAACCGTCGGAAAACTGCTGGCCGATCGCGGCCTGTCCCGCCTCATGAAAAGCGATTGGCCAAAAACCCTGGCTGAACTCGAAACGCTGGTCCGGTCCCGAGCGTCGAAATAAGGAGTGCCAATGTAATCCCGCCAGTCTGGGCGAGGATCGCAAAGCTCTAAACAAAAGTGCGCACAACTACCGCCATCCTCATTACCGCCGCCGCGCTTCTTGCGCAGCGCCCGCGCGACCTCGTTACGACAACGCCGATCCCGCAACAGCAATCGCTCGCGGTCGGATTCCTCGGCGGCCTCGAAACGTGGAACGACGCGCATCGCAATGTCCGCAAAGTTGCGCTCGACCTCCGCGCGAAAGGCTTCGCCGCCGAGACCTTCTCGAACCGCAACTGGCGCTCCGCGGTCCGCTTCATTCTGAAAGCTCTCGACACCAATCACGACGGGCACCTCGACCAAGCCGAGCGCGCCAACGCGCGCGTCGTCCTTTACGGCCAAAGCTTAGGCGGCGACGCCGCCATCCACGTGGCGCGCGCACTGCACAAACTCAACATTCCCGTGCTGCTCACCGTGCAGGTCGACAGCGTCGGCATGCACGATTCGGCCGTCCCGCCCAATGTGCGCGAAGCGGTGAATTACTACCAGCGCGACGGCCTCGCCATTCAGGGCCGCGGCGCGATTCGCGCCGCCGACCCCGAGCACACGCGGATCCTCGGAAACTATGCCCGCAGCTATCGCGGACAAGCTCCAACCGACCCCAGCGCCACCTGGATTCGCCGCACTCTCGGAGGAGGCCACGCCAAGATGGAGATGGATGCTGAACTCTGGTCCGAGATCCGGGGCTTGCTTCTGGACGCCGCCCACAAGTAACGTTGGTCTTATGAACTTTTGGTTACCGGCGGCGTTTCTGCTCGGCGCGCCCGCGTTTCTCGGCGCGCAATCGCCGCCTTCTGCCTGGCAACAAATCTCGCAGGACGCCCAATCCTCCCCCGCATCGAAAGCCGTAGAGATCGCCGCCTCTGGAACCTGGGTCGACTCGGGCATCGACGTCACCGCCGGCGACCTTCTCAAGTTTACGGTCACCGGCACCGCGCAGTTCGGTGCGAAATCCGCCGGACCCGAAGGAGCCAGCCGCGGCTTCTCAGACCTCATCAAAACCTATCCGTTGAACGACGCCAACAAAGGCGCAGTCATCGGCCGAATCGGAAAAAATCCTGCCGCTCGCCCCTTCGTCATCGGAGCGCAACGCGAAAGCCGGGCTCCCATCGCCGGACGTCTCTTCTTCGCCTGCAACCTCAACGGCAACGATTCGGGCGACGGTACTTTCAAAATTTCACTGCATCGCACCGCTGCGTCCGCCGCCTCGGCCGGGCCCGAAGTGAACGTGATGCCATTCTCGCAATCCCTGCTCGACAGCCTTCCGCCCCGCGTCTCTGATCCCGCTGGTGCCGACGGCGATCGCATCAACTTCCTCATCCTCGGTTCGCTCGAGCAGGTCCAGACCTCTCTCTCGAGCGCCGGCTGGGTCGCTGTCGATCGCAGCGTGAAGGACTCCGTGCTCAAAGGCGTCTTCGCCACGCTCTCGAAGCAAGCCTACGTGACGATTCCGATGAGCGAACTCCGCCTCTTCGACCGCGCCCAGGATTTCGGCTACGCGCAGGCTGATCCTCTCCGTGTCGTTGCGTCGCGCCATCACTTCCGCATCTGGAAAGCGCCCTTCACCCACGATGGACAAACCGTCTGGGTCGGCGCGGGAACGCACGACATCGGCTTCGATCGCGATCAGCGCAACGGCAAGCTCACCCATAAGATCGATCCCAAAACCGACGCCGAACGGGAGTACATCGGTCAGAGTCTCCAGCAAACCGGCTCGGTCGCCAAACTCGACTACCTAACGCCGAAGCAGGCGATCACGAAAGCCAGGACCGCCCACGGCCAAGAGTTCGAATCGGACGGTCGAACGCTGATCGTCTACATGCGACCGGACCGCACCAACCGCGTCGCCGCCTTCGCCGACACGTTTTGCTCGGTCCTCGCGCAGAACAATCCCGACGGTGGTGAATGGGGCGCTTGCAGTCAATACCTCGACACGCCCGGACGCACCGACGCGAAGCTCGCTGCGCTCTCGAAAACCCATCGCATCCTTGTCGTACCGGGCTTCATGAGTTCCTGCTTCTCGGATGCACCCGCGTTCGACGAAGGCCTCAAGGTTCTCAAAGACCAGTACGGAATGACTGTCGATCGCGTCGACATGCCCAACGACTCAAGCGAAGACAACGGCAAAAAGATCGCCGATTTCGTCCGCACCGCGCAAGCCACCGATGCGCGCAAATTCATCCTCATCGGCTACAGCAAAGGCACGCCGGACGCCCAAGTCGCGCTAGCCCGCCAACCCGGCTTGAAAGACGCCGTCGCAGCCTTCATCTCCGTCGCCGGCGCCAGCGGCGGATCCGCCATCGCCGACACGCTGCCTGGTATGGCCGACAAGTGGATCCAGCAGTATTCGCTCCCGGGCTGCAAAGGCGATCTCTCCGCCGGATACAAGAGCCTCCGGCGCGACGTCCGGCAAGCGTTCCTCGCAGGCTATCCCGATCCGGTCGTCCCGTCCTATTCGCTGATCGCGAACGCCGAGGCGAATAATGTCTCCAAAATGCTCGCTCAGACCTGGAAGATTCTCTCGACCTTCGACACGATCCAGGACGGGCAACTCACTAAGCTCGACGCGATCGTACCCGGCTCGCAGTTCCTGGGAGCCGCCAAAGGAGACCACTTCGCCGTGGCTCTCCCCTTCGAGAAATCCTCCTCGATGAAGAGCTTCGTCGACAAGGGCCACTTCCCGAGAGCCGCGCTCTTGGAGGCACTCGTCCGCTTCGTCCAACAAGACCTCGCCGTCGCGAAACAATAGGCGGCGCGGCAAATCCGCAACCTTACAGAACGGGGATCGATTCCGCGCTGAGATCCTTGAGAGTGGTGAGATGACCGGCAAAAACAACACCGGGCTGAAGCCCGGGGTTGTAGTCCGCCGGATTACGGCGGGGATCATTTCGATCCGAATCACGCCGTCAGAGAACTACGTGGCGACGGCTTTTCCGGTGGGCTCCATGCCGAAGCGGCGGAGGATGAGGAACTCGCTGAGGTTCTCCGTCGTCAGCAGGCCGACCAGCTTGTCGCCGTCCATGACGAGAGCGCAGGAGCCTGGAGCGGACATCAACGGCAGAGCTTCGGCGAGGTCGAGATCGGGTTCTACGGCTAGATATTCGCGATCCATCACACCCGCAACGTAGGCGTCGGGCCCTTCCGTGGCGAGAGAACGGAGCAAGAGATTGCGCCCGAGGAGTCCGACGACCTGATCGGAATGGACAACGGGGAAATCCTGTTGCGACGTTGCCAGCAGGAGATTCGCGGCGTCGCGAATCGTGTGGCCGTGGTTCAACGTCGTGAACTGCGTGACCATCGCGGAGCGCACCGGCACCCCGTGCGTAAGGATGCGGCCCATGGCGGCCGCGCCTTCTTGCGCGGCTCCGAGATAAACGAAGAACGCAATGAACACGAGCATGAACTGCGGCTCGAGCAGCCCGTACAGGCCCATCGCGAACGCCAGCATGCGGCCGGACCATGCGGCGATCCGCGTAGCTTCATCTACGGGCTTGAACCGCGCGAGCACGGCGCGCAGCACACGGCCGCCATCCATCGGAAACGCCGGAACCATGTTGAAGAGCGCAAGCATCAGATTGCCTTGCGCGATCCAGGAAAGCAGGTTCGCGTCGGTGGGCTTCGCCAGCATTTCGAGCGTTACGTACTTCTTGAAGTAGATGAGGTAGATCATCAGCAGGGCCGTCAGCAGGACGTTGACAGCGGGTCCGGCGAGCGCAATCCACAGCTCTTCGTTAGGGCGCGGCGTGCGTTCCAGGCGGGCAATGCCGCCAATGGGGAACATCACGATTTCGACGGTCTTGATTCCATAGCGCCGGCTGACCCAGACGTGTCCGAGTTCATGCAGCAGGACAGAAAAGAAGAGGCCGAGGATGAAGGCCGCATACATCCAGTTCGAGAGGTTGCTGCCCAGTCCCATGACAACGAGGAAGATCACCATCAGAACGAAAGTGAAATGAAAGCGGACAGGGACTCCGGCTACGCGGAAGGCGGTGAAGGCTCCGGCGATGCCGGAACGGTCGGTGATCGGGGACGTGGACACTCCGAAGGCCTCCCCAATAACGATATCAGGTTGCGCGCCTAGGCTATGGGTTGCGGTGTCGTGAGTGAGACGTAGTCGGGGCGATCGGCCGCCGAATGATGACGGTACGTGCGCAGGATCTCGCCGTGGAAAACGAGAAAGACGCCGGGCATCTGGTAGCCATCGCCAACTTCGGAACCAACTCCGTGTCCAGCAAGCACGCCCGCCTGCATGCCGCGGGTCCACACTTTGGGACCGAACAGCGCCTTCATCGAACCGCGATTCAGTCCGAAGGCGCGATAGAGGGTCGCGGGTGGGTCGCTGATGCGAGGAACATCTTCGAGGCCGTACTTTTCGAAGAACTCGGCTGCCTGCGCTTCGGCACCCATATGGACGAGGGCTAGTTGCGTTCCCGTGCGGCCGATGGCGATGCGTTGCTTCGCGAGATCGTCCACGGCTTCGCGGCAGAACGTGCATCCGAAGTGGCGAAGAAAAACCACCAGCGTGGGTGCCTCTTCAGACATCTCGAGCAGCGTGACGCCAAACTGCGATTTCGCCCGCATCGACAGGCGTTGGATATCGGGCGAGGTCGTGATTCTCCGGTTTAGGTTGGCGTTGTGCGCCGCCCATAGAATCAGCCCAAACGGAATCCACCAGATGAGGTCGTTCCCGATATTGACGATGCCGAATTTCCAGGGGAGCCGGTGCTCGATCGCTGCCTGCAGAAATCCGATTGGGCCCAGCACCTTGCCGAGCAATCCGGCGAGCACCACCGGCCAGTGGCGGACAGCGTCTCCGGCGGCAACCCAGTAGGCCACGCCATAGCAGCCGACGATCATGCCAATGCACTGCCAGAGTTCCGGGTAATTCGGCTGAGGGAGGTCGGCGAGACTCCAGAGGGCGGAGGGAAACAGTACCGTCCATGCTCCCCAGGTAATGTTATAAAGCGCGGCCCAGCGGAGCACGGTGCCCATCCAAGGGGAGGACGCTTCGTTCGGCTTAG
>JAYVTO010000274.1:0-8581 GCA_043788745.1 Acidobacteriaceae bacterium
CCGCTGACCATTCGAAAGAGAGCCTGCTGCACTCGAGAGGGCCGGAGAATTACTTGCGTCGCTTCGCTCGGCGGCATAGGAACCTCGGCTCCTATTTTAGCGGAGAATACGCGGCGGGCCGCCACAGGGACATCTCGATCACTTGGGACAGTTGGCCGTCACGATCGACAGATTCCTTGCGAACCTTGACCCATTCGGGATCCGCGCCGAACGCATTCCAGGCCTTCTCGCGCTCGGCGAGATTGTCGAACGGAGTCAGGTACGTCAGGTTCGGCAGATTGTCGCCGAACAGCGTCGTCGCATACAGAATGGGATGGATGCCGACGCGGTGGAAGATCTTGATCTCCGGGCCGCTGAAGCGCGCGTTGAGCGAACCAAGCTGCCGCCAGGTGGGCGAGTGATACTGACGGAGTTCAAAGATGCGCGAGGTCTTGCGGTCTTTGTCGACGACGATGTCGGTCATGTAGGGGGCGGCGGAGAGCAGGGACGTACTCCAGCGTTCGACTTTGGAATCGAGTCCGGCTTCCCATTTGGTGAAAGCCGCGACGTGCTTCTCGTCTTTCCAGCACTTGTCGGCGAGTTCCCGCGGCTCGGTGATCGTCGAATAGCCGCGAATCAAAATGACGGAGGGCATGTGCGCGGCAATAAGCGCGTCGAGAACGATGACAGGCCCGTCATGATGCTTGGCTATTGCGGGCAGCAGTCCGGTGGAGAGATACTCGTGCAGGCGAGGCGGCTGATCTCCGCTCTTCATCTGGTAGCGTTCGAGGGTAAAGAAACGCGATTTCATCGGTGCGGCCTCCGCGCGGAGGCCGCCGAGGAGCGCAGCGGCTCCGAGGGTTTGTTGGAATTGACGGCGAGTTTGGTTAGGCATCCGCAACGCTGAGGATAGCAAAGCGGCGCGGGACGCCGGAGCGTCCGCGCTGTGCCAGCAAAGAACCGCGAACGAAGTCAGGGACGCGCGCGTCATGACCGCCATGAACCAGTCGATGCGAGATTGCTGCGCGAAGGCCAAGAAATGCGACAAATCCGAGCCGCGCACGAAGCCCGACAAAGTCGGGTGCAGTAGCCGTCGCCCCCGTTCGCCCCAAGCCCAGACCCCAAAAATCCAATCACTTACAAGGTGGTTCATGAGAGTGAGCGGATCTCCGCCAGCCTACCCTGATTGGTATCCGCTCACTCCGTTCGCGCTTGATTGCTCGGGGTCCCTGCCTTGAAGGGCGGGTTATCGCGGGGGCTGGATCCGGGCTGGGTGGGGGTTGATTTTTCCACAGTTCGTTCCGTTCTTTGCCGGTCATGACACGAGAGCCGTATCCGAGCACCTTCAGAACCCCTGTAAGCCGTTCATAATACAAAGCGTACACTCGAACTACACCGAAGCGCGGGTGCGCGCGTTCCCCGCCGGTTATACTTGGGGGTAGTGGCGCCAACGGAAGTGCAACAGCCAGAGACCTTAGTGTTTGGGCGCGGAAAGCTCAAAGCCGCAGGCGCTCGCAAGGCGCTCGCCGGATTCTTCGTCTCCGGACTCCTGTTCAGTTTTCCCGGCGCGATCCTCCCGGTCTGGGGCCACCATCGAACCTGGGACTACTGGGTTGTCGGCGGCTACTTCCTCTTCCTCGTTTTAGGCGTGTTGGCTTCCACTTGGGTAGCGCCGCTGTTATTGACCAAGAAGGGAATCGGCTGGGTTTTGACAGCGGCTTGCTCCGCGGCGGCGGTGACGCTGCTGTACCTTGCGGCGGTATCTCCTCCGTTTTCGCCCTGGTATCGAATGGCGGGCTTGCTGGTTTTGGGCCTGGCCGGAGGCACGATGCATTCGGCGATCTTCCACGGAATTCAGTCGATCTATCAGCACGACTCGGCGGCGACGATCAACCTGGGTGGAATCCTGTTCGGCTGCGGCTGCCTTTTGATGGCGCTGTTGGTATCGACGACGTTCTTCACCTACACCGGCCCGAGTATTCAGATTCTCGCTGCCATCTTCCCTGCCCTGTTCGCGGGTGGCTACGCGAGGAGCACGTTCGACGAGCATGCGGTCCCCGTGCAGGCGTCGCTGCGAGAACTGCTGCGGGACGTGCGTACGCCGGGATCGGTGCTGCTCGCGCTGCTTGTGTTCTTCCAGTTCGGCAATGAATGGGCGATGGCCGGTTGGCTGGCGCTTTTCGTGATCCAGCGATTGGGAATCAGTCCCGCCACCGGCTTGCTGCTGCTGGCATTGTATTGGTCCGCGCTGTTGGTGGGCCGAGTGTTCGCCCAGGCAATGCTCGCTCGCGTGTCACACGCGAAGATGCTGTTCGCGAGTTCGGTGACCAGCGTTTTTGGAACGCTCCTCTTGCTCGCAACAAACAACCTGGGTGGAGCAAGCGTCGGCATCCTTTGTATCGGTGCGGGCTTCGCTCCAATCTATCCGCTGGTAGTCGAAAAAATCGGGCACCGCTTCCCGGACTACCACCCGGGTTTCTACAACGGCCTGGTGTCCCTGGCGTTCGCCGGCGGTCTGCTGGCTCCGGCAATGATCGGACTGTTCGCCACCGAATGGGGAGTCCGCGCCGTGCTCGGCGTTCCGCTCGCCGGTTCGATTGCAGTGTTCGTCCTGGTAATGCTCATCTGGCTTGAAGCCCGGTTGGGCTCGCGGGCAGCGAAGCCGATCCGGTAGAAATCGACCTAAGTAGTAAGTAGTGCCCCGAAGGGGGGCGGTCCGCACTACGTGGGTGCACGGCGGATTCCGGACCTATAATAAAAGTTCCCGCCATGTCTGCATCTGCGTCTATCCGCCCCGCCGTTGAGGCTTACGTTGCCGAGCACAGCACCCGCCTGCTCGACGAGTTGAAAGCTCTGCTCCGAATTCCGAGTATTTCCACGCTTCCCGAGAACAAAGCCGACGTCGCGCGCGCCGCGGCCTTCGTCGCCGACGCGTTGAAGGCCGCCGGACTTGAGCATGTCGAAGTGATCGAGACCGCTGGACATCCTCTTGTGTATGCCGATCTGCTGCACGCGCCGGGCAAGCCCACGGTGCTTTGCTATGGACACTACGACGTGCAGCCGCCGGATCCGCTGGAGCTTTGGCACACGCCTCCCTTTGCGCCCACCGAACGCAATGGCAATCTCTACGCCCGCGGATCGGCCGACGACAAAGGACAGATGTACATGCACATCAAGGCCGTCGAGGCCTTGCGTGCGGTGATGGGCAGTATCCCGGTCAATCTAAAGTTTCTGATTGAAGGCGAAGAAGAAGTCGGCGGAGCCGCCGTCGCCAAGTACGTCGCCGAGAATCCGGAAAAGCTAAAAGCCGACGTCGCGCTGGTGTCGGACACAGAACTTTTCGCAGAAGGCATTCCCACGCTGTGCGTGGGGTTGCGCGGTCTGGTCTACATGGAAGTGGAAGCCACCGGACCAGCGAAGGATCTGCACTCCGGGATGTATGGCGGGGCCGCGCCGAACGCCGTGTTCGGATTAATTGAACTGCTCAGTAAAGCCAAGCGCGCCGACGGTGTGATTCAGATTCCCGGCATCTACGACGACGTCCAGAAGCCGGCGCCCGCAGAGCTCGCAAGTTGGGCCACGCTGCCGCACACGGACGAAGAGTTCCGCGCCGAGACGGGCGCGAGCGCGTTAACCGGCGAGCCCGGATTCACGGTGCTCGAACGCGTATGGGCGCGTCCGACGCTCGAAGTGCACGGCATCGCGGGCGGCTTTACAGGCGCGGGCGCGAAGACCGTGATTCCGGCGAAGGCAACCGCCAAAGTATCGATCCGCCTGGTGCCCGATCAGGATCCGGCCAAGATCGTCGCCGGGTTTAAAGCTTTCGTCGCGGCGAACACGCCGAAGGGCATAGAGACCGAAGTGCGCGTATTGTCGGGCGGTCCGGCGATTATCGTGAATCCGAATCACCCGGCGATCGATACGGCGGCGCGCTGCTTTTCAGACGTGCTCGGAAAGCCCACGGTGTTCGTACGCAGCGGCGGTTCGATTCCGATTGTCGGCGACTTCGCGCGGCACTTGCACATTCCGACGATTCTGATGGGCTTCGGATTGCCGGACGACGGCTTGCATTCGCCCAACGAAAAGTTCAAGATCGCGAACTACTATATGGGCATCGTCACGATCGCCCACTTCTTTTCGCAATACGGAAGTTGAACGCCTTGTTGCCCGAGACGAAGACGCCCGAGACGAAGACGCCCGAGGCTACCAAACCCGCTCCGGGGTCTGCGCCCGATCTCCGTCAACGCGCGAATCAGGCCACCGCCAATCAGGAGAGCGTCGTGCGCTCGGCGGGCGTCGTATCGATCGCGGTCCTCGCCAGCCGGATCACGGGCCTGGTTCGCGAATCGCTGATGGCGCGCCTGTTTGGGGCGGGGCTCATCTACGACGCCTTCACCCTCGGCTTCCGCATCCCGAATCTGACGCGCGACTTGTTTGCGGAAGGCGCACTATCGAGCGCGTTCGTGCCCGTGTTCACCGAATACCTGGCAAAGAAAAGCAAGCAGGAAGCGGCGGCGCTCGCGAATCTGGTGGGCACGGCGATCATCCTGGTCGTCGGTACGTTCTGCGCCCTGGGCATCGTATTCAGTCCGGCACTCGTCATGTTTCTCGCGCCCGGATTCGCGCTGGTTCCAGGCAAGTTTGAACTCGCCGTGCGGCTCACGCGGATCATGTTTCCGTTTCTGCTGCTCGTCTCGTTGGCCGCGCAGGCAATGGGCGTTCTAAACGCGTGCAATCGATTCGGCGTACCGGCGATGGCGTCGACGTTCTTCAACATCGGCTCGGTGATCTTCGGTGTCGCCTTAGGGTATTGGGCGGGACCGTCGCTGCACATCCAACCGATCGAAGGGATGGCAGCGGGCGCGGTGCTGGGCGGCGCGCTGCAACTGGCGTGGCAGATCCCGAGTCTGCGCGCCGCCGGATTCGTATTCCGCCCGGCCATCGACTGGTCGCATCCCGGCCTACACCGGATTCTGGCCATGATGGGTCCGGCCATCATCGGCAGTTCCGCGGTGCAAATCAACGTGATGATCAATTCGAATTTCGCGTCGTCCGTGTCGGACCCGGTGCGCGGGCTGGACGGGCCAGTGGCGTGGCTGGGCTACGCGTTCCGCCTGATGCAATTGCCGATCGGCCTTTTCGGCGTCGCCATGGCGACCGCGGCACTACCCTCGCTCTCGCGGAGCGCGGGTGCGGGCAATCTCGACGAGATCCGGCGCACGGTGTCGAAAGCACTCAGCATGGTCTTTCTCGTCACGATTCCGGCGTCGGTCGGCTTGTGGATTCTCGGCAAGTCGATCATCGGCACGATCTATCAGGCGGGTGGGTTCAACGCCTACGACACGAACCGGACCGCGACGGCACTGTCGTGTTACGCCGTCGGGCTGTTCGGCTACGCAGCCGTGAAAATTCTGAACCCTGCGTTCTACGCACTCGGCAATGCGCGGGTCCCCATGATCGTGAGTCTGTTTTCGATTGCAATCAACTTCATTATGGTGTGGACCCTGACGCATGCCGTCGGCATGGGCATCGCGGGCCTGGCGCTGGCGACGTCGGCGGTCGCGCTGTTCAATTTCATCGCGTTGTTCGTGATCCTGCGCAGTCGCCTTGGTGGAATCTACGGCCGCGACCTCGCGCGGAGTTTTGCGAAAGTAGCTAGCGCGTCGGCTGTGATGGGCGCCGCCATCTGGGCTTCGACGACGTGGATGTCATCGCAATTCGGCGATACGCAACTGGCGCGGCTGGGTGACCTGGCGGTCTCAATGCCCATTGGGCTCGGCGTATTCTACGGCGGGTGCCGCGTGTTGGGTGTCGGCGAATTAGACATGGCGATTCGCGCGTTCACCGCTCCGGTAAAGCGGCGGCTCAGTACGTAGCACCCGCGGCGGGCGGCGGAGGATCCTGAATAAATGCTTCGTGAATGATCTGCCCTTTCGCGCCTTGTGGTCAAAACTGAAACGCGACAGTAGTACGAATTCCGGTCCCAACGAACGTTTGCAGGGAGTGCCTATCGCGTGTCTAACCACCGCAAGCGAATGAAAACTGCAGCTTGCAAAGGCCTTCGTTTCGAGGCGCGCACGAAGCGACCCCGCGGGGGTCGCGAAGTAAGCGGGCCCGCTGCCAATACCTATTTTCTTGCGGAACGGACACGCTCGAGAAACATCTAGGAGAGTGGCGAAAGGGTTCCATCTGAATTCCTACGGCTGCAGCGCGACGCTCGCCTTGCCCGCAGGACCGTCGTACATCAGCTCAAGCGATTGGATTCCCGTTATCTTGCCGCGATGGCCAAAGAAGATGAGGCCCGCCTGCGGCAGCGCACGATCGCCTTCTAAGAGAGAAGCCCGTTGCACCGCCTGCTCCATCGCGCGGCGCTCCGCGATCGGCATCTTCGGCGGTGGTGGCTTGTCGCCGCCTCCTCCGCCACCCTGGCTGCCGATGCTGGTTTTACTTTGCTTGCCGCCTTCCGGCTTGATCAGCGGCTCCCATTCTGGGTCCTTCAAATTGTGGAAGACGAGATCGTATGGCTCGCGCGGAAGCGCGTTCTTCTTTCCGTTGATGCGCAGCGAAAAGTCGCTCATCGCCAGCTTGAGGCGCGCCCCCTCGGGGCCGAATAGACCCACCTCAACGACGACGTAATCTTCCGAGGAATACGTTGCCTTCGGCGTCGGTATCGAATGCCCGACAAACTCGGCGCCAATCGTAAACCCGCCGGCTTTGCCTTGCGCTTGATACTCGGCGGGCGAGGTGCGAGCCGGCAGACCCTTCGATTCTTCCCGAGCGGCAGGCGCTTGGGCCCACAGGGATGCAGAGAGGGCGGCGACGAGCGCGCCCGTTCGGAGTGCGAAAGAGATACGAAAACCCATCTGACACCAGGATAGGCGAAAGTGCGCCGTTCCCGCAGGCTATGCCGGCAGGTTATGATGGTCACTTTTCAACAAGACTCGAGCCATGCAGACCCTCATCCAGCGATTCCCATTTACGGTCTTCTACCTGATTGCGTTGATCCTTGTGAGTGGCGTGGTCAGCGTTCGACTCGCAATGGCGGCCGCGGATCCACGTGCAGGGCAGATGATGGCGAACCTGTTCGCCTGGCTCCAGGCCACGAACCATTTTCCGAACATCCTCAATATTGCGCGCTTCGCGATCGACACCGGACAGCCGCTGGCCTTCTCGATTTTCATTTTTGCGGGCGCACCGTCGATCTCCGCGATTGTGACGAGCTGGGCCGGCTGGGGACGCGAGGGACTCGCCCGGCTGTTCGACCACCTCAAACCGTGGCCACACGGATTCCCGCGGACAAGCGCCTTGCGCTGCTACGCGGCATTGGGCTTTGGCTACGCGGCGATCCTGATTCTGTACCTGTGGGTCGCCGCGCAGTACGGCAAGCCCGGAGAGTTCGATCGCATCTGGGGATCGATGGGCGGCAGTCTGCCGATGGTCATCTTCACCGCGCTCAGTAGCGCCTTTATCGACGAAGGCGGAACGCTTGAGGAATTGGGCTGGCGCGGGTTCGCGTGGCCGATCTTCGAAGACAAACTGCGGAATCCATTGCTCGCCGCGGTTGCACTTGGATTCCTCTGGGCAGCCTGGCATCTGCCGAGAGAACTTCCGGGGCTGCTCGCGCAGAAGATTCCATTCGGCGCTTGGTTCTCCGGCCAAGCCATTTTCTTCGCCGGCTGCATCACCGAAACCGTGGTCATCTGTTACGCCGTGAATCGGACGGGCGGCAGCATTTGGCCCGCGATCCTGATCCACGGCGGCACCAACGTGTGGAGCAAAGCCGCGGGCGGCCCAATGAATCGGCTCATAGGGACAGACGTTCGATTCGCCATCCTGGGCGTGGCGGCGGTGGCGATCATGTTGCTGGCCGGCAGCCAGCTCGGGCGGGAACGGAAGACGTAACAGCAGGGCGTCGCAGGCCACCGCAACGCCCGCGCCACCTTACTTAATCTTGTATTCGGTGTCCGAGATCTTCTCGCGTTGCGCATCGTGGCAAGTGCGGCAGCTTCCGCCGACGATGCGCCCGGCGGCTTGCATTCCGGGGGCATCGCTCGCGGCGGCAGCCTTGGCGAGATCCGCCGAGCCCGTCAGCAGCGCCGCGGAGCTTTTACCGGCCGCTTCCGACTTCTTCGCCCAGATCCCGTCGACCTGCTTGGCGAGATCGCCGAGCATCTTCGCGTTCGCCTCGACATCGACGCCTTTGCGGATTTTGCCGTTGACGTCGTTGATGTCCTTCATCAGTTTCACGTGCTCCGGCGGCGGAACCTCCGACGCGAGCAGAAAGAAAGGCACTGCTGTGCAGGCCGCGAGGAGTGTCGTGAATAGGCGCATAGTTTCAGATATCGTAACATTGCTCTGTTGGTTCGCGCGGAACCCTCAACTCGGCGTCGAACCCGGCCGACAGGAATTCCGTGATCGTCTTCTTCGGCACGGGAGAAGGGCAAACGACGCCCCCGGGCGTCACCGGATCGGTCGCGCAGCCACCGTATCCAGGGCCTGTCCTGCTGGTGTCGGTCACCATCGGCGGCGTTCCCACCGAAGCACCCTCGTACGCAGCTTCGATCCCGAATCAGTTGGTCGGCGCGTTTCAAATCAACGTGCG
>JAYVTO010000275.1:0-9147 GCA_043788745.1 Acidobacteriaceae bacterium
AAATCGGGCGCTGTCGGTATGGGAGAGATCCGTTCACTCTCCGGCGGCGACCCTGTAGGTTGTTCAATCCTGGTAGCAGCAGTGCGGGGTGCCGGCTGGTGAATCCGCTCCCGACGCGGCCCTTCGGGCCGCTTTGGTCGCGGCTCGGATTTGGCGCACTTCGCTAGGAAAATAGCCTCAGCGCCGCCCTGAAGGGCGGGGTTAAATCGGGCGCTGTCGGTTAGTAGCAGGGCGGGGTGTCGGCTGGTGAATCCGCTCCCGACGCGGCCCTTCGGGCCGCTTTGGTCGCGGCTCGGATTTGGCGCACTTCGCTCGGAAAATAGCCTCAGCGCCGCCCTGAAGGGCGGGGTTAAATCGGCGCTGTCGGTATGGGAGAGATCCGTTCACTCTCCGGCGGCGAACCCTGTAGGTTGGTCAATCCTGGTAGCAGCAGTGCGGGGGGCCGGCTGGTGAATCCGCTCCCGACGCGGCCCTTCGGGCCGCTTTGGTCGCGGCTCGGATTTGTGACATTTCTTCGCCTTCTCGTAGCACTCCCGCATTAGCTGGTTCATGGCGGTGATTACGCGCGCGCGTCCGCTCACTTCCCGTAACGGGCAGGCTGTTCGTGGTTCTTTGCTGGCGAGCGGCCGGAGGATGTTTTCGTAGTTCCTGACGGTCTCGGCGCAGATTTTGACGTCTCAGGATATACTGCGCACTAGACTAACTGGCACGCGACCTGGCTGGCCGCGCAGCCGTGCGTTGGGGCAGCTATACTTACTGCCCAAGACCTATGTCACGCCACCTTGTTCTTTTTCTGTTCTCGCTTTCGATCGGGCTGGGGCAGCAGCCGGCCGCAAAGGAGGCCAGCTGGGATACGACGCAGACGCGGGGCCAGACGCGGGCGGTACAGTTCACGACGCAGGAAGGCACATGGATGTCTGTCGACATCTCGCCGGACGGCAAATGGCTTGTCTTCGACTTGCTTGCGCACGTTTATCGCATGCCCGTGGCCGGGGGGGAAGCCGAATGCTTGACGCAAGCGAGTGGTGCGGCACTGAACTTCCACCCTCGTTATTCACCCGATGGCAAGTTGATCGCGTTCGTTTCGGATCGCGGCGGGCAGAATAATCCGTGGATCATGAACGCCGATGGGACGAGTCCGCGGGCCGTGTTCACGAACAAAGACATTCGCGTGTTTGAGCCGGCCTGGACGCCGGATGGGCAATTCCTGATTGTCCGGCGGGCGAACGTGGCGAATCGCGGCGGTGGTCCGGCGGCCGGCGGAAATGGGCTGTGGATGTATCACAAGGACGGGGGCGAGGGCGTCGAAGTGGTTTCCGGTACGGCGGCTCGCGGCGCTGCGTGGCCTTCGGTTTCTCCGGACGGACGCCATGTATACTTTCATGCCGTGGTCTGCGACGGACGCCAGAGCGGCCAACAGGATTCCGTGCAGGGCTGCCAGCAGATCAAGCGTGTCGACTTGAAGACTGGCGTTGTCGATGACATTACGTCGGGCCAGAATGCGCAGCAGTCACGCGCGTCGTCGGGTGGCGGCGTTGCTCCGGAGGCATCTCCAGACGGGCATTGGCTGACATTTGGGCGGCGCATTCCAGACGGAACGATTTCCTATAAGGGCCACAAGTTCGGGCCGCGCACGGCATTGATCCTTCGCAATCTCGATACGGGCGCAGAGCGCGTGGTGATGGATCCGATCGAGATGGACATGGCGGAAGGCATGAAGACTTGGCGTGTATTGCCGGGCTACAACTGGACGCGCGATTCGAAGTCGATTTGGATTTCGCAGGGCGGCAAGATTCGCAAGCTGGATGTGGCGACTGGACGCGTGGATACGATTGCGTTCAACGCGAAGGTGGATCGCACGCTGTCGGAGATGGCGTACAAGAACGTGCCGCTGGATGAGGGTCCGGTGGCGACGCGCTTCGCGCGCTGGCCGACTGCGTATGGTGCCAAGCTTGCGTTTCAGGCGTTCGGCAAGGTGTGGGTTTCGGATGCCGGTGGCGCGCCGCGGCGGCTGACGACGCTGGCGTCGAACGTCTTCGAGTACTCACCGGCATGGTCGCCCGATGGTGCGGCGATTGCGTTCACGACCTGGGAAGAAAAGCGGGCGGGACACGTGTGGATCGCTCCCGCGGCGGGCGGCGCGGCAGGCCAGGTGGCCCGCCAGATAACGACGGTGGCGGCGGAATACGCGCAGGTTGCCTGGTCGGCGGATGGGCGCGAGTTGGTGCTGGCGCGCGGCGCGGGCGAATCGTTCCGTGGCCGGACGCTGGTGGCGAACCCGTGGTACGAGATCGTGCGCGTGCCGGTGTCGGGCGGCGCGGCGATTGCGGTTGCTGTGAACAAGGCGTCGGGCGGACGCCGTTCGATTGTGCAGGCGAGTTATGGTCCGGAGGGGCGCATCTTCTTCCCGGAGTTCACGACGGAACGGCGCGAGGGGCGCGATGCTCCGGTGACCGATTTTGTGTCGGTGCGTCCGGATGGCGGCGATCGCCGCGTTCACATGAAGTTCTCGTTTGCGGATGAAGTGATGATTTCGCCGGACGGGAAGCATGTGGCGTTTCAGGAAGGCGACAACATCTTTCTAACTCCGTTTGCATGGAACGGCACGGGCGGCGCGCCGCTGCAGGCGGACAAGAAGAAGGGTAAGTTTCCGATTACAGCGTTGTCGAAAGAAGGCGGGATGTTCGTCCACTGGCGGGACAACGCGACGGTGGAATTTGGTAGCGGAGCGAAGCACTACACATATCACGTCGATACGGAGAAGACGGATACGGCGGCCATCAAGCTCACGCAGCCACGCGATGTTCCGCAGGGGTCTATTGCCCTGACCGGGGCGAAGATCGTCACGCTCGACAATCGCCGGGTGATCGAGCGTGGGACCGTCGTCGTGAAGGACGGGCGCATCTCGTGCGTCGGCGAATGCAGCACGTCGGGCGCGACGGTGATCGACGTTCGCGGTAAGACGGTTATCCCGGGGTGGATCGACATGCACGCGCATCATCACCGCGAGAACTCGGGCGTCGTTCCGCCACACAATTGGGAGACCGCGATCTATCTGGCGTACGGTGTCACTACGACGCTCGACAACTCGGTGTGGTCGCAGAATGTATTTCCGACGGGTGAGATGGTGGAGGCGGGATTGGTGCTAGGTCCACGTATCTTCTCAACGGGCGATCCGCTGTATAACGGCGATGGCTCGCGGCAGAACGAACTGACGAGCGCGGAGGTCGCCGAGCAGAATGTGAATCGGCTGGCGGATTGGGGCGCGGTGTCGATGAAGCAGTACTTGCAGCCGCGGCGCGAGCAGCGCCAGTGGGTGACGGAGTCGGCTCGCAAGCGGGGGTTGATGGTGACGGCGGAAGGCGATTCGCTGGAGTACAACCTGAGCATGATCGTCGACGGACAGACGGGCTTCGAGCATCCGATGAGCTACTCTCCGCTGTATGCCGACGCGCAGAAATTCTTTGGCATGGCGAAGGCCGTGTACTCTCCTACCTTCCTTGTGGGCGGCGCGGGACCGTGGAACGAAGAATATTTCTGGCAGGAGTCGGACGTTTGGAAAGACGAGAAAGCGCGGCGCTGGCTGCCGTGGCGTCAACTGATTCCGAATACGCGGCGGCGCATTCTGCGTCCGGTGACGGACTACAGCTTTCCGATGATTGCGCAGGGCCTGGCGGATATCGTGGCGCAGGGAGGCTACGGCGCGATCGGATCGCATGGCCAGCAACACGGCATCGGGTCGCATTGGGAAACGTGGATGGCGGCCTCGGCGATGGGACCAATGGGCGCGCTGGAACTGGCGAGCATGCATGGCGCGCACTTCCTGGGTGTTGAGAAAGATCTGGGCTCAATCACGACGGGCAAACTGGGTGACCTGATGGTGCTTGATGCGGATCCGTTGGCGGACATTCGGAATACGGCGAAGATTGCGTATGTGATGAAGGCGGGCCGCTTATGGCAGGCTTCCACGATGGACGAAGTGTGGCCGGCGAAGAAGCCTTTTGGCGAATACTACTGGGTGGACGCAGACGCGCTGCGGTCCGATGATCGGCCGGTGAATTATTTTGATCGGCAGAGGTAGCAAGGAATTACCAAGCACGAAGGATTCGGGTCATCGGCGTGCGGCTTCTCTACGTAGGTTTACTCCGTAACGCCTTGCGTTGGGCGTGGCATTGCGATACAACTCACAGAGTCATGCGAACCTTGTTGCTTCTCCTCGTCGGTCTGCCTGCGCTTTGCGCATCGCTTCCCTCTTCAAAGCCCGAAGATGTTGGGCTGTCTTCCGATCGCTTGCACCGCATCCACACCATGCTGCAAGGGTATATGGACCGCCATGAGATTGCGGGTGCGGTTAGTCTCGTCGCGCGGCGGGGGAAGGTGGCTTGGACGCATTCGCAGGGTGTGATGAACCTGGAGTCGAAGCAGCCGATGAAGGACGACACGATCTTTCGGATCGCGTCGATGACGAAGCCGATTGCCAGCGTGGCGCTGATGATGCTGTATGAAGAGGGCAAGTTTCAACTGAACGATCCGGTGTCGAAGTGGATTCCAGAGTTCGCGCATCCGATGGTTGCTGTGCCCGAGGCTCCGTTAGGCTCCAAGTTGGTGCCAGCGGACAAACCGATCACGATTCGCCATCTGCTGACGCATTCCGCGGGGCTCGCGAACACGTATACGGGATTCACGATTGCCGAGTTCAACAAGCTGGGCGCGCAACGCAAGCCTACCGATACGGTTGGCGATTACGTGAAGCAACTGGCGAAGCTTCCGCTTGAGTTTCAACCCGGAACGAGTTGGTCGTATGGTCCGGCGACGGATGTGGTCGGCTATCTGGTGGAAGTGATGTCGGGAAAGCCGCTGGATCAGTTCGTTGCGGAACGTATCTTCCGGCCGCTAGGCATGAAAGACACGTTCTTCTATCAACCGGACGAGAATCTTCCCCGCATGGCTACGATCTACACGCGCGGGGAAGGCGGTAACGGGATTCGGCCGCTTCCGATGCCCGCACCGGTGGCGAAAAAGTTCTTCTCCGGAGCGGGAGGGCTGTCTTCGACCGTTTCCGATTACTCGCGATTCTGTCAGATGATGCTCAACGGAGGACAGCTCGACGGCGCACGGTTGCTGAGCCGCAAGACGACCGAGTTGATGACAACGAATCATATTGGGCGGCTGCGGTTATGGTCCTCGCTGCCGGGTGAGGGTTTCGGACTCGGCTATAGCGTGCGTTTGGACAATGGCGAGGCGGCGCAGGTGGGTTCGGTGGGTGCGTATGGATGGGGTGGGGCGTTTGGGACCTACTTCTGGATCGACCCGAAGGAGCAGATGTTCGGCGTGCTGATGGTGCAGTTGCGACCGTACAATCATGTGAACATCCGGCAGGATTTCCGGACGCTTGCGACGGCGGCGATCGTCGATTAGGCGGGTCCGCGGGATGGGGTGGCGCATGGTCAGCGGGTCCGGCGGCGATGCACACCCTAACTCAAAGGGCGGGTTGTGGGCTACGCGCGACCTTACGGTCGCGCGTCGGTCGCAGCTCGATACCTTCGACGGTCGCAGCCGATTTTCATTCGTATTTGGTGGCGCGACGCGCCAGGCTTACTCCTCTCGAAAACGGGTTTTTGTGCGGGGCCGCGCTCGCTTGACGGGCTGAATTATGTCGGGCGCTGTCGGTATGGGTGAGCTCCGCTCCCTGACGGTCGCGGTTCTTCGTTTCGGGGCGCTTACTTACGGAACTCTGCAAAACTTGATATCTGCTCCACTCGAAGAACCGCGCGGGGCGCTGTACCTCGAAAAGAACGTCGATGGCTTCCGCCATCAGTTGTCGAACCTCTACCTCCGCGCCAGCGGCAGCAAGGCAACCTGGAAGATCGGGGGAGTACGCGCAGCAGCCAGAGCGTCCATGTTCGATGATGATGGCGTATCGTTTCATTGCCGTCCGCGATCAGGCCGTCTTCTCGTAGGTTACGGGCAGCATGGAATCCAACTTTACTCGTTTCGATGCGCCAAGGATCTCAATTCCGACGAGCCGATCTCCCTCACCCATATCCAGTACGATGTCGTCATCGACTCGGACATTGGTGACCGGCTGTGGTTCCGCATCAATTCGAATGTAGAGGAGGTCAAACTGGGGATCGTAGTTAATTGTCACTGAGGCTTGCTCCAGTTGCCGTACATCACATACACGGTAATATACGATAATAACGCCGTCCTCAACCAGAAAGAATGCCTCTACTCGCTTTTCGCCATAGCGTTTCCGCATCCACAGGTCGCCCGAGGGATAAGTCTTCCATCGTGCCTGGCGCCCGAGTTTCGCTTGGAACGGCTCGCCGGTTCGGACGGTGTCTTCAATCTCCTGACGCGATGCTCCGCGCTCACGCGCGCGGCGAAGCGCATGATCGACAATCTGAATCTCCATCACTTCCAGTAGTCCCGATCCAGACTCCGGTACTGCACCGCTTCGGCGACGTGCTTCGACTGTACGTGCTCGCTGCCGCCGAGGTCCGCGATTGTGCGGGCGACCTTCAAGACTCGATCGTGAGCTCGGGCTGAGAGCGCTAGCTTTCTCACCGCCAACTCGAGCGTTCGTTCGCCAGCTTCATCGAGTGCGCTTAAGTCGCGCAACTGGCCGGGCGGAATGTGTGCATTCAGAAAGCCCCGTGCCAACTGGCGGCCTTGGGCCGCCAGTACGCGCTCCCGCATGGACTCCGAAGTGACTCCGTCACTCCGGCCGCGCATCTCCTTGTACGCAACGGCCGGCACGTCGATATGCAAGTCGATGCGATCGAGCAGTGGTCCACTAATGCGCGCCAGGTAGCGCTGGATGATGGCGCCGGTGCAGCGGCATTCCTTCGTGGAGGCTCCGAAGTAACCGCACGGGCAGGGATTCATGGCGGCGACCAGCATGAACTTGGCTGGAAAACGTAGCGTCATTATGCTGCGCGCGAGCATGACGCTGCCGTCTTCGAGCGGCTGGCGGAGCAGTTCCAGAACCGCACGCGGAAACTCCGGCAGTTCGTCGAGAAAGAGGACGCCATTGTGCGCGAGGCTGACTTCGCCGGGCCGCGGAATGCCTGCGCCTCCGCCTACCAGACCCGCTTCCGAGGTCTTGTGATGCGGCGCGCGAAAGGGCCTGGTATGCAGCAGACCCTGGCCGGACGGCAGCACTCCGGCGACGCTGTGCACTTGCGTCGTTTCGAGCGCTTCAGAGAATCGGAGTGGTGGCAGAATGCCGGCCAGCCGTTTCGCCAGCATCGATTTACCCGAACCCGGAGGCCCGATCATGAGCACGTTGTGCCCGCCGGCCGCCGCGACTTCGAGCGCCCGCTTAGCGACTGTTTGTCCGCGTACGTCGCCGAAATCGGGCGCGTCCGACCCTGGCACGACGGAGTCGCGAGACTCAGGCAGGACCGGCGTGAAGCTTTCGGGGGACTGCATGAACTTCACGGCCTCGGCCAGATGCCGGATCGCGAAGACGCGGACGCCTTCGGCGACGGCAGCCTCGGCGGCATTCTCGGCCGGCACAAGCAGATTCTGTATACCCTGCTTCCGCGCGCACGCCGCTATTGAAAGGGCGCCGCGGATTGGGCGGATGGCACCGTCAAGCGACAGCTCTCCGACGATCAGATTCAGTTCGCTTTGCTTGACGGTGCCCATCGCGCCCAGGATGCCAAGCGCCATCGGCAGATCGAAGCCAGCGCCTTCTTTGCGGACGTTTGCCGGAGCCAGGTTGATGGTGACGCTTCGGTTTGGATAACCAAAACCGGAATTGAAGAGAGCGCTCTTGATGCGTTCACGGCTCTCGCGGACCGCAGTGTCCGGCATGCCGACGGTGATGAACTCGCGGCCCGCGCCGGGGTACATGTCGACCTCGACGTCAATAAGATGCGCGTCGATGCCGTAGACGGCAGCCGATCTGGTCCGAAAAAGCGCCATACGAAAGGTAGTGGGCGGAAGGCGTCGGATTTCTCCGAAAGAATAGGGGGGCGGTAAGGGGGAGACGGTTCGATGGCGCCTTTGCGCCGCGAGGTCGATCCAGAGGTGCCAGGGCGCACTTTGGGCTCGACTCGTGACCCCGGAAGAAAATTCGTGGCGCTTAGGCTGCTCGGTTTTGTTTGTTTCTGAGCAACTCCTGTGCATTTTCTTCGATTGTTTTGGACATTACCGGGGGCGGCGGCGTGTTGTCCTGCGCTTCCGGAGAGGGCTGCGAAACGAAGCCAGAGTCCCTTGCATGGGACTGACTGTGAATCGCTTGTGTCCTGGCGCCGGCTTGGTCGGACCTAGTGGTCCGACCTACTGCGGCTTGTTGGTGTCTTGCGAAATCCTGGTTGTGGCGCTGCTTCTTCTGTTCGAGGCGGCGCCGTTCCGATTGGAGGCGGTCCCTTTGCGCTTCGCGGAGTCTAGGAGTCTGTCGGAAATAGATTTTTGTGCACGTAGAATTAACAACTTGCAGACAATTCGCAAGTGGAGAATCACCGTAAGTTATTGATTCTACGTAGGAAATTTTTATCTCCGACAGACTCCTAGCGTGGAGAAGGAGGAATTCTCGGGTATGGCGAGCGGTATATCTGGAAATCAGATTTACGCTCGGGGGCGCGAGTTGCGATTCACGTCGTTCCGATTGCGGGCAGGCTGTTCGCGGTTATTGGTGTGTCGCAATCAAGGGGATCGGAGAAGAGCGTCGGGGACGACGGGGAAGGGCGGATGGCTGGGAGGCAGGGACTCGAACCCCGATACGCGGCTCCAGAGGCCGCAGTCTTACCATTAGACGACCTCCCAGTGAGGTCACTCGATAGTTTATCGCGTTTCGAGCGGCTTCGTCTACCTGGGGTCGGATTTGCGGTTATCAGACCAGAGGGCCGGGGGGAGATCTGGACGGTGTTTCGCTCAGTGGCGCGGTATTGGTGAGATCCGCTGACTCTGTAGCGGCGACTGGGCCGTGGGCAGGTCCATCGTTTCAGCAACTCGTGGGGAGCGAGGAGTGGGGACTGGAAGGAGACCGGACGCGGCAAGCTATAGGCGAAGTTTCTTTATGCCCGAGTGCCCGATTTTCAGCCTGACTTCGGTTGCGGCGTTCTATTGGTTGGTGGCGGGTAGTTCTTGTTTCAAGAACGAGCCCGACCCGGTTGGAGAGTTTGTGAATGATCGCCC
>JAYVTO010000276.1:0-24704 GCA_043788745.1 Acidobacteriaceae bacterium
CACCACCTCCCACCACCCATCCCCAATTCACCAAACAAGAGCCCGAAGTGTGCCCAACTCGTGCTGTCCTCCCACGAAGAACCGCGAGCGTTAAGCGAGCGGCCCTCCGCCACTCACCACCGCTATAACCCCGCCCTGAAGGGCGGGGTTATAGCTGGTTATAGCGGGCGCTGAGGCTCTTGACCGATCCGGCCATGCTGCCCGAAACATCCAGCAACAGGACCAGATCCAGCGGTTGCTCTTCCTGGCCAAAACCCTTCAACTCGCGCGCCTCGACGCCGTCCGGAATCCGGAAGTCCTCGCGCCGCAGCGCCTTCACCGTCCCTAGTTTGTCCCGCACCATCACGTCGACGCGAACAAGAGAAGTCTCCGCGCGAAACACCGCTTCGCCATCCTGCCACGCCAGCGACGCCCCAAGGACCGCATATAAGCTAGCCCACATAACAACCAGCATAGGTTGACTCGTGCGACTACGACAAGACGCTGCACGCGAGCACCCGCCAACTCAAAATCAACGCCGTTACGCAGATCGCCAGTCCGCCGAACAGCAGCGTCAGCACCACGACGTCCCACAGCGGCCGATGTTGGTAGAGCCACGGAAAATCGAGGGAGTGCAGCCCGTGGTAAAGCCACCGCGTGACCCATCGGTTAGCTCCGTACGACCCGACCGCGCGCCCCGTCTTCGGATCGATATAGACGCGCGTGTGCCCTGCGTCGTTCAGTTGCGCGATCACCACCGGCAGCGGCTTGCGTCCCGTTCGATCCAGGTAATACAGATCGTATTCGTCCGCGATCCGCGACTCGCGGACGACCTCCCGCCCAACCGCCCCGCGCACCAGATCCATGATTCGTGCCGCATCGAACACCGAACGCACGCGCCTATCCATCGCAACGATGCGAGACGTTCCGGCTCCATCAACCGCGAGATAGAACGCCTCGCCGCCGAACATCACAAACCGTAGTTCCTTCACCGCCAATTGCCCATCGACCTGCCATAACGCGTCAGCCGGCAGTAGCGCTGCGAACCGGTCAAGCGTCAAGCGCTGGCCTTCGAGCGCCGCAGCGATGCCTCGCGCCGCCCCGCCCTCGCCGCCAACCGGAAACGGATCCATCGACAGCATCCCGCTGAACGTCCAGGTCGCACAGGTCACCCCGAACAGCAGCCCAAAGATTGTATGCCACCGGGTTTGGCCGGCATACGGAATTCGTGACCGCGCCGCGCCGTATCGATACCTGCCCGATCGAACCAACATCCAGAGCCCAATCAGCAGGCCAATCAGCGAAGTCACCGCGCCGATCCCCGAACTCCAAATTACAACCTGCGACCAAGCGGCCACGTCCTTCCGAAGCGCCGTAAAGTAAAGCCAGTGCGGAATCGCGCCCGCCCAAGCCCAGAATCGCGAGTTCGCCGTTGTGTATTGAACCACCTCGCCCGTGCTGCTCGAAACGTAGAGTTGTTGCCCATCCGGATACGAGTACTTCCGCATCGGCCGGTGCCGCCGGTAGGATTGCGGCACCGTCCACTGGTCTTCTTCCCGGTTCCACTCGACGCGAGCGGCCGATCCCGCGAGGCCGCTCCACGCGGCCGCCGCCCGGTCTGCCAACTCGCTTGTGACCGCGCCCGGCCGCTCGCCAGTGTCGGCGTACACGCTCGCTTCTTTGCCGCCAATGCGGAATCGGTACACCGGCCGGCCATCGAACGTGTTCAGGCGAACGCAATCCGGGTCTATGGATTCGCCGCGCCGGGCAAGCGCCGCAGCTGCCGTGAACCGCACCAGGGACGGCTGCACCGATGCCGCATGCTGCAAGCGGTCGGCGTCCCCAACCTCAGGGAAAGACCGGTACATCATCACGATCCCGGAGCCGAACCACATCGCGAACAGCACCGCCAGCGCAACACCCATCCAGCGATGGATGAAGATCAGCGACCGTAGTAGGAGCGCGCCCGCACGAGGCATTTCTCCATTGTCGACCGTTCCGCAAATGCGCGGGTCTCGCCGGGACGCCAGCCGTTCTACGGCGCTCGGCTACCGCAGGAAGTCGAACAAACTCCGCTGCGGAATCTGCGCGTGCGCCTGTAGCGCGGCTTCCTGATTCAGCTTGGCTTGGTTCAGAGTAAGGATCGCTTCGGTCAAATCGGTGTCCTCGATCCCTGAGATCTGCCCTTGCAGCTGCAGCTGTTGCCGCAGCCCGAACTCCTGCGCGGCCGAGACCCGGTTTTGCGTGGCCCCATAGAACGACAGCTGCCGATTCAAGTACGTGTCCGCCTTCGACAGATTCTGCACCGCCGCGCTGATCGCCTTGTCATCGTTCGCAAGTAGCGCCGTTCGCAGCGCGTCAACAACGGCAAAGACATTGGTCGACAGATCCGCGGAATCGAAAATGTCCTGCGCCGAAAGCGCGATGCCGAATTCGGTTCCATTTGGGTGCTGTACTTTGCGCGTCGGCGTCGACCCGCCGTACGCGCTCAACGGCGTCGCCTGCGAAAGGTCCAGTGTGTAGGGAACGTTCTGATCCAGATCGCCGCTGAAGATGAAGCGCCCCTCGACGGTCGTGTTCGTGATTCCAACCAATTCGCCGTAGGCGACTCCGAGCTCTTGCGCAATCGCCGCGCGCGTCTCCGCGCTGTTGGTGCTCGAAGCTCCCGCCGCCCCCAAGGTGCGCACGCGTCCGAATAGGCCGACCGCCGATTGCAGAGCCTTCTCAGCCGTGTCGACTTCAATCTTCACGCGCCCCAGGTTGTCGCTCACCGCTCTCGAAGCCGCCAGATCGGCGCGCGCTTGCAGCAGCGTCGAGACCTGATCCGGGTTGTCGGAGACGCTGTGCAGACGCGTGCCAGTCGACACGTCGCGTTGCGCCGCGTTCAGGCGGTCGCTGATGCGGTTGAGATCAGCCAGAAATTCCTGATTTGCCGGATTGAGTGGAGATAACATCTTCGGATTAAGACCTCTGGTTTCGCTGCTTCCTGCGTTGCTGCTTCCTGCGTTGCTGCTTCCTGCGGTGGTAGTTCGTCCTTGCCGGTTACGCGTCGCCACCGAGCTACCGAATGAGACCAATCAGAGTCTGCGTCAGTTCCTGCAAGATACCAATCAGCTTGCCGGCCGCTTGATACGAGCGCTGCACTTGAATCAGATGGGCCGCCTCTTCGTCCAACGAGACGGAGCTTGCCTCGCTCCGCAGCCGCTGGGCCTGGGTCAATAACTTCTGTTGCGAGACCGCTGAGTTCTTGGCCGTCGACAAGTCCCGGCCGACGCGCGCGCTCAGGTTGCCGTAGAACTGCGTGAACGTGAACCCGTCGACCAGCGGCTGTCCGGAAAGCCGGGCAAGCTGGAGCGCGTTTCCATTGCCTCCCGGCGCCGCCGCAAGCGCGGCGGCAATCTGGTCGGGCCGGATGTCGGTGATTTGCAACGTATACGCCGGGCCCGTGATCGGGTCGTACACAAACAAACTCTTTGTGGGCGTGTTTCCGAAGCGGTCCACGCCTGCTGCGAGAGCCTCGTTCACTTGGTCCGCAAACGCTTGCGCGAGCTTATCCAGTTCGTCCCGGTAGGACGGGTTCACCGTGTTCTTGAAGGCAAGCAGCGATCCCAGTTTGCCTGTGGTCAGAATCGAGTTGACGTCCTGGCCGCTCGCGTCCAAAATCCTGCTTTGCGATGACGAGAAATCAGCCTGAATTTTGTATTGCCTGTCCCCAACGAGCGCCGCAACCTGTCCGCCGAGCAACAGCGTGTAGGTCCCATCGTCCTGCCGGAGGGCATTCACCTCGGCATAGGAAGTAAGCTCTTCGAGCGTCGAGTACACTTCCGCGTTTAGAGCCGGATCGTTGATCGTGTCCGCATTCTGGCGGCGCTGCGCGTTGATCTCACGGAGGCGCCCGACAAGGCTATTGACCCTGGTCACGCCGTCGCGAATCTCGTTGTCGGCGCTTGCGCCCGCCGCGTTCAAACCTCTGGCTGTCTGGCGGAAACTGGCCGCAACTTCGCTCGCCTGATCGATCACGCCCTGCCGCGCGACTTGATCGTTCGGATTAATGCTGAGTTGGGCGAAGCTCTTGAAGAATCCCGTGAAGGCCGTCGCCACACTGAACTGGGAGTTCAAGTCGAAGGTCGACTCCAACTGACCCAGGTTCTTCGTTTTCTGTTCGTAGAAGGCTTCGGACGAAGCCTGACGCCGCACGTTGCCTTCGAGAAAATCCGACCGCGAGTCGATCAGCGGAGCCGGCTTTGTGCCGCCCGGAATGCCCACGTCCGGATCGAACGGCAGGGCCATCGTCGTTTGGATCTGCTTCACATAGCCCGGCGTATTCGCGTTGGTAACGTTGTTCTGAATCACATTCAGTTGGCGCTCGAACACCCGCAAGGCGGCGGTCGAGTTGGCAAGGCTGACGAGAAGATTTCCCATGCGATGCTATCCCCGCACCGCGATCCGGAGCGCCGTCACAGCCGGCACCGGAGCCACGCCGCCGTCCGCACCGTACAAGCCCGCGTCGGGCGAGACAAGTTGTGCCCATCCGGCCCAGAACTCGCTTCCAGCTTCGACCAGGGACGAAAGGTCTCGCAGTATCCGTGGGGCCTCGGAACTGTCAGATTGTGGGTAATGTTGCACCAGCGCAACCGCGTTTTCGAGGAGCCCAACCGCATCCTCAATCTGTCCGCGTGCGATGTGATCCCGCGCGCCGTCCAGTATCTGCTCAACAAGGGTCATGGTCGCCCTCTCTTTTCGGGAACTGTCACTCTTCGATCCGTCAGCCGCACTCCAAATGGATGAAAAGACCTTGTGCGGCGTGGTTAAGATCCGGGTTGCGTGGCGTCCTGCACGATCGCGCGGCTGGTCGCCGCAGCGTCCACCCGATAGGCGCCGCTCGCATAGAGCCGGGCGATCTTATCCACTTGCTCGGTGCGGGCCGCGGACAGCCCGGAACTCAAGTCGCTCAACCGCGAACTGAGGTTAGAGAGCGAGACGTTGTCGGTTGGCCCACCCGAACCACGTGTTCGCGACCCGGAAGCGGATCCCGTTGCGGACGTCGCGCCTTCCGTCTTTTGCGGTCCCGATGACCCAAGGCCTGCGGGTAAGCCGTTGTCGTAGATTTTCATTTTCGATCACTCACTCTTTGTCACATCCCATCCTGGCAGACCGACGTTCGTTGTGACGGTCACCTGTAGGTTTTATCGGCCGATCTCGCGCGAACTGTAGAAAAAATCTAAATATCTGATTGAAAATAATCCACTTACCCCAGACTACTCCCTGAGGCGTACTCCCCTGTGTGATACGCCTTACCAAGCCTGCGGCTGCACTGCAGGCAGCGAATTACATCTTTTTACAGGCTTAGCTTAACGTTGTTAACTTTGGTGGAACGAAATCAGCCGATATCATCGTATAGTTGAAACAGTTGGAGGCTCCACTCACGATGCGTGTGCTCGTTACCACCGGTCTATTTTCCGTCGCTTTTGCCTCGATTGCGCTAGCGGCAACGTCCACCAAGGAAGTCACTTTTAACAAGGACGTCCTTCCCGTCCTGCAGAAGAACTGCCAAAGCTGCCACCGGCCCGGCGAAGTTGCGCCGATGTCGTTCATGACCTATGAGACGACCCGGCCCTGGGCGAAGTCAATCAAGCAGGCGGTTGCCACCAAGAAGATGCCGCCCTGGTTTGCGGATCCGAAGTTCGGTCATTTTGAAAATGACCGTAGCCTCTCGGCGTCCGAGATTGCGACGCTGACGTCGTGGGCGGACACGGGCGCGAAGGCGGGCGACGCGAAGTTCGCGCCGAAGCCGATTGCGTTCGTCGAAGGCTGGGCGATGGGCAAGCCGGACATGGTGATTCAGATTCCGGAAGCCGTACAGATTCCGGCGTCGGGCACGGTCGATTATCAGTATGTGATCGTTCCGAGCGGCCTGACCGAGGACAAGTGGGTTCAGATCGGCGAAGCGCGGCCGAGCAATCCGCAGTTGACGCACCACATCATCGCGTTCGTTCGCGAGCCCGGGAATCCGTGGCTGAAGGACGGACCGATCGGCAAGGCGTTTATTCCGGAGCGTCACAGGGAAGGCGGACGTGGCGGCGGGCAGGGAGACTTCCTGGTTGCCTATGCGCCGGGCACGATGCCGATCGAGATGAAGCCGGGTCAGGCGAAGCTGATCAAGGCGGGTTCGGATATCGTTTTCCAACTGCACTACACGGCGAACGGTAAAGTCGGCACCGACGTGTCGCGCATTGGTTTGATCTGGGCGAAACAGCCGCCGACGGAGCGCGTAATGACCGTTGCGGCCGCGAATGCGGAGTTCGAAATTCCGCCGTTCGACGCGAACTACAAGGTCGAGTCGAAGATCGTGCTGCAGGCTGATTCGAAGCTCGTCCAGTTGTCGCCGCACATGCACCTGCGCGGCAAGGACTTCGAATATCGCGTGACATATCCGTCGGGCGAAAAGGAAGTGTTGTTGAGCGTTCCGGCATACACGTTTGCCTGGCAGCTCTCGTACTACCTCGACAAGCAGAAGGTTTTGCCGAAGGGCACGATCATCGAGTGCGTCGCGCACTTCGACAACTCGAAGAACAATCCGGCGAACCCCGATCCGTCAAAGGCAATCCGGTTCGGCGAGCAGAGCTGGGATGAAATGATGATCGGATTCTTTGACGTCGCGGTTCCGCTGAACACGTCGCTGATGGATCTGATGCGTCCGAAGAACGCGCAGCAGAAGCCGCGCGCGGGCGCGGAATAAGGCGATTCCATCTGAGGGCGGCGATTTCTTAGGAGAGCGCCGCCCTTGTTGTTTCTGGACGTTTGGCGTTTGGTCCTGTAGTTGCTAAATAAGCACTAGGAGTTTCTGATGGTCTCCCTTTTTTTCCTTGCTGTTAGCGTCGCGTGTGCCTCGATGTTCGCGGCGAGCACCGGCAAAGAAGTGACGTTCCAAAAAGACGTCGCGCCAATTTTACAGAACCACTGCCAGGAGTGCCACCGCGCCGGCGAGATTGGTCCGATGCCTCTGATGACTTACAAGGACGCACGTCCGTGGGCGAAGGCGATCAAGCAGTCGGTGGTGTCGCAGAAAATGCCGCCTTGGCCCGCGGATCCGCACTTCGGCAAATTCTCCAATGACCGTTCATTGTCGAAGCAGCAGATCGAGACGTTGCGCGCTTGGGCCGAGAACGGCGCCCAGGAAGGCGATGTGAAGGACGCTCCGGTGCCGCGCGCGTTTGTCGATGGCTGGAATATCCAGAAGCCGGATGTCGAAGTCTCGATGAAGACGCCCTTCCCGATTCCGGCGAAGGGTGAAATCGAGTATCAGTACATTGTCATTCCGACTGGTTTCACGGAGGACAAGTGGATCCAGGAAATCGAAGTTCGGCCGAGCAACCGCGCCGTTGTTCACCACGCGGTGATGTGGATTCGCGAACCCGGCGATAAGTGGATGAAGGACGCGCAGCCCGGTGTGCCCTACGTTCCGACGGCGAAGTCGGCTGGACAGCGATTCAACAACACGGTCGGCGGAATGAACGAGACGCTGACGATCTATACGCCGGGCATGGTTCCCGATATCTGGAAGCCGGGGCAGGGTAAATTGATCAAAGCCGGTAGCGACATCATCTTCCAGATGCATTACACGGCGAACGGCAAGGACGGCGAGGACAAAACGAAGATTGGCATGGTGTTCGCGAAGCAGACGCCGAAGGAGAAGATTCTGACGGTGGCGGCGTTGAACAACACCATTTCAATTCCCGCGGGCGAGGCGAACTACATTGCTACGGCGATGACGCCGATTATCAACCCCCTGCAGGTGATCAGTTTCTTCCCGCACATGCATCTGCGCGGGAAGCAATTTGAATACGAGGTTCAGTATCCGGATGGCCGGAAGGAGATGCCGCTGAAGCTGAAAAGCTGGGATCTGGGCTGGCAGCTTTCCTACAAACTTGCCGAGCCGATCAATCTGGCGCCGGGCTCGAAGATGCTGGTGAAGGCGACGTTCGACAACTCAAAGAACAACCCGGCGAATCCGGACCCGACGGTGACGGTGAAGTGGGGGGAGCAAAGCTGGGAAGAGATGCTGGTGGGCTTCTTCGACGTGATTGTCGATCCTCGTGTCAATAGCCGGAACTTCTATCAGCGCCAGCCGCCTCGCGGCGAATAGGCGGATACTGGTCTTATGCGTATACTTTGTGCCCTTCTCGTGAGTCTGACGACGCTGCACGCGCACGATGTGATTACGACGAAGATCACGTATACGCGGGAGATCTCGCGGATCATCTATAAACGTTGCGCGTCTTGCCACTATGACGGTGGCAAGACGCCAATGTCGTTGTTGACGTACGAGGAAGCGCGTCCTTGGGCGAAGGCGATCAAGGAAGAAGTTCTCGAACGCCGGATGCCGCCGTGGGGCGCGCTGAAGGGTTTCGGGGAGTTCAAGCACGACAACGCGCTGACGCAGGAAGAGATTTCGACGATTGCGGCGTGGGTGGAGGGTGGCGCTCCAGAAGGGGACGCGAATCTGCTGCCGACGAAGAAGCCGACGTATCCCAGGGATCCAGCGGCGCGGCCCGCGGGCACTTCGGAGATGGTGGTGTCGAAAGATCTGAAGTTGGCGGCTCCGGCGAGGCTGGTGGCCGTGCGGCCAAGCGGGTTGCGGGATGGCGCGTCGTTCCAGGTTGTGGCGGAGAGGCCGGATGGCTCGATCGAGCCGATCATTTGGGTGTTCAAGTACAAGCGGTCGTTTGCGCGGACGTACTACTACCAGTCGCCAGTGGCGTTGCCCGCGGGCACGACGTTTGCGATGTCACCAGCGAGTGCGGGAACGTTGACGCTGTATACGGCGGGTGGCGGTCCGGCGGCGGCGAAGAAGTCGGCGGCGAAGGGCGACTAGCGGCGGTGAGCTGGTTGTTTCGCGTGTAACTCCTAAGAGGGATTCGTATTTTTCGCACTCGCGGCGTCTTGTGAATGTGCCGGATTGCGGTCTGGGCCGCGGGGGAACGCGCCGTCCTCGTCGCAAGCGTGCGGAGGCTTTTCCGCAAACCCGGCGTCCACTCCGCTATCGAAGGGCACCCGCTCTCCGGGCCGTTAATGAAGTAATGAGATTCGACCCGATTCCTCAATCCACAGCGTAAAGGAAGCCCTCCGCGAACTGAGAAACACCGTTCATTACGAACGGTTTGCATCGCATGGATTCGACGAGCGCGATGATCCGAGAGGTCATTTGGGCCGGAACGGTGCCCACATCGGCAACTGCGATTCTTCCTTCGGGTCCCACGCGAACGCGAAGCGTCGCCATTTTCCCGGCTTTGCAACAATCGACTCCCGTACTACTCGCAAACGGAAGTTCCGGCTGTTCGATGACGTGATTTCGGAACCCCACGGGCATGATAAAGTATCGGCCATTGCCATCACTGCTAATTTCCTGTTTCGAATCGAAGCCCTTCGAATAGATCGCAGCCAGACCTTTTAGAGCGTGCAACGGGCCGCGGTCCGTCAGTATCTTTCCACCACTTTCCACCATAAACCACAGCGCCATTGTTGACGACAAAGTCTGCCGACGTTTGGCCATTAATTGCGAATATCACTCGCTTATTTGAGGCCATCCTGGCGTGAATAGCGATTCTGCGGCCACTGCCGCCAACGGCATCCACGCGATAAACGCAGGCTGCAACTTCGGTAAGGCGCTCGGGAACATTCGCGAATGTCTTTGAACTCGACTGATCAACCGACCACGGCAGTACCGAACCAACAGCAATCTGCGTGTCCTGACCGAGGCTCGCGTCCGCTTCGATTCCAAACATCACATCGGGATCGTTGCTGCCGCTCCACGACACGTTGATTGTGATCGCCGAGTCGCACTGGAATGTCTTGTAGGAGGGCCTCCATTCCAGTTTGCCGGTTTGATGAGTGTCACCTATGCATTGGATAGCGGACCAGGCAAGAAATGTCGTCCACAAAGCAGATCTCTTGAGCATATATTTACCTCGCTTCGTCTCTTTTTAGAGCCGGCTGCAATCTCAGCAATTGCAGGACGTATCCGATTCCGCAACAGCCGGAGCATCCGGAGTGGGCGGGCAAAGATAGTTTGACGTAACACACACACCGTCGGCGCATAACGTCACACTATTGATGATAATGCAGCCGCCGACCTACACATAGGTGCCCGACGTTCCCGCATAGTCGCAAAGTGTGCAGGCAAACGCAGTATTCGGAGCCGATGTAATGTATCCGAGGGTGGCAAGAATTGTTGTGCGGAATAAACTCTTCACGCCAGGATCGTATCACCGGACATTTTTTTCGCAAGCCTATAATCCCACCCTCGGCTCCTCCAAGCCTGTAACACTCTCATTCTGCGCGAAATAAAGATAGCCGCGTGCTTTTTCGGGCGAGAAATCGAGCAGCCGCGCATTTCACGTATTTTTCGACAGCCGCTTGGTGCGCGTTCGGCTACTTCTGCTCGACTCGCGCAGGATCGTACTGGTTGTCTTACCATAAGTCTCATGGCATTGATGAGAAGCGCGTTGCTGGCTGGTTCGCAGAGTATTTGGCTGCGCGAGCATGCGACGAGGTGGCCGTTTGTCAAACGCGCGGTGCGCAAGTTCATGCCGGGGGAAGAGCTTTCGGATGCTCTATCCGTTGCGCATGGTCTTGAGGCTTCGGGCATTGGCACGGTGTTCACGAAGCTTGGCGAGAACGTGAAGGACCGTGCTGAGGCGACTGCCGTTACCGATCACTATGTCGAGGCGCTGGAGCGCGCGAAGGCGCAGGGGCTTAAGACCGAAGTGTCGGTGAAGCTGACGCAGATGGGGCTCGATCTCGATCTGGAGTTCTGCTACGCGAATCTCGAGCAGGTGGTGAAGGCGGCGTCCAATGTCGTTTGGGTGGACATGGAGTACAGCCAATACGTCGACTCGACGCTCGCGCTGTATCGCCGGGCGCTCTCGAAGTTCAACAATGTCGGCATCTGCCTACAGGCGTACTTGTATCGCACGGACGACGACCTGGCATCGCTGTTGCCGATGAAGCCGGCGATCCGGCTGGTGAAGGGCGCTTACAAAGAGCCGGCCGAGATTGCGTTTCCGAAGAAGTCCGACGTCGATGAGAACTACTTCGCGTTGACCCGCAAGATGCTCGACGCGGGGTGCCGGACGGCGATCGCGACCCACGACAAGGCTCTCATCGCGCGGATTGCGGCGTTGGGGCACGCGAAGAAATCGTACGCGTTCACGATGCTGTACGGGATCCAGACGGGCGAGCAGATGCGGTTAGTGCGGGATGGACACGACTCGCGGGTCCTGGTTGCCTATGGGGATTACTGGTTCCCGTGGTACATGCGGCGGCTCGCGGAACGGCCGGCGAACGTATGGTTTGTGGCTAAGAATCTGATGAGCTAACGATGCATGAGCGCGTCGAAAAACTTGAGTCTGGTAGACTCGTCCACACGGCGTCGCGCTGCCCACGAGCGAGGCTAATCCAACCGATTTCATGGAGTAAATGGTGAAACTCCCCCTTCTCTTTCTTATTTTCTTTGCCGGCGTTCAGGCGATGACAGCACAGCAGGCTCCGATCCGCTACGAGGTCGAGTTTCCGAATGCGGCGCACCATGAGGCCGAGGTGCGGGCTACGTTCACTGGGGTGAAGCAGCCGGTGCTTGAGGTGGTGATGAGCCGGTCTTCTCCGGGGCGGTACGCGCTCCACGAGTTTGCGAAGAACGTGTATGGCGTGAAGATCACGGACGGCGAGGGGCATCCGCTGACTGTGACCCGCACGGATCCTTACTCCTGGAAGGTGTCCGGGCACAAAGGCACGGTGGTAGTCGAGTATACGGTCTTCGGCGACCGGGCGGACGGGACGTACAACGGGATCGACGAGACGCACGCGCACTTGAACATGCCGGCGACGTTCGTGTGGGCGCACGGGATGGAGAAACTGCCGGTCAGCTTCCGGTTCAAGGTCCCGGAGGGCTCCAACTGGAAGGCCGCGACACAACTGATACCCGCCGTAGATGGTTCGTACACGTCGTCGAATGTCGACATGATGATGGACAGCCCCGTCGAGCTAAGCGCGCACGATGTCAACGAGTGGACGGTGGGCGACCGCAAGTTCGGAATCGCACTGCACCATAAGGGGACCAAGGAGGAAGCTGCGGCCTACGCGAACATGGCGAAAGCAGTGGTCACGGAGGCGGAAGGTGTTTTCGGAAGCTTTCCGCAATTCGAGGGCGGCAAATACACGTTTTTGATCGACTATCTTCCCTACGCGTCGGGCGACGGGATGGAGCACCGCAACTCGACAGTGATCAGCGGGACGGGATCGTTGAAGCAGAGCGCGACGCAGAGCATCGGGACGGTATCGCATGAGTTTGTGCATGCGTGGAACGTGGAGCGTATCCGGCCGAAGGCGCTGGAGCCGTTCGATTTTGAGCGCGCCAACATGTCCGGCGAGCTTTGGTTCGCCGAAGGCTTTACAAGCTACTACGGGACATTGATCCTGAAGCGAGCGGGGCTGAGCAGCATCGACCGGTTTGCGGCGGGAATGGGGTTCATGGTGAACAGCGTCCTGACGGATCCCGGCCGGCTGGTTTTGAGCGCGGTGGAGATGGCGCGGCAGGCTCCGTTCGTCGATGCGGCGACGGCCAATGAGCCGGTGAACCGGCAGAACACGTTCATCTCGTACTACACGTACGGCGCGGCGATTGCGTTGGGCGTGGATCTTTCGATGCGCACGAAGTTCCCCGGCAAGAGCCTGGACGACTGGATGCGGCAAATGTGGAAAGATCATGGCGACGTGCAGAAGGCGTACACGCTCGAGGACTTGCAGACGGCGCTGGGAAACGCGACGGGCGACCGGGCATTTGCGGCGGACATCTTCCGGCGGCACATCGCGGGGAAAGAGCCGATCGACTTTCAGGGGCTGCTGGCGAAGGCGGGTTTAGCCGTGCGCAAGCGTCCGGGTAATCACGTGTGGCTTGGGGTGCGGTACAACATCGCGAAGGACGGTGTGGAGATCACGGACGCGGTGGTTCGAGATTCGCCGGCATACGCGGCCGGGCTTGATCGCGGCGATAAGATTCTAGAGTTCGAGGGAAAGGCGTTCAAGACGGACGACGAACTCGCGAAGTGGCTGGACGGCCACAAGCCCGGCGACAAAGTGAAGCTGAAGGTCGAGAGCCGCGGCGGCAAGAAAGATGTCGAGATGGCGCTGACGGAGTCTCCGGGGCTCGAGTTGGTGACGTTTGAGAAGGCCGGGCAGCCGGTTACGAAGGAGCATCTTGCGATGCGCGAGCAGTGGTTGGGGTCAAAAGCCATCCACCCGCTGCCGGAGTTGAAGAAGCATTGCCCGGTGTGCAAGCGGAAGCATCCGTTCGAGTATGAGCACTGCCCGTATGATGGTTCAGCGCTGGGCATCGTTCCGGGTCAGGCGGAAGCGGCGTCCGGAGGCCGGCGGCGCGGGGCATGAAAGGCGAATGGAAATTGCGGACTACGATTTAAAGTTAGGTAGCCACGATGGATCTACCGAGGAAGCGTAATGAAACCAGAATACGATTTCAATAAGGGTGAGCAAGGAAAATTCTATCGGCCCGACGCGGAAATACGTTTGCCGATCTATCTCGACGCCGACGTCCAGCACTACCTGGCGGAGCGCGCCGCGGAGAAGGGCGTCCCGCTCAGCGAAATGATCAACGTGATCAACGTAATGCTGAAGCATAAGATTCAGGCCATTGAGTCGGTGAAGTAGACGGCGAGCAAGCGCACTGGCGGTCGAGGCAATGGATTCCGAATCGGTGGCGCTCAGATAGCGGCCGTTCAAATCGAAGTACGGGCTGCGCTGGATTTGCTACTGCGGCACAAGTAGTGACCCAATCCGATTCCACGGCCCAGTCTCCTGGCTGTACAACCTGCGCGCAGGCTTGTCCTTTACTGCCGGAACACCACCAGATCTTCTATCGACACCATCGAGCCCGCCGACTTGTCTTGGGGCTCTCCTTTAACTATTACTCGGATGGTATGTTCGCCGTTCTTCAGGCCGAATTTATGCCAGAGAGCTTCCGTGTTTTTGTTGCCCAGGTCGTCGGAGAAGGCGTCGCCGGTTCCGGCTAAAGCTCCGTCGAGGATGATTTCGATTTTGCCTCCATTGGTATAGAGGCCGCCGACCACGATCGCTCCGGTGCCTTTGAACTTCACTTCGGCGTCGGAGCCAAAGCGGTTGGCTTGCTTGCCGAGTCGCTGATCGGTCCAGGGTCCGGTGAACTTCCAGCGGCGGTCGAAGGCGGAGATGCGTTCTACGGGACTGCCGTAGTTGTCCCAGATGTCGAGCTTGGGCGCCTTGGGCGTTTGGATTTTGACGGTAAGAACTTCTTCGTCGGCGCGGCCTCCGTTGGCTTTCACAAGTGCTTCGGCGCGCTTCTCGGTGGACGCGACGATCGTGTCGAAGGTGAACTCGGTGAAGCGGAATTTCTGATTGGCGATGGCGGGGATACCGGACTTCCATTCTTCCGGAATCTTCTTGTAGCCGAGGATGACGCCCAAGATTCCGCCGGCGGTTGCCGGATTGCAGTCGGAGTCCTGCCCGGCGCGAGTGGCGATTTCAATGGTCTTGCCGAAGTCGCTTTCGCCGTAGAGCAGACCTAAGACGACGTAGCCGCCGTTGAGTTTCGCGTCGATGTTGAAGGGCAGGAGCGCTCCGGAGGGGCAGGGGTCGCGGATGTCCCATTTCTGTTCGAGCAACTGCCACACTTTGCGCCAGTCACGTGGGTTCTGCGTGTGCCACGCGAGAACGTCGGAAATCAGCTTGGCGTAGGGGCTTTGCGCGGGAATGCATGCGAGGCCGGTTTCGACGACTTTGCGCGGATCCCGTTCGAAGAAGGCGGCGGCGTACATGCAGGAGACGAACATGCCGCCGTAGAGGCCGTCGCCGGAGTTCATGACGCGGCCGGCTTGTTCCGCGATCTTGTTCGAGGCCTGATAGAGACCGGGAGCCATGAGGCCGATGAAGTCGGCTTCGATCTGGAAGTCGATGTCGTTCGCGTGCGAGTTGTACTTGGGAGTTCCGGTGAGTTTGGCGGAGACGCCGCGGCGGAGGTTGCGGCGGGCGGATAAGTTGGCGTGCCAGAGAGGATACCCGGCGGCTTTGAGCATTTCGCCGAAGTCTTCGCTGGTGGCATTGAGGCCGTTGTCGTCGATGACTTTGGCGAAGGTCATGTCGACGTATAGGTCGTCCTGATTGAGAGATTCTGCGACGCGATCGGGGGTCCACTTGGGGAGTTCGGCTTCGTTGATTTTGCCGTTGGAGCGGAATTCGGTGGGCGCTCCGAAGGAGACTCCGATCATCTGGCCGGCCCAGCCTCCGGCGATTTTGTCGTGGAGGATGGTGCGGGAGATGGTTTTGGTTTGGGCGGTCGCGAGCAGTGGGAGTGCGAGGAGGATGAAGGTGCGAGTCATGATGGGCGCTCAGTTCAGTATGGGTGAATGCGGCACCGGGGTATAGGGGTTCAGTCGGCCGGCGGCAATGCGGATCGGCTACGATTTGACGCCTCGGGCCGGGGGGGGAATAAGACCGTCGCGGTTAGAGAATCCGGATTTGGTGCCGCAGAGTTGGCTGGACTAGGCCAGGACGGCGCGGAGAGCTTCGGGGAGTTCGGGATATTCGAAAGTGAAACCGGCTTTTTCAGCGGCTTGGGGAATCACTCTTTGGCTGGCGATGACGATGCGGGCCATTTCCCCAAACAGGAGTTTCAACGCAAATTCGGGGACAGGAAAGAGCGCGGGACGATGGACGGCTTTCGCGAGTTGGCGCGTGAACTCGGTGTTGCGGACGGGGTTCGGGGCGGCGGCGTTGACGGGGCCTTCTAGCGTTGGTGTTTTGAGCGCGAATTCCATGAGGCCAATGAGATCGTCGAGGTGGATCCACGCCATCCACTGCGTCCCGGCGCCGAGCGTGCCGCCGAGGCCGGCTTTGAAGGGCGGGAGCATTTTCGCGAGCGCTCCGCCTTCTTTTCCGAGAACCAGACTGATGCGTGGAAGTACGACGCGGACGCCCATCGTTTTGGCCCGAAGAGCTTCGCGTTCCCACCCGACGCAGACATCGCCCAGGAAGTCGCTGGCCGGTTTCGAGGATTCGGTGAGGACTTCGTCGCCGCGAGAGCCGTAGTAGCCGACTGCCGAAGCGGAGATGAGCACGGAGGGTTTCTTCGACATGCGGCCGATGGCGTCGACGATGTGGCGCGTGCCTTCGGTTCGGGAGTTGCGGATGCGTTCCTTGACGGCGGCGTTCCAGCGTTGGGAGACGGGTTCGCCGGCCAGGTGGATAACGGCATCGGCGTTGGCGAAAGCTTCGGCGGGTGCGGCTTTTGTCGCGTCCCAGATCGAAGTCGGGATGGAGGCATGAGGCTTGCGCGCGAGCAGGTGGAGCTTGTGTCCAGCGGCCTCGAAGCGGGCAACGAGACCGTTGCCAACAAATCCGGTGGCTCCGGTGAGGGTAATTTGCATGGCAGAGGACTATTCTACGCTGTTCGCCGTTCCGCCAGCAGTGGGACACGGAAGGGATCCTTGCCGGTGCGTTCGAGAAATTCGATTTCGCGGAGGTAGGCGTCGACGTGCGTCTTGCGTTTCATTCCGTCAAGGCCCATATAGCGCACCATGCCGAAGATGGAGCGTTCTCCCCAGGGCCGGTCATGGAGTCCGAAACACCAGAGGATGTTGGTGTAGGTGTTGGGGTCGCGCCCGTCCAGAGCGTACTTGTCATGGAGGAAGAGCATGGTGGAGAGGGCCTCTTCGTGCGAGGCGCTCCATTCGATGATCTTCTTGCCCCAGTACATGCGGTAGTAGCCATGGATGACGCCGCGGAGGAGGAGTTCGCGCTGCGTGGCGTTCCAGAGCGGGTCGTGGGTTTGGGCTGTGGCGAACTGAGCTTGGGTGTAGATCCACTCGCGGGGGTCCGCGGCGTGTTTGTTGAGGGTTTTGCGGGTCCAATCGGGGAGGCAGTCGAGCGAATCGTAGTTCGGGCTGAAGCGCGCGAAATTGAAGGCGAGTTCGCGGCACACGATCAGTTCTTCGAGATACTCGGTAGCGATCAGCTTGTCGTGCTCGGCGACGTCGCGAACGGCGACGGCGACTTCGAGGGCGGAGATGTGGCCGAAGTGGAGATAGGCGCTCATGCCGCTAGTCGCGTGCTCGCAGGGTTCGTTTCGGCTATTGGCGTAGCGGCGGAGATTCTTCTCGAGAAAGTGGCCGAGCGCGCGCTCGGCAGCGAGGCGTCCGCCCTCGAAAGTAAGCGAGGGGGCGACGGAGTGGTCGATCTCGCATTCGGCGATGAGGGCGGGAATAGCGTCCGGCGTAACGCGAGTGTGGAACGCGGGGAGAGGCGCGGTCCATTTTCGCTCCGGCCGGCCGGTGGCGATGGACTGGAGGTACTGCGGCAGCACGCGCTGGATTTTCGGGCGGATGGTGTAAGCCGCGTACTCGCGTTTGTCGAACTTGCTCATCGGCACGACGCAACTGGAGTCGACGGCGTAGAAAGGCACGTCGAGGTTTTGCGGTACGGAGGCGTTATGCGTTCGCGCGATGAAAGTAGGGTAGTCGTCGGTGACGACGGCGAAAGCGCGTTTCGCAAGTTCGTAGAACGTCGTGTTCGAATCGCGCTTGGTTTTCCGAAGATAGAAGACGTAGCCGATGCCCAAGTGCTCAAGGCGGCGGGCAGTTTCGGGAACGCCTTGCAGCAGGAAGGCGTGCAGACGATCGTTCGCGAAGGGGTAGCTGCAGGTGAGGCCTTCGTAGAAAAGGACGGGCAGATGATTGCGGTTGGCGAGGTCGACGGCGTAATTCAGGGCGTGGTTCGATTCCACGCGGCGATTCATTTGTGACCAGTAGAGGACGTACTCGCCTCCGGCGCGGGGCGTTGCGTTGTTGAGAAGTTGTACTCGTTCCTGCACCCCTATTCGATGCCACTTCGAAGGCAGCCGCTACAATGAAAGAGGCAGTCTCCCTCCATGCGGGCTTGGAATCGCGCAAAGTTGTTGTGGTCATATATCTCACACAGCGAACGTGTGCCTGCGCTTCCGGTTGAGTACATTGTGGAGACGACCGCAAAGTGTAATCTGTATTGCCCTATGTGTCCGCGCGAGGCACACGAGCAGCCGAAGGAAGACATGCCGGACGGCGTCTTCGAGACCCTGGTGAAGGAATCCGGCGCGACGGCGGAACACATGATGCTGATCGGGCTGGGCGAACCTTTACTGGATCGGGCGATCTTCGACCGGATTGCGTACTGCGAGCAGCACGGCGTTTCGACGTTGTTGTCGACCAATGGAACGCTGCTCGACGACAAGGCCATCGATCGCATTCTCGATTCAAAGCTGGCGCACCTTACGCTGAGCTTCGACGGTTCGACGAAGGAGTCGTTCGAGTTTTACCGCAAGGGCGCGAAATTCGAGAAAGTGCGCGATAACTTCGTGCGTTTCTGCGAGCGCAAGCAGGCGCGCGGAACGTCGCTGCAAGTGGTCGTGCAGATGGTGCGCATGGAGCGGAACTGGAACGAGGTCGAAGAGTTCGAACGCTTTTGGCGTGGCGTGCCCGGTATCGACCTGATTCGGATCAAGAGCGATGAGACGGATGTGTTGCAGCCGGCGGCGGGGCATCCGGCATCGGACTGGAAGTATCCGTGCCATTACCTGTGGCGCGGTCCGATGTATGTGAAGCACAACGGCGATGTGTATCCGTGCTGCCAGAGTTACAACCTGGACGGTAAGCCGATTGGCAAAATCGGGGAGCAGCCGCTCGCGGAGATCATGAATTCGGACGGCATGCGCGAGTTGCGCCGGATGCATACGGCGGGCCGCGCGGGCGAGATCGACATGTGCGCGCGGTGCTGCACCACGATTCCGCATCCGGTGCTGGTGGCCGGGAGTCTATTGCTGCATGGAAAATGGGTGCGGCATTTGCTGCCCTGGGTGGAGAAGGCCGTATACTTTTCGAAACTGCCGGGGCGGCTGCTGACGCCGCCATCGAAGAGGACTCCGGTTGCAGAGAAGGCGGATCTGGTGCAGATCGAGCCGCGACGGTAGAGGTGTGGCCGACGGCCGTAAGGGACGGGCATGAACAAGAGCAATCCATCCTCACACGCTGAAACCGTTGCGTATGCGACAGAGATACCGCCTACTTCGGCTTCTGCATTTTGACGCGCGCGCACTTGGGGCACTTCCACTTTCGCTTCCCGTGATAGATGTGGCCTTTTAGCTCCTTCATCTTCACGCGGCAGCGTTTGCAGGTCACGCTTGTGCCTTTACGGCTTGCGGGTGGCGAGCAGCAGATTAGATGGGGCCTTTGAGAATCCGTAGCCGATTTTGAACTGCAGCGGCGTGGGGTTCATCGTCGCGTAGGCCTGCTTCAAGTCTTTCTGCTCGAGCCAGCGGAAGCTGCCATACGGGTGATCGAATTCGCCGAACAACTTGACGCTCCAAGGCGCGGAGGAGAGGTACTTGTATGGAATTCCGGAGTCGTCTTCGAGGATCGCCGTGCTGGCGGCGAGGACTTGATCGCGAATGACGGAGAAGTCTTTGCGGTGCGTCATGTAGGACGTCGCCTTGAAGTAGCTGGAGAGGCCCTTCTGCTTTGCCATGAAGGCAGCGAAGGGCTTGTTCACTTTCAATCGCTGATCCGATAGGTTGATGGAGAAGTAATAGAGCTTCTGCACCATGGTGCTGGATCCGGTCGTGAATTCGACCTCAACGCCTTTGTAGATGGTGCCCGTGGGGGAGACGTAGTCGGGCTTTCGCTCGACGATGTCGCCGTTGTCGTCGATGCGGACGTAGCGATAGCCGAGGATGGTTTGATTCATGCGAACCATCAATTGGAGGATGGGCGAGAACAATCCGTCGGTGACCTGCCCGCGGAAATGACTGTCCATTTGGCGGGTGATAAAGAAGCTGCGATGCAGTTCGGAATACACTGTTTCGCGGACCGCACCTAACGTTGCGGCGAGGTCTTTCTTCTCGAGTTGCTTGGCGGTCGGCAGGGTTCCCGGCGGCTCCAGGCCGACCATCACGTAGGTGGGGTTCTTCGGGAAGAAGACAGCGAGAACCAGCGCGTCTGGTCCGCTAAAGGGATAGAAGACCGTTGAGGATTCGATCAGTGGGGCGCTGAGCTCCTTCTTCTGGAACTCGCGCATCGCGGGAATCGTGGTGGCTTCCATGTTCGACCAGGCCTTGTCGAGTTCCGCGCGATGGAGCTTCCATGCGTCCGTCTTTTCGTACGCGGCGAAAGCGCTGCCTTCCCTTCCGGGGAGACCAGCAAGAAAGCGGCCGGCGTCATCGGCGTCGCGGGCGCGAGGTACGGCGCTCGCCGGCTGCTCCTGCGTGGCAGTAGGCTGCGGCGCGGCGGGGTTCGACATCGCGCGATCACAAGAGGCAACGGACGCGGCCAGAAGGGCCACGAGGAGTACCTTCGTTTGGCGAAGTTTTGGAAGCTGACAGCAGTTTCTAATCAAGTATCACATTCAAACCAGAGAGTTCTTTCAAGTATACGGTGGTGGCGGTCGGTTACGCGTGCCAAAATACTCCGGCGTCGGGCAGTACGAAATCGGGGCATGGGACTAGCGAGGCTTTGGTACTGACTAGCCCGACTGCGCCATAGGAAGCTCGCACTCCAGCCTGTAAAAACGTTACAACGCACTAAGAAAAAGGGGTGCGAGCCGGACTTGAAATGACTCCTTGGGGGCAGATTCGGGCCGGAGTTCGCGGCCTGGAGGGCCCTACTTACCATGAAGAAATTACTCGCTTTCACGTTTGTGATGGCCTCCGTGGCCGGCAGTTGCCTGGCCGCACCCATCACCTGGTCTAATAGCTTTTTCCCGGCGGCAGTTGGTCCGACCGGCACTGCGGTTCCGGGAAACACGAACGTGAAGACGTTCACCGCCAACAACGGAATCAACACGTTGGTCGCCAGTTCGCTGGTCTTTAGCAACCTGCCGAACAGCATTGCGGTTGGTGGAACTTTTACGGGCACACCGACGCTCGGTGCGTTTCTCGGCTGGAAGAACGAAGGGGCTGCGGCCATGCCGCCGTTGGAGCACGGGCTCGGAATCTATGACACGCAGGGCGGCTTCACGGACGCTGAAATTCGCGGCATGAATGGGTTGCAGATCAATCTGACGGGAATCAACTTCGTCAACGTTGCGTTCACCATCGACAGCCTGGATCCGAACGAAGGCTTCCGCGTGTTCGGTTCGAATCAGCAGGGCGGCACGTATACGCTGCTCGGCACGGGAATCGGCACGAACAGCAGCAACTTTGTGCAGACGCAGACCTACACGACGTCGTTCAAGTTCTTCACGATCACATCGAACACGCCGGGTTCGGCGGTAAGCAGCGTGCTGCTGCGCAGCGTTACCGCCAACGACAGCGCTGTTCCGGAGCCGGCGACGATGGGGATGATTGGCCTCGGATTCCTGGCGCTGGGCGCGGCGCGTCTTCGCAAGAAGGCGGCCCGCTAAGACTGGCAGAAACAATCGCGAACGATTCGTGCGTTCGCGAAGTGGCAAGGGCCCGGGAGAAATCCCGGGCCCTTTTCTTCTTGCTGTCAAGCTTGATGAGGAAGATTGCTGGACGCGGGCTAACGGACGAATTGCTTGCGAAGACCGGGGTAGTAGCGATCTTTGGCCCATGCCAGCAGGACCATCGAGGCAACGACGGACAGGGTCATGAGGGCGCAGGCCCAATCCGGCAGACGTTCTTTCCAGAGGCCGAGCCAACGGCCGTAGACAAGTTCGATGTGGACCCAATAGACGAGGAGAGATGAGGTGCCGAGTTGGCGGACCCAGCTCCAGGCTGCGGGATTCGTGCCGTAATGGTTCCAGACAAAGGCGAGGGCGGCCCAGACGAGAACAACGCCAAGCTTGATGAGCGGCAAGCCGGGGCTATTCAGCCAGAACTCACTCTTGCCGTAATAGAGGGAGTAGGGCAAGTTGGAAAAATACTGCGCGGTTATTATGAGCCCGAGTCCGGCGAGAGCGGCCCACTGGAGCATGTTGGCAGTTTGTTCGGCGCGGACGCAAGACACAATTCCGCCAGCCGCAATTCCGAAGGCAAGGAACAAAGCCCAAGGGAAGAAACTGAAGGAGGCGCTGTTGGGCTCAAGGTAGGCGCGGAGCAGCCACGGCGCGGCGTCCCAGGGGATCATCGAGACGAACGGCGATGCGGCCGCGATGAGCAACCCGGCGATCGATGCGTAGCGTGTCCGTTGCTGGGACTTGAGGACGGCAAAGCCGGCGAGCATGGCCATCGCGAAGCCCATGCAGTTGAGGATGTCGACTTTGAGAAGATCCTTGGCGGGCGAGCCTGGCCATCCGGAGAGCCAGACTTGCACGCGGAAGAGCATCGCGATGACGAATAGGTAGCGGGCGCGGCCGAGGGCGGCGGCAATCTTCTGCCAGGGGCTGATGGATTGGCGTTCGCTGCGCTCCATGCCGAGCGAATAGGTGATGCCGGCCAGAAAGAGGAAGGTGGCAGGGGCCATTCCGCCGAAGAATTGGGAGAGAACGTACCAGGAGCCTTGGCGGTCGGCGGCAAAGCTGTGGAAGGTATGGCCCGTCATCATAATGACGGCGGCCGCGCCGCGCAGCCAATCGAGATAGACGAATCGGGAGACGGTCTTGGGCTCCGGTGGTTTCGTGGCACCGTCGGGGGCTGTACCGCCCTGGCTTCGTTCTTCGACTACGGTCACCGCGCCATCCGCTCCTCACTCGAACCCGGTGCGGGTCCTGTTACTCGACTCACGCTGCGTCACTGTCTGCCATCTTGTAGACGGCTTAGCTTACCAGCAACTACTTCGCCCGCTGAGGGTATTCCTTCTTGACTCCGGGCGGCATCTCAATCGTCAATTGCTTATCGGTCAAAGGTGTGTTCATCTGTATTTGGCTATACCGGATGGTTTTGGTATCGCCTGAAGTCTCGCGCAGAACTTCTTGAATCGGATGGCCGGAATCCTCGGGGATCCAGAGATCAATCGACGTGATGTACTTCTGCACTTGCTTGGTTTTGGCTGTTAGCTGGAGCTTGGTGGTCTTGCGGTCGCCGATCATTTCGCTGCCTGCTACACGGACGGTGTAGTTGCGGCGGAGGTCGGCGGAGGTGGATCCGAAGCCGAGCAGCACGAACTGGAAGAAGAGATCACCTTCGCGGCCGAGTTCCCAGACTTGTACGGTCTTCATCTTCGGATAGTAGATCTGCACTTCCGGGCCGCTTAGCAATACCGTCTTGACGTCGGGTTCAGTGAAGCTGATGAGGCCAATGACCGGCGCTCCCGGGGTCTTGGCGCGCTTGAGGCGAACGTTGCCCGCTTGACGGCTATCCTCATTGATGACTTTCGTGTGATCGATCCATTCGATCTTGGCGCTCATGGTCTGGAACTGCGCGGCGCCTTTGTCGAGGCGCGCGTTGACGGCGACGAGCGATTCCGCATCGGTGAGCGGCGAAGCCGCGAGTGCGACCGTTGCCGTTATGAGATGTAAGTAATTGACAGCCATCGCAGCTAGTAGACGCACTGATCCCTCACGCAGGTACGGGTTGCCGGGCAACCCATTACTCCTGCTTGCTATATGCCATGAATCCTTTGATCTCGTCCTCGACATCGAAAATCGGTATTACGCGCTCGATGTCTTTGCGGGATTTCGCTTTGTTCCGGACGAGCTCGGTGGCGCGCTGGACGCGGCCAGCTTCAGGTACCCCAGCCAGTAGATCGGCCTCTAGCCAGAAGACGTTTGATCCGCCGTCGGCGGGCAGCATTACGATATTCGATGCCTTGGCTTGATCGCGGAAGATCTCGCGGGGGGTAAGGAAGATGAAGGCCAGAATCAGCGCGACGATAAGGTCATACTGCCAGCCGGCCCGGGGATACTCCCAGAAGATGATCCGTTTTAGAACGCCCACAGTCTTCTATTGTAGCTTCTCGCGGGCGCCGACAGCGGGCAATTTCTAGTATTTGCGCAAGACGGCCAGCACTTTGCCCTGGATCTCGAGCTGCTCGCGATTGATGTAAATCGGCTGCATGCCTGCATTAGCGGGCTGTAGGCGAACGCGTTCGCCGGGCTCGAGATACCAGCGCTTTAGGGTCGTCTCCACGCCGTCGACCAGGGCCACGACGATATCGCCTTCGCGCACGCGGGCGGTCTTTTCAACGAGCACGTAGTCGCCATCGCAGATGTGATCTTCGATCATGGAGTCGCCACGGACTTGCAGCGCATAAGTGCCGGGGTCGCCGGTGAAATCGGCGAAATCGAGCGTGTCGCGTCCGGCGATGGCTTCGACCGGCGCGCCGGCGGCGATTCGTCCGAGCAGGGGCACTTCCATGCTGCCCTGTCCCGAGGCTCGACGTTGTTCCTGGTGGTACTTGGCGGCGACCTCCAGCGAACGGCTCTGGTTAAAGCTGCGTCGGACATACTGCTTCGATTCGAGCGCGAGGACGTGCTTGTGCACGGTCGCGAGCGAGGCGAGGCTGAGGCCAGCGGCAATTTCCTCATAACTGGGACTGTAGCCGTTCTTCTCGACGAAGGTGCTGAGGAAGTCGAGGACTTCTTTCTGCCGTTTTGTCAATGCCATAGCACTGCCAGTATGGGCGAATAAAAGGGGAAATGTCAAGAGGAAATAGAGGACCCTAATCCGCCGGTAAGGGCCTTGGGATGACCGGTAGTGAGGGAAGCGGGGCGATCAGATATTGGAATGGGCGGCTGTTTTGAAAAGGTGGGGGAAC
>JAYVTO010000277.1:0-8046 GCA_043788745.1 Acidobacteriaceae bacterium
GTGCCCCGAGCCCCCCACCCAACGAAGAACCGCGAGCGTAAGCGAGCGGGTGCTCTCAGCCTGAGGGGCGGGGTTGTTGTCGGGGGCCCTGGGCCTGAGGGGCGGGGTTGTTGTCGGGGGCCCTGGGCCTGAGGGTCGGGGTTGTTGTCGGGGGCCCGCTCACTAACGTTCGCGGTTCTTCGAGAGGAGCAGAGGGCGATTTTTCCCAGTTCCGTAACCGAGCCCCCACCCAACGAAGAACCGCGAGCGTAAGCGAGCGGGTGCCCCGAGCCCCCCACCCAACGAAGAACCGCGAGCGTAAGCGAGCGGGTGCTCTCAGCCTGAGGGGCGGGGTTGTTGTCGGGTGCCCTGAGCCTGAGGGGCGGTGCTGGCGAAATCCGCTCACTAACGTTCGCGGTTCTTCGAGAGGAGCAGAGGTCAATTCTTCACGGTTCCGTAAGCGAGCGGACACCGCCAATCAGCGATTCGGGCTTCGTTTCGAAGCATTTCATACCGTTACACATGTAACACATCAAGTCACTTGACCCCCCGACCTCAAAAAATCTCGACCATCATAAAAATACGCCATTCCGAAACAAAGCCCCACGGCAACCTACAGTTTTTGGAAGCCGGCTCACGCGCCGCATCGCCCCCAGCGTTGGGCGTTCCGCCCCGCTCCCTCCCGAGGCCCCATATCTCCGAACCACTTGGAGGGATACCGCGCACAAGGAACGCTCTGTAATAATCGCAGGATGACAAGCCTGCGCGACGGCTCCCAAAATCTGATTTGTGAAATTCAGAACCCCTCCCATGTCCCTGATATAAAACAACTCAGACCGCCCTCAGCAGGGTTCATTTACATGAAGGTTTGTTCGTTGACAAGTTACAGCAACGGCGCTACGCTAGGCCCACGCTAGGTTAGATCCTTGGGGAAAGGGATTCCCTGTTCGGCCTGTAGTTAATGGTCGGGCAGGACCTGGCAGCGAGCATAGGCTCGAAAGTCATCAGTTGTGATCTTACTAAGGGAAACTCTAACGCACGGTCGCGCGATCCTCTCGCGCATGACGTCGTCGGCTCCATTCGGGGCCTCGGTTTCCCTGTTCCCTCCAACCAACTCAGTTATCGAAAGGAAACACATGCGAAAGCATTTCATGTTAATCGCGCTCGTCGCCCTACTCGGGCTTCTGGGCACAAATATGTTCGCGCAGATTACGGCCACCGCCTCGGTGGCGGGCCGTGTGCTCGACAAATCGGGCGCGGCGATTCCCGGCGCGGAAGTAAAAGTAAGCAGCAAGGCCACCGGCTTCACTCGGACCGTGACTACGAGCTCCGAAGGTCTGTATAACTTCGACCTCCTTCAGTCGGGCATCTATGAAGTCCGCGTGTCGAGCAAAGGCTTCGCGACGTCGGTGATCCTGAACGTCGAACTCGCGGTGGGACAGACCACCCGCACGGACGCGACGTTGACCGTCAGCGCGCAGGCGGAAGTTATCACCGTCGAAGCCGTCGCCGGCACCATCGACACGACCAAGACCGACGTCAGCCGCGCGATCACGGCGTCTGAAGTCCAGAACCTGCCGCTCAACGGCCGCGACTTTGCGAACCTCGCGTTCCTCGCCCCCGGTGCCAAGCCGGTGAACTCCTACGATCCGACGAAGAACCGCATCAGCATCTTCGGTATCAACGGTTCGGCCGGACGCAACGTCAACATCACCGTGAACGGCATTGACAACAAGGACAACACCGTCGGCGGACCTGTCATGCAGTTGCCGCTCGAAGCCGTCCAGGAATTCAACATCTCGACGCAGCGCTTCTCCGCCGCCAACGGCCGCAGCGAAGGCGCAGCCGTCAACGTCATCACCAAAAGCGGCACCAACCAGTTGCACGGTTCGCTCTTCCTCTACGCCCGCGATACGTCGCTGACCGCGAACGACGTGCTCAACGGCAGCAACCCGACGCCTCCCATCAGCCGCCAGCAGTACGGCGGCAGCTTTGGCGCGCCGATTATCAAGGACAAGACCTTCGTCTTTTTCGCGATCGAGCGTCAACGCGAGAACACGTCAATTGGCGTGACTGCGGACAACCTGAAGGAACTCAGCCTCGTCACCCAGTTCGGCGCGGTCCCCTCCGCCTCGATCCCGACCCCCTATCGCGATCAGCGCTACAACGGCCGCCTGGACCACCGCTTCAACGAGAAGCACAATGTCTTCGTCAGCTACAACTCGCAGGGCAACCGGGGTGACAACGACCAAGCGGGGCAGAACGACGATCTCACGGCCGGTAACTTCACGACGAACCAACTGATTCTGGCGAACGTGACGCTCAACAGCGTCCTGAAGCCGACCATCGTCAACAGCTTTACCTTCGGCCACCAGTATTGGAATAACCTGATCGACGCGACCAAGTACACGCCGCGCGTCAGCTTCCCGGCCGTGAACTTCGGCACCAACGGCAATGTGCCACAGCAGAGCTACCAGCGCAAGTGGCAGTTCCGCGACGACATCTCGATCAACAAGGGTCGCCACACCTTCAAAATGGGTGCGGACTTTGTGAACGAGCCGAAGCTGGGCGGATTCTTCACCACGCCGATCACGCTCAACCTCACGTTCCAGGACAACCCCAGCACGATTACGACGAACAAGACGCTCTATCCGCAGAGTTTCGCCACTCCGGGTGCCGTCACTGCGATGAGCGCCTCTTCGGGCAACTCGTACTTCGGTATTAAAGACGGCAAGATGTTCGGCGTCTATTTCCAGGATGACTTCAAAGTCAACAAGCGCTTCAATGTCAACCTCGGCGTTCGCTGGGACGCGGACTACAACCTTCATGGCGGCAACCTGCAGGAACAGGAACGCACCTATCAACAGTTGAAGGCCGTCGGCAGCTCCTTTGCCGGTGTTCCGAAGAACGACTACAACAACTTCAGCCCGCGCGTTGGGTTCGCCTATGACCTTACGGGCGGCGGCAAGCACATCCTCCGCGCCGGATGGGGCATCTACTTCGGACAGACCTTTATCAACCTGCCGCTGTTCGCGCTGCAGCAGGCGAACGACACGGTCTTCACGCAAACTCTCTCGATCAACAGCGCAGGCTTCGGCGACGCCGGTGCCGGTATCGTGCCGAGCACGGGAAAAGCGCTCTCGCTATTCCGTTACGGCGTGGACCCGCTTCCCGTGATCCCTCCCGGAAAGACGACCCTCGTCGACGGCGCAGTCGGCCGCTTGGTCGATCCCCAGTACGTCAACCCCTACAACCACCAGTTCAACGCCGGCTACGAGTGGCAGATCGACAACGTGAATAGCCTCGAAGTCAGCTATGTTCACATCCTCGGCCTCCGCGAAGGCAAGCGCCAGAACATCAATCCGTTGCGACCGGAAGTCGGCAATACGCGTCCGTTCGACGCGCTGTTCCGCGCCGCGAAATTGCCGGTGCTCAATCAGATCATCGTCGAAAGCTCCATCGGCCGTTCGCGCTACGATGCGATGAACATCACCTATAAGCGCCGCCTCTCCAAGCGCTTCTCGATCAACACCAACTACGTGCTTTCGCAGGCGAAGGCCTACGTCGGCGGACCCGCCGCCTTCGGCAACACGGCGTCGAACCCGGCGAACATCTTCGATCCGGGCGACTTCGGCCCCGCCCCGAACGACGAGCGCCACCGCGTTGTGTTCTCGGGCATCTTCCAACTGCCCTACGGAATCCAACTGGCGCCGATCATGCAGACCGCCAGTGCCCGCCCCTGGAATCCGACACAAGGTACCAACTGGCGAGGCTCCGGTAACGGCAACGGAACCACCCGCGCCGTGGTCTTCACCAATCAGCCCGACAACCTGACGGCAACCAAAGGCCTCTCGGCCGCGGCCATCCGTGCGGGTATCGCCGACGGTTCGCTCAAGCAACTGACCTACAACAACCAGCGCGGACAGGAGTTCTTCCAACTCGACCTCCGCGTGAGCAAGGCGTTCGTCTTCAAAGAACGGCAGAGGGTCGAATTCCTCGCGCAGTTTTTCGATCTGACGAACCGCGCCAACTACGGCGGCAACTTCCAGGCGAGTATCCGGTCGGCCAGCTTCGGTTTGCCGCAAGGTTACGTCACGCCGAGTTCAGCGAACGCTTCGAAGAGCTTCGCAGCCGAGCTGGGCGTCCAGTACCGCTTCTAATCGGAAGCACAAAGCAGTATGGGAAACGGCGGGCCTTGCGGCCCGCCGTTTCCTTTTGGAATCTCCTTAACCAATTTCGCCCCTCACCGCCGCCACCGTGGACCGCTCGCCCCGCCCGCTCGATATTCACCCTCCCCCGTGCCACTCTCGCCACAATGGCTCTCTCCTCGTGACGAGCCTGCGCTATGCTCGTGACCAATTGTTGAACCCGTCGCCGGGGCGACGGATTGGGTCTGTTACTTACGCCATTTAGAGGAAGTACCGGTGCGAGAACCGTTGGGGACTCGTAGCCGCACCACCCGTTAAAGGGGGGGCTGGCCGTCGTGTGTTCATTCGCATTTCGGATCGCGGAATCGTGTGAGCGCGAAGCGGTGCGGTCTCCGGAAAAGGATCGTGTATGAGCAGACTTCGAATTGCACTTCTCCAAGCGACCGCGCTCTGCGGCTTGCTCGCCACCAACGTATTCGCGCAAGCGACAGCCAGCGCCACGCTCGAAGGCCGCGTCACCGACAAGACCGCGGCCGTCGTGCCGGGCGCAGAGATCAAGCTGACCGGCAAGGACACCGGCTACCTTCGTACGGCAACTGCAAGCGCGGACGGCACCTACCGCTTTGAACTGGTGCCGTCCGGCATCTATGAAGTCCGCGTGTCGAACAAAGGCTTTTCGACAGCGGCGTTTCAAAAAGTAGAACTCGCCGTCGGCCGCACCACCACCATTGACGCGATGCTCTCTGTGAGTCAACAGGCCGAAGTTATCAACGTCGAAGCAGCGGGCGCTGCGTTGGTCGACGTCCAGAAGACCGACGTCAGCCGCGCGATCACGCCTTCCGAAGTCCAGAATCTTCCGCTGAACGGCCGCGACTTCGTGAACCTCGCGATCCTCGCACCCGGCGTCCAGCAGGTTAACTCTTTCGACCCAACGAAGAACCGCATCGGCCTGTTCGCCACCAACGGCTCCACTGGCCGTAACGTCAACATCACGGTAAACGGCATCGACAACAAAGATGGCACGGTCGGCGGCCCGGTGATGCAGTTGCCGCTCGAGGCGGTCCAGGAATTCAACATCTCGACGCAGCGCTTCTCCGCGGTGAATGGCCGCTCAGAAGGCTCCGCCGTGAACGTCATCACAAAGTCGGGCACCAATCAGTATCACGGCGCGCTGTTCTTTTTTGGCCGCGATCAGGCACTGAACACGATCAACGCGCTCGAATCGACCAAAGGCGCGTTCAGCCGCCAGCAGTTCGGCGGCGCGATCGGCGGTCCAGTCAAGAAGGACAAAACCTTCCTGTTCTTCGCGCTCGAACGCACCAGGGAACAGACCGAAATCAGCATCGTGCCGGCAGCCTTCGCCGAATTGAAGCTGGTCGAGTTCCTCGGCGCGAAGCCGTTTCCGTCGATCCCGACCCCCTATTTCGACTGGCGCTACAACGGCCGGCTCGATCACCGGTTCAATGAGAACCACTCCGTGAATGTCTCCTACAGCAACCAGAACAACCAGGGTACAAACGACCAGGTGACGCAGACCACTGACTTGTCGTCTGGAAACACCACGACGAACCAGTTGATTCTCGCCAACGCCACCATCAACTCGGTCTTGTCACCCAAGGTCGTGAACGCGTTCACCGCGGGCTTCCAGTATTGGAACAACTTGATCGATACCGCGGAGACCGGCTATTGGCCGGTCTTCCCCGGCGCCATCGCGTTCGGGCGCAACCCGAACGTTCCGCAGCAGTCCTACCAGCGCAAGTGGCAGTTCCGCGACGACCTGGCGGTCACTCGAGGCAAGCACACCTTCAAAGTCGGCTTCGACTTCCTGTGGCAACCCAAGCTGGGCGGCTTCTTTGTGAGCAACGGCTCCGTGACGCCGACCTTTATCGATCTGCCAAGCAAGATCCTCTCCGACAAAGCGAAGTACCCGCAGGGCTTCTCGACGCCCGGCGCGATCCAAACGATTACTGGCTCGTCCGGCAGTCCGTACTTCCAATTGGCGGGGAAGATGTTGGGGCTCTATTTTCACGACGACTGGAAACTGTCCCGCCGCGTCACTCTCTCGCTTGGGGTTCGCTATGACCGCGATTTCAACCTGCTCGGACAGGACCAACTCGCGAACAGCCGAACCTATCTTGCGCTGAAGGCAGCCGGCAGTCCTTTTGCGGGCGGGCTTCCGCAGGACACCAGGAACGCATTTAGTCCGCGTGTTGGGTTCGCGTGGGATCTCACCGGCAAGGGCAACCACGTGGTCCGCGGCGGATACGGTATTTACTTCGGGCAGCCGTTTATCAACATTCCGCTGTTCGCGCTCCAACAAGCAAACCCGGTGCTGTACGCGCAAACTCTCAACCTCTCGAGCACTGGTCCCGGCGACGCGAGAGCGAGCATCGTGCCGACCACGGGCCGTCCGCTGTCGGAGTTCCGGTTCCTGGTCGACAAGCTGCCGTCGATCCCCGCGGCGGGCACGTCATTGCCAGCCGGAGCCACCGGCCGCCTCATCGATCCGAACTATCGGAATCCCTACGTCCAACAGGAAAACATCGGCTACACCTGGACGCTGAGCGGCAACCAGGCCATCGAAGCGGATTACGTCCACAGCCTGGCGCTCCGGGAATCGAAGCAGGTGAATATCAATCCCATCAATCCGGCGACTGGAACGCGAGTTTTTGCAAGTGCCTTCGCCGCGGCGGGTGTGACGCCGCTTGGTCCGATCCGCATGGATTCCTCGATCGGGCGTTCGCGCTACGACGGGCTTAACCTGTCGTATCGCCGCCGGATGTCGCGCCGCTTCGCCGCGACCGCCAGTTACACGCTGTCGAAGGCGGTCGGCTATCAGGCCGTGGTCGGCGCGTTTGGCGGCCTGCCAACCAATCCGTTCAATATCTTCTCGCCGCAGGACTTCGGTCCGGGGCCGAACGACGAGCGCCACCGTCTGGTTGTTTCCGGCGTCGTCGACTTGCCGTGGGGCATCAAGTTCGCGCCCGTCATGCAGGCGGCGTCTGCGCGTCCGTACCTGGCAACCCAGGGGATCACCGACGTGTTCGGCTTCGGCGCGAACAACGGCCCGACCCACGCAATCGTCCTCAAAAGCCAGCCGGACAATCTGCTGGCGACGAAAGACTTCACGGCGACACAGCTACAAAGCTGCATCGCCGCGGGCACCTGCACGCAGGTCGGTGCCAGCAGTCTGCGCGGTCAGGCGTTCTTCCAGTTGGATACGCGCTTCTCGAAGACGATTCGTTTCGGTGAGAAAGCAAGGCTCGAACTGCTGTTCCAGGCATTCGATCTAACCAATCGCGCGAACTACGGCAACCGCTTCGTCGGCAACATCAAGTCGGCGACCTTTGGAACGCCAAACGGCTTCATCACGCCGGCGGGGACGATTGTTCCGCGTTCGTTCTCGGGCGAGTTCGGCGCGCGATTCTCGTTCTAATCGGTCGACGCGTAAGCACTCAGGCGGCCCCACTCGTGGGGCCGCCTCTTGTCTTGCTCGCGTGTCACGCCGCTACTCGCGATCCGGTCATTATGCTGCCTTGTTGCTGCTAGTCGAGACGGCAGGGGCAATCGCGTGCGGTTGGACATACTGGAAGTTGCGCTAGCTGCTCCGGACCGGCGTCATTCGGATCGAAACAAAGCGAGTGCACCCCACGAAGAACCGCGAGCGTAAGCGAGCGGCCCCACGCCACTCACCGCCGCCATAACCCCGCCCTCCGGGAATGCCAACGCCCGGCTGCTGAGGCTATTTTCCAAGCGAAATGCACCAAATCCGAGCCGCGACCAAAGCGGCCCGAAGGGCCGCGTCGGGAGCGGATGCACCAGCCGGCACCCCGTGGAAAATGCTCCTCTCAAAGAACCGCGAGCGTAAGCGAGCGGCCCTCCGCCACCACCACCGCTATAAACCCACCGTTCAAGGCGG